>NZ_JBLZMW010000016.1:0-139479 GCF_048553275.1 Pacificoceanicola niger
CAAATCAACGAACCGGTCGATGGAGCGCAGCAGGTGGCTCCGGGGCACGTGATCCGCGCGCGAGAACTATTAAAACAACGCCGATTGCGCCTCCCGCCGCGGTCCCATCACCGCCGATCCTCCAACCCTATGCTGAAAGTGAATCAGCCGAGAGCACTTCGATCAAGGGGGAGTTGTTCAACGAAATATGCCCTTTGGTAAGTATCACTCAGGTCCGGCAGGGTGAGCTTAGCGGAATGTTCGCTTCCGTTTCGAGGCCATGGTACGTTCGCACCTGCGGCGAGCTTCCGGCAACCGCCCTTCGGGTTCGGCGGGTTCAGTAGGTCATCGGAATCCGTACAGTCGCAGCGAACGGAAACTTCGTCTGCGTTGCTGACGCGTCCCGGCGGTGAAGGCGGGATCAGCTCGAAGCGGTGCGATGTTCGATTTGGAACCGCGCGGGGCGCGCTTTGTATTTCGGGCTGACGCCGGGCCTGTGGTTCCGGGTGTGCGCGAGGCCCGCAGGCCCCGCGCGGAACAGGCAAGGTTTACTTGTCGTCCTCGTCGTCGTCATCCTCGCCGGAGGGCAGGTTGAAGAAGCTGTCGGCGTCGGCGAAGTCGCTGTCCTTGCGGTTGTCTTCTTCGTCGTCGTCGCCGCGCGGATCGGAGAGGCTGAAGTTCTCCAACCCGTCGATGGCGGAGGGCAGCCGCGGTTCGTTGTCCATTTCGAGGCTCTGCTCGGTCGAGACCAGCTTGCGGCGCTCGTCGTCGGTCATCACCTTGTCCATCTTCTTGGCGGCCTTGGCGACAGCCGCGTCAAGCTCGGACTGGCGGCACAGGCCAAGCGCGACCGGGTCGATCGGCTGCATGTTCTGGATGTTCCAGTGCGTGCGCTCGCGAATGGTCTGGATCGTCGGTTTGGTGGTTCCGACCAGCTTGGCAATCTGGCTGTCGGCCAGCTCGGGGTGGAACTTGACCAGCCAGAGGATCGCGTTCGGGCGGTCCTGCCGTTTGGACAGCGGGGTATAACGCGGCCCGCGCCGCTTTTCCTCGTCATGGGCGGCGGCGTTATATTTCAGCTTCATCTTGTAGATCGGGTTCTTTTCGGCCTGATCGATCTCGGACTGAAGAAGCTGGTTGTTGGCGACCGGGTCAAAGCCCTTGACGCCCGTGGCCACGTCGCCATCGGCAATGCCCTGGATTTCCAGCTCGTGAAAGCCGGTAAAATCGGCGATCTGCTTGAAGCTCAACGTGGTGTTATCGACAAGCCAGACGGCGGTCGCCTTGGGGTGCAGAAGTTTGGCCATCATGTGCCTCCTTGCGAAATCTCGACTGTTCCGAACGGCAATAGTTTTCGGTCTCGCCAAGACCCGGTGCGCCGGATCAGGGCGGCCCCGCTATTCCGGGACAAGTTGCCGTTGTAGGGAAACCTGCGCGCTCTATAGTCGGTCCGAGGCAAAGAGGGAAGAGAAAATGCGTGGTTTGGTGATCTGGCTGTTCATGGTTTTCAGCGCAGGAATGGCATCGGCGGAGGGGGAGCAGGCGGGCGCATTCGACTATTACGTGCTGTCGCTGTCGTGGTCGCCGACCTGGTGCGCGCTGGAGGGGGAGGAGCGCGGCTCGCCGCAGTGTGACGCCGAGGCGGATTTTGGCTGGGTGATGCACGGGCTTTGGCCGCAGAACCATCGCGGCTGGCCGTCCTATTGCCGCAGCGATGCACGGCAACCCTCGCGGGCGCTGACGGCTTCCATGGCGGATATCATGGGCACGCCGGGGCTGGCGTGGTATCAGTGGAATAAGCATGGCATTTGCTCGGGGCTGGATGGGGACGCCTACTTCGCGCTGGCGCGGCAGGCCTACGAAGGCGTCACCCGTCCGGCGGTGTTCCGCCAGCTGGAGAAGGCGGTGACGTTGCCGGCGTCGCTGGTCGAGGAAGCGTTCCTGAAGGCCAATCCGGACCTTGAGCAGGATATGCTGACCATCACCTGCAAGGCGGGCCGGATCCAGGAGGCGCGGCTGTGCCTGTCCAAAGATCTCAAGCCGGTGCCCTGCGGGCGGGATGTGGTGAAAGATTGCACGTTGAAGGACGCGCTCTTCGCCCCGATCCCCTAGGGCGCTGGTACAAGGGGCGCCTTGCGGCGCGCAGGGTCCTCTGGGGGCCGAGCCCCCAGACCCCCGCTCGGGGCTCTGCCCCGAACCCCGAGGTATTTTGGGACCAAAGAGCGGCCTGGCGGCGGTTCAGCTGTCGAAGCGGTAGCCAAAGCGGGCGATGTCCTCGGCGCAGAGGGTGGCCACATGGGCCGCGAGGGCGGGGTCGTAGTAGTCCTGGTAAGCGCGGCGCAGCGAGCGGTTTTCATGCGGGATGGCGAGGCGGAAGCCGAGGTGATCCCACAGCGCTCCGGCGTCCGTGTCGAGGTGTTCGAGACGGATGTGGATGGCCGGATGCTCCGTGCCCTGCGCGTCGGTCAGGTAGCGGCGGGTGGGCCAGGCCTTTAGGGTGCGCACGCTGTCCTCGTGATGCAGGAAATCGGCAAAGCCCAGCGTCTTGGCCAGTGTTACGGCGGGGTGCGCGAAGGTCTGCCCGCCCAGCCAGTGGTAGTAGCTCACCATCCGGTCCCAAGGGTTGCGCACCAGCGTCACGCATTGCATCCCGGCGATCTCCTCCGGGCTCAGGATGCCGTCGATGTCCGCCAGTGTGGAGTGTTTCCAGAGCCGCCCTTTCGGGGTGAGCTTGCGCAGCCGTCCCCGGCGTTTGACCGCCTTCGGCGTGTCGCCGATCAGGATGTCGTCCTTGTGCGCGCGCGCCTCCAGCGCCATCGCCAGCGAGGTGCCACCGGTCTTGGGGATGTGTACGAAGATGAAGCGGCGTCCGGGGGAGAGGATCATGGAACAGTTCTACTGCAAAACCCGCTTTTCACCAGCCCCAAGCCTCGCCATTATCGCCAAGACACTGGCGAGGGAGATGGACCATGGGTTGGATGCGGGACGAGACCGGGCTTGAGCGTACGGCGGCGAATTACGTACCGCTGACGCCGCTCTCTTTCCTCAAGCGGGCGGTCGGGATCTGGCCCGATCATCTGGCCGTTGTCTATGGCCCGCATCGCAAGACCTATGCCGAGTACGCAGAGCGGGTTTCGAGGCTGGCCAGTGCGCTGACAGGGCTGGGGATTGTGCCGGGCGATGTGGTCGCCACCATTTTGCCGAACATCCCGGCGCAGGCGGAGGCGCATTTCGGTGTGCCCGCCTGCGGGGCGGTGCTCAATGCCATCAACACGCGGCTCGATCCCGATACGGTTGCGTATATCCTGGATCATGGCGAGGCGAAGGTGGTGTTCTGCGATCCGCAGTTCCTGCCGACGTTGGCGGAGGCCCTTGAGCGTATGGACGGCCCCGCGCCGCAGATCATCGAGGTCGCGGACGATCATGCCGGGGTGCACGCGCAGGGCCACTACACGGAGTACGAAGCGCTGCTGGCCACAGGGGACCCGGCGTTTTCCTGGCACATGCCGGAGGACGAGTGGGAGAGCCTTGCGCTCAATTACACCTCCGGCACCACGGGGCGGCCCAAGGGCGTGGTCTATCACCACCGGGGGGCCTATCTGAATGCCATGGGCCAGGTGCTGAGCTGGCGTATGACACTGCATCCGAAGTACCTGACCATTGTGCCGCAGTTTCATTGCAACGGCTGGTGCCACACGTGGATGATGCCTGCGCTCGGCGGCACGGTCGTGTGCTGTCGTGATATCACGGCGAAGGCGATTTTCGATGCGATTGCCGACGAAGGGGCGACGCATTTCGGCGGCGCGCCGATTGTGCTGAACGCGTTGGTCAATGCCCCTGCGGATCAGCGGCGGGACTTTGATCATATCGTGGAGGTGTTCACCGCCGGGGCCCCGCCCGCGCCGGCCACGCTGGCCAAGATCGAGCCGATGGGGTTCAACGTCACGCAGGTCTACGGGCTGACCGAGGTGTATGGCCCGGCGACGGAATGCACATGGAAGGCGGAGTGGGAGCCGCTGGAGGGCGCGGAGCGGGCGGCGATCAAGGCGCGTCAGGGCGTGGCGATGCCCTTCATGGAAGAGGTGATCGTCACCGACGATGCCATGGCCCCGATCGCGCGCGACGGGGAGGCCAAGGGTGAGATCATGTTCCGCGGCAACGGTGTGATGAAGGGCTATCTGAAGAACCCCAAAGCCACCCAGGAGGCCTTTGCGGGGGGATATTTCCATTCGGGCGACATCGCGGTGCAACATCCCGACAGCTATGTGCAGATCGCGGACCGGGCCAAGGACATCATCATTTCCGGCGGCGAGAACATCTCGTCGGTCGAGGTGGAGGGGTGCCTGATGGGCCATGATGCCGTGCTGCTCTGCGCGGTGGTGGCCAAGCCGGATGACAAATGGGGCGAGGTGCCCTGTGCCTTTGTCGAGCTGAAAGACAATCACGAAGTCAGCGAGGCGGATCTGATCGCCTTTGCGCGCGAGCGGCTGGCCGGGTTCAAGACGCCGAAAAAGGTCGTCTTCATGGAGCTGCCCAAGACCTCCACCGGGAAGATCCAGAAGTTCGATCTGCGCGCCATTGCCAAGGGGCTGTGACGCGGTCATGCAAGGCAGTCTGCCCGGACACTGCGGGGTGTCCGGCCCACGCCGTCAGGGGCAGGGCACGATCGGGGCGGACCAGTTTTCGGTGACGAAGGACAGTTTGGGCGCGCCGGTCTGTCCGGTCTGCTTGATGACCATGACACGATCGGAGGTCAGCACCGGGGCGGCGCTTTGCGACGTGCTGCAGGCCAGATCATAGAGCGTCGCGTCCATGTTGCGCACATTGACCGGGTTGCTCAGGCGGCAGGTGGAGCCGCAGATCGCCAGCCGCCCGCCCTGAAACGGCGCGATGGCGTCGTCGCATCCGGCGATCTCGCGCTGGACACACATCCCGTCGAGCGGGCTGGAACTCGACAGCCAGTTGAGGTTGACCGCGTTCATGTTGGACGTCGGAAAGAAATCGCAGGGCTGCCCGTCCGGCAGGGTGTTGCAGGTGATCCGCGCGTATTGTTCGCGCGGCAGGGGCACCTCGTTCACCAGAATGGTGATGGTGCTGCCATTGCTCGTGACGTCCTCCTGCACGTGGATTCCATTGGCATACCCTGCCGAGGCTTGGGTCGCGTTCGAGCACAGGTAGGCCTGCGTGGTGTCTTCGCAGGTCTCGTCCAGGCAGATGCGGGCCTTCGGCGCGCCGCCGGTCTCGGTAAAGTCGATGCAGCCTGCGGCGGCGGAGCGGGGCGCACTGGCCAGGCCGAGCAGGCAGAGGAGGAAAACAGCGAAACTTCTGGCGTATCTGGGCAAATCGGTCTGTCCTTGGCAGTCGTTCTGACGTGCGGCATCTGGGGCCAAGTCTGGAGCCTTATGGGGAGGAAGGTCAATCACCCCGTTGGGTCGGGGTCCCCGGGGTGTGGTTTGAGCCGCAGCGGATGCCCCGCCACGCAGAGCCAGAGCGCGTCGCAGGCCTCGGCCACGCGCTGGTTCATCAGGCCGGCATTGTCGCGGAACGCCCGCGCCAACGCGTTTTCCGGCACGATCCCGGCGCCGACTTCGTTGGTCACGAAGACCACCGGCGCCGATTGTGCCTGCAGCGTTGCGATCAGCCGGTCCGTCGCGGCCTCCCAGTCGTGCCCGCCGAGCATCAGGTTGCTGAGCCAAAGCGTCAGGCAATCAACCAGCCGGGGCGCGGTGTCGTCGGTGCGCTGCAGGGCGCCGGGCAGGTCGAGCGGCTCGGCGACGGTCTGCCATTCGGTGCCGCGCTGAGCCTGGTGGCGTGCGATCCGCTCGGCCATCTCTTTGTCATGCGCCTCGGCGGTCGCGATGTAGAGTGCGGGTCTGCCGAGCAGCAGGGTCTGCCGTTCGGCAAACCGGCTCTTGCCGGAGCGCACGCCGCCGGTGACGAGGATTTTCTTGTGCATGCTGCCGCTCCTTTTCGGTTCCATCCCGGGCTGCGCGTTGGGCGGGCAGGGGGCTTTACTCCGCCAGATCAAGCAGACCCGCCACGTCCAGATGGGTCTCCAGATGATCGGCGAGCGCATCGAGTGTCTGCTCCACCGTCTCGTCATAGCCCGCGCCGGAGGAAGCCACGCCAAAGCCCGCCAGCCATGCGGCGCGAAAGCGATCGTCGCGGAACATGCCGTGCAGGTAGCTGCCGCTGACGCGGCCCGTCGCCGACACCGCGCCTTCCGCCTCCCCGCCGACATGGGCAAAGGGCCGCGCGCGGTCCGCGCCTTCGCTGCGGCCGATGTGAATTTCATAGCCATGAAAGCTCTGATTGCTGGCGGCATGGATGGCGGAGACGTTGGTCAGCCGCTTGTCCGCTGTCATCACCGTGTCAATCTGCAAAAGACCAAGGCCGGCATCCGAGCCCGGCGCACCTTCGATCCCGTCGGGGTCCGCCACGGAAGTGCCAAGCATCTGATACCCCCCGCAAATCCCCAAAACATGACCGCCGCGCCGCACATGCGCCGCGAGATCCACATCCCACCCCATGGCGCGCAGGAAGGCCAGATCGCCGCGCGTGGACTTGGTGCCCGGCACGATCACCACGTCCGCATCGCCGGGCAGCGCCCGACCGGGGCCGAGCATGTTCAGACGCACCCCCGGTTCCTGCGCCAGCGGGTCGAGATCGTCGAAATTCGCGATGCGGCTCAGGCACAGGCAGACCACATGCAACCCGACCGCGCGGTGCGGCGCGTCCACGTCCAGCGCATCCTCCGCAGGCAGCTTCCACGCGTCCCGGAACCACGGCGCGACGCCAAAGCCGCGCCAGCCGGTGCGCGCCTCGATCGCCGAATAGCCATCGTCGAAGAGGCGCGGATCGCCCCGGAACTTGTTGACCAGAAAGCCTCTCACCTGCGCAGCGTCCAGAGGCTCCAGCACCGCCTGCGTGCCGACGATCTGCGCGATCACGCCGCCCCGGTCAATGTCTCCGGCCAGCACGACCGGCACCCGTGCGGGCACGGCAAAGCCCATGTTGGCGATGTCCCATTGCCGCAGGTTGATCTCGGCGGGGCTGCCCGCGCCTTCGACGATCACCAGATCATGCCGCGCCTTGAGCCGGTCGAAGCTTTCCATCACACGGGTGATGAGCGTCGGTTTCAGATCATAGTAGTCGCGGGCGCTGGTGGAGGTCAGGCGCTTGCCCTGCACGATCAACTGCGCGCCGACGTCCGTCTCCGGTTTGAGCAGGACCGGGTTCATGTCCGTATGCAGCGGCACCCCGGCGGCGAGCGCCTGCAACGCCTGCGCCCGACCGATCTCGCCGCCATCCGCCGTTACCGCGGCATTGTTGGACATGTTCTGCGGCTTGAAGGGCGCCACCGAAAGCCCCCGGCGCCTTGCAGCGCGGCACAGCCCCGCGACCAGCATGGATTTGCCGACGTTGGAGCCGGTCCCCTGGATCATCAAGGCCCGGCTCATGCCAGTCCCAGACGTGCGGGCAGGGCAGTGCGGGTTGCATCGGTGAAGTGGAACCCCTGCCAGCCGCGGGCCTTCGCGGCGGAGATGTTCGCCGCCACGTCATCGACCAGCAGGATGCGCGCGGGCGGCAGCCCGGCCCAGCGTTCGATCTGGGCGAAAAAGCCCGCGTCGGGCTTGGCCGCGCCCATGCGTCCGGAGGAAAACACGGTCTCCACGTGGGCGGCATAGCCCATTTCGGTCTCGATATAGCAGCAGCGGTGATGTTCGTTGTTGGTGCCGATCACATGTCGCGCCGGATGCGCTGCGATCCAGTCCAGAAGCTCGGCATCGGGATGCGCATCCTTCTCGAACCAGTAGCGCAGGAAATCCTCTCCGCGGATTGTGTAATCGTTCCGGGCGAGCCAGTCGGAGACATGGGCCAAGAGGTCCACCTCGCCCCGGATGATCGACCAGCTCTGCCCATCGGCGAACATGTCGCCGGAGATGCGCTTCGGGTCGATGCCCAGGTCGGTCTTCATGGTGTCGGCCCAGAAGGACCGCCCGCCGCGCATGTTGGCGTTCAGCACGCCATCGAAATCCCAGACGATCAGGTCAGGTTGCCCCGGCATGGCTCACCCCTGTTTCGGCAGGAAGGCCTCGACGGCGGCCTGCGCGATCACGGTCACCTCGCCGCTGTCCGGATTGGTGATGTTCAGCCCGCCGTGGACCGCCGTCACGGTGGCGCGCCCGCGCGGGAGCCGCCGTGCCAGCGCCGCGCAATCCAGCGCATCGGGCTGTTGCACCCCGACGGTCACCCGAACTTCCATGGCGTCATGGGCCATGTCCAGCGCGCCGAACAGCGGGATCGACGAATGCCGCAGCGCGTCTTCGATCGCGCGCCCGGCGGCCTTCTGATAATCCATGCCGTGCAGATCGTTGCCCATGCCCATCTCGATGATAAACCGCTGCATCAGATCCCCTCCAAAGCGACGGAAATCGCCACGTTTGCCATGACCGTCGGATTGCCGTCGCCATCCGGGCGCGGCACGTCCAGCCCGCCTTTGGCCACATGAACGCTCACCTGCCCGTAGGGGAAGACCGCCGAAACCGCCGCCACGTCCACCTTGTCCGGCTCTTGCACACCGACATCAACGGTGATGCGCATGTCGGTCTTGTCCTTGCCGAACAGCTCGGCGAGGTTGATGGAATTGTGCCACAACGCGTTTTCCACCGCGCGGCAGGCGGCCTGGGTATAGTCCTGACGGCGCAGGGAGGTTCCCATGCCGAATTCGGTGAGGAGGCGTTTGGGCATTGGTCTTTCCAAAAGGTCAGAGGGCTTTGATCCGAACGTAAAGGCGCGCCAGCGGGACTTCCAGAATGAAACGCGCCCTGCGGTCAGTGATCCGCCGGATCAGAATTCCACGCCCTTCTGCGCCGCGATGCCCTTGTTGAACGGATGTTTGAGCAGGCTCATTTCCGTCACCAGGTCGGCGATCTCCAGAAGCTCGGGTTTGGCGTTGCGCCCGGTCAGGCAGACATGGGTCATTTCCGGTTTGTGATCGCGCAGGAAGGCGGCGACCTCCTGCACGTCGAGATAATCATAGCGCAGGGCGATGTTGATCTCGTCGAGCAGGACAAACTGGATCTCGGGATCGAGGATCTGCTCCTTGGCCAGCGCCCAGCCGCGCTCTGCCGCCGCGATGTCACGCGTGCGGTCCTGCGTCTCCCAGGTGAAGCCTTCGCCCGCGACGAAAAAGCGGCATTCATCGGCAAAGCGCTCGCGCAGGATGGTCTTCTCGCCGGTCTCCCAGCCGCCCTTGATGAACTGCACCACGGCGCAGGGCATGCCGTGCCCGATGCAGCGCAGGATCATGCCGAACCCGGAGGAGGACTTGCCCTTGCCATCGCCCGTGTGCACGAGGATGAGGCCCTTCTTCTCGGTCTTTTTCGCCATCATCTTGTCGCGGGCGGCCTTGACCTTTTGCATCTTGGCGGTGTGGCGGGCGTTGATGTCGTCGCTCATGGGGGCTCCTTGGCTGATCGCGCTGGGCGCATGTGGCCTCAGGGGCGGGGCGGTGTAAACCGTGAAAAGGCGGTGGGATCGAGCGATGCCGATCCGGTGCACAGAATGGAGAGTGTGGGACCTTGGCTGTGAAGGTGGCCATGGTGACATGCTACGCGCTCGCCAAACGATCTGCCGGACGTCACGTCAAGGGTGTGCCGTGATCTTGCCGTCGCAGGTTAGGTGCGCCGCCCTTGCGCTCAGGGGGCCGTCAGGCCCGCCTGCGCCCGGTCAAAACGCCTTTCGCGCGTTCAGCGCGGCGGAGATCGTGCCGTCGTCGAGATAGTCCAGCTCGCCGCCGATGGGCACGCCCTGCGCCAGAGTCGAGAGCAGGACGCGGCCTTCGAGCTGATCGGCGATGTAATGCGCGGTCGTCTGGCCGTCGATGGTGGCATTGAGGGCAAGGATCACCTCGGTGATCTCTTCGGCCTCCAGACGGTGGATCAGACCGGGGATGCGCAGGTCCTCCGGCCCGACGCCCTCCAGCGCCGAGAGCGTGCCGCCAAGCACGTGGTATCGGCCCTTGAAGACGCCGGAGCGTTCCATCGCCCAAAGGTCGGAGACATCCTCGACCACACAGAGCAGCCCGTTGGCGCGCCGCGTATCCTCGCAGATATCGCAGATTTCCGTGGTGCCGACATTGCCACAGTTCAGACATTCCCGGGCGCTCTGGGCGACGGCCATCATCGCCTCGGCCAGGGGCTGCAGGAGCTGAGCACGTTTGCGGATGAGATAGAGCACCGCACGCCGCGCCGAGCGCGGCCCGAGGCCGGGCAGGCGGGCCATGAGGTCGATCAGCGCCTCGATGGGATCATTGCGGCGGGTCATTGGGGGCTCGCGTCGAATGTTTGCGGAATGTTCGCGTCAGGATAGGCGGTGGCGCGGGGAAGGCAAGGGCGTGTGGCCTTGCCTGGAGCGGCCATTGGACATGAAACGCTCCATTGCCGGAGCGCCGCGTCCAAGGCGTGCCGCAGTATTGTCGGGCACCTTCTGTGGAGGGGCGGCCCTGTCGGAGACGTGCGCCGCGCCTGCTGGGGACGCGCGCGCAACGCGCCCCGCCGCCTTTCGCGTATCGGGATATGGAGAGACCGCCCGCTTGGGGCCAGGTCCAGCCCCTTGCGTCCGCGCGGGCCGCCCGCTTCAGAACGGCAGTTTCATGTCCGCAGGCAGGCCCATTTCCTCGGTCAGGCGGCTCATTTCGCGCTGGGAGCGGTCCTGCGCCTTGGCTTGTGCGTCCTTGATCGCGGCGAGGATCAGGTCCTCGACGACTTCCTTCTCGTTCGGATCGAAGATCGACGGGTCGATGTCGAGCGCCTTGAGCTCGCCCTTGGCGGTGGCGGTGGCCTTGACCAGACCGGCGCCGCTCTCTCCCACCACGGTCATGGCGTTCAGGTCTTCCTGCAGCTGCTGGACCTTGCCCTGCATTTCCTGCGCCTGCTTCATCATCTTGGCCATATCGCCCAGATTGCCGAGTCCCTTGAGCATGTCTTCTGTCCCTTCGCGTCACTTGGGTTTCTACCCAGATATGGCGCGCGGCCCCGCACCGCAAGTCTGTGTTGGGTGCGGAACGGGGGAGGCCGCTCCTGCTGGCGCAGATCGCCCCTCCCGCCGTCCCGTGGCGCGCGCTTCGCAACCGGGGTTTGGGCCCGTCAATCGTCGCCTTGTCCGGCTGCTTCGTCGAGCAGTCGCGTCATCAGAAGAGCGGCACCGCCCATCATCAGCGATTTTCCGATCTGATCGGTAATGCTCGCCGGGGCGAAGGGCTCGACCCTGTCGCGGGCGAGGGCCGCGGCCCTGCGCCAGCGCGCACCTTCGGGAGCATCGCCGAATTGCCGGGCGGGGGGCATTTCCCCCACAAGCGGGCGGGCTTTGAGAAGCAGGGCTCCCAGGGCGACAAGTCCGCCGCCGACCACGATCGGCACGATGCGGTCGCGGTTGCTTGTGGGCAGGACCTTGCGACGGATGTCGGATACGCTTGGCAGATCGTCTTTGCTGGGAACGTGGGTCATTCGGGGCTACCTCTCCTGTTTGGGAGTGAACCCGTTAGGAGTGACTGTGGTTCCCGGCGCGGCGGCGATGGATCAATCCTGCAGTAGAGGCGGGTTGGTTTTCTGGTTTCGGAGCAGGAGCGTGAGAAGCGTCAGGCCAAACAGGGCCGGGGGCAGGCCAATGAGGACGGCACCCATTGCGGAGAACCCGATGAGGGGGGCAATGCCCAACCATTCGACATCCAGAAGGCTCTCGCCGTCCAGCAGCGCCGTTCCGATCGCGCCGACGATCATAAGTGCCATGGCGAGCAGCGTTGTCATCAGAAAGCCGCCAAGGATCGCGTTGACCGGGCTCGCTCCCTGTCGGTGATAGCGCAGGGTCAGAACAGAGGCGACAAGGCAGGGCAAGGTGTAGAGGATCAGCACTGCGGTGATGTCCTGATGGCCCCGGATCGGCAGGCTGGAGCCGAGAAGGAGAACCAGACCGCCGGGGTTGAGCATCCCGCTCAGCAGCACGAAGAGAACGGCGCGCGGGACCGAAAGCTCAGTCTTCCTCAAACGGATCCCATTCATCCTCGACCTCCGGCAAGGCCTCTTCGAGCGCCTTGTTCGCGGCGTCCTGCGCGCTTCGCACCTCGGTGATTTCCGCCGTCGGGAAGGCGGCGAGGGCGGCTTGCACCAGCGGGTGCCCTGCGGCCTCGGCGTGAAGGGCGCGGCGGGCGGCATCGCGTTTCTCCGCGATGGTCTCCGCCTCGGAGCCATTGACCACGGTCACGGCCCAGCGGTTGCCGCTGAAACGCTGCAGCGCGGTGCCGAGACGCTGGGCAAGGTCGGCGGGCGCGGTGTCCGTCGGGGTGAATTCGATGCGTCCGGGCTGGTAGGCGGCAAGGCGCACGGAGGTTTCGATCTCGACCAGCAGCTTCACATCGCGGTTCGAGCGGATCAGCTCGATCACGTGCTCCCACGTGGGATAATGCGCCAGCGCCTGATTGGCGGCCACAGCCACCGCCGCCCCGCCAGAGCGCGCCGCAGATGGGCCAGAGGGGCCGGAATGCGTGGCGGCTGGCATGCCCTGGGCATGGGTCTGCTGCCCGCCGCCCTGCGGGGCAAGACCGCCGCCGGAGGGGCCCGGCCCGGGGGGCGGGGGGCTGTCCTGCAGCTTGCGCATCAGCTCTTCGGGCGAGGGCAGTTCGGCGACATGGGTCAGCCGGATCAGCGCCATTTCGGCGGCCATCATGGCATTGGGCGCGTTGGAGACTTCCTCGATCGCCTTGAGCAGCATCTGCCAGGCGCGCGACAGCGGGCGCATCCCAAGACCATCGGCAAAGGCGAGACCGCGCTGGCGCTCGTCGGGTGAAATCGTCGGATCTTCGGCGGCGTCGGGGGTGATCTTGACCACGCTGACCCAATGCGTCAGCTCCGCCAGATCGCGCAGCACGGCCAGCGGGTCAGCGCCGTCGCTGTACTGGGAAGACAGTTCGGTCAGCGCCCCGGCGGCATCGCCGCGCATGATGCGCTCGAACAGGTCCATGGTGCGGCCCCGGTCCGCAAGGCCGAGCATGGCGCGCACCTGGTCGGCGTTGGTCTCGCCCGCGCCATGAGAGATCGCCTGATCCAGCAGCGAGGTCGCATCGCGGGCGGAGCCTTCGGCGGCGCGGGTGATGAGCGCGAGCGCCTCGTCGGTGATCTCGGCCTGTTCGCTGGTGGCGATCCTTTGCAACAGGGCGATCATCACCTCGGGTTCGATGCGGCGCAGATCGAAGCGCTGGCAGCGGGAGAGGACCGTGACCGGAACCTTGCGGATTTCGGTGGTGGCAAAGATGAACTTCACATGCGCGGGCGGCTCTTCCAGGGTCTTGAGCAGGGCGTTGAAGGCGGAGGTGCTGAGCATGTGCACCTCGTCGATGATGTAGATCTTGTAGCGCGCGGAGGCGGCTCGGTAGTGGACGCTGTCGATGATTTCGCGGATGTCGCCGACGCCGGTGCGGCTGGCGGCGTCCATTTCCATCACGTCGACGTGGCGGCCTTCCATGATGGCGACGCAATGTTCGCACTGGCCGCAGGGGTCGGTGGTCGGGGTGCCGTTTCCGTCCGGGCCGATACAGTTCATGCCCTTGGCGATGATCCGCGCGGTGGTGGTTTTGCCGGTGCCCCGGATGCCGGTCATGATGAAGGCCTGGGCGATGCGGTCGGCCTTGAAGGCGTTGCGCAGCGTGCGGACCATGGCGTCCTGCCCGACGAGATCGGCAAAGGTCTCGGGGCGGTACTTGCGGGCGAGCACCTGGTATTCTGCGGGCTTGTCGGTCTCGGTCATGGGGGTCCTGCTCTGGAGTCTGGGGCAAGGTAGGGTGTGTTGCGCACCGCGTCCACCGCCGCGACCGTCATGCGCGGGACATTCCGGCCCCGCGACAGGTATCATGCGGTCCGGCGGAGAATTTTTTTGCCAGGCAGACGCCCTGCGCTGTGCTTTTTGTGGCGGCGGACGCAGGGATGGGGTATCATGTGACGCATGGCCCGGCGCAGGGGGCCTCCTGATCCGCGGAAAGCGCCCGCACCTGCAAGTTGTCTACGACCGACACATATTCGGTTTTCTCTTGCCCGATGCAGCGGATCGCGGGCCATGGATGAGAGGAACCCGGATCATGACTGATCTTTCCCTTGATGGGCTGCGTTTTGCGGCCAAGCGATTGCACCGCGGCTATCAGGCGCGCGAGCCTTGGGCCGTGGAGCGGCTGAGGCAGCATCCGCCGGGCAAACCACCTGAGGCGCTGGGGCGGGCGGATTTCCTGCATGTGATCGCGCAGGAGCACGGCTTTGCCAGCTGGCCGAAGCTGAAACTGGCGGCTGAAACGCTCGGCCTCGACCGGGCGACGGCGCAGCAACAGCTTAAGATCGCGCTGTTCCACGGTCAGAATGCCCGCACCGAAGCGCTGCTCGAACGGTTTCCGGACCTTGCGGACGGGCTCTTCGGCCTGCAATGCGCCCTGTACCAGCGTGAGGCGGTGGCGGCGGCGCTGGCGCGAAAGCCCGAACTGGCGGTGGCGCGACTGGGGCCACGCTCTGCGATCCTGCATCTTTGCTTTTCGAAGTGGATACATGCGCGGCCGGATCTGGAAGCGGACATGCTGGCGGTGGCGGAACTGCTTCTGGACCATGGCGCCGACGTGAACGACGGCTACCCGCACCAGCCTGGCGACGATCACCTGTTGTCGGCGCTCTATGGCGCGATCGGCCATGCGAACAACATGGTTCTCGGGCGCTGGCTGCTGGATCACGGCGCGGACCCCAACGATGGCGAATCGCTGTATCATGCGACGGAGCTGGGTCATCACGATGGCCTGCGGATGCTGCTGGCGGCGGGCGCGGACCCGAAGGGCACCAATGCGCTGTTCCGGGCGATGGACTTCAATGACCACGGCGCGGTGCGGCTCTTGCTGGATCATGGCGCGCGGGTGGACGATTACAACGCCGCCCCGGTGGGGGGTGAGGCGCCGGTGGTCATTCCGGCGCTGCATCAGGTGGCGCGGCGTGGCTGTGACGGGGCAATGGCGCGGTTGGTGCTGGAAGCCGGGGCGGACCCGGCCCTGCGCTGGAAGGGCGTGACGGCCTACGAGATGGCGGTGGTCTTCGGCAGCGATGCGGTGGCGCAGGCGATCCGGGACGCGGGCGGCGCGACCTCGATCTCGCCGGAGACAGAGCCGCTGGTTGCCGCCGTCGAGGGCCGGGACGGGCCGTTCATCGACCCGGCGAAGCTGCCGGAGGCCTTCGCCAACCTGCTGCGCGAGATGGTGCATATGGCGGACCGCCTGTCGCAGATGCGGGCGTTGGTGGCGCGTGGTCTGCCTTATGATCAGCCGGCCGGACCGGAGCGGATCACCCCGGTGCAGGCGGCAGGGTGGAGCGGCCTGCCGGACGTGCTGGCGTGGCTGCTCTCGCTCAAACCGGATCTGAGCCATGTGAACGCCTATGGCGGCACGCTGCTGTCGACGATCCTGCATGGCTCGGAGAACAACCCCGGACGCAAGGAAGGGGATTACATCGCCTGTCTGCGGCTGGTGCTGGAGGCCGGGGTCGCGCTTCCGGAGGCGGCGCTGCGCGGCGCCGGGCGGGCCGATGTCTCGGCCTTTTTGCAGGACTGGGCCAAGGCGCATCCAGGGCAGGTTGTCTGAACGCAGCCCCCCCCCGCCGCGTCGGTCCGGTCCGGCGGGGGAATTCTTTAGGATGGGGTCTTTTATCCCTATGGGCAGTGACGCCGGTTTGTGTATCATTTGAAGCGCCTGAGTGATGCGTAAAGGGGGTGTCATGAGACTGAAGGGTGTCCGCAGAAGCCGGAACATCGAAGACCGGCGCCGCTCCGGCGTGCGTGGGGGCACCGCCGGGATTGGCGGTGTCGGGCTGCTTGTGGTCCTGGCGATTGGCTATTTTGCGGGGATTGATGTGACGCCGCTGCTGCAGGGGCTGCCACAGGAGCAGAGCGGCCCGCGTGATCTGACCGCCGCCGAAGAGCTCGCGGCGGATTTCTCTGCCGGGGTGCTGGGCACGACCGAAGCGGTGTGGAGCGAGGTTTTTCCCAATCAACTGAATATGGAGTACAATCCGCCGGTTCTGGTGCTGTTTGCCGGTCAGACGGCGTCACCCTGCGGCAATGCCTCCGGCGCGACGGGGCCGTTCTACTGTCCGGCGGACGAAAAGGCCTATCTCGATACGGAATTCTTCGCGACTCTCTCGGAGCAGCTTGGCGCGGGGGGCGATTTCGCCGCGGCCTATGTGATCGCCCACGAGGTGGCGCATCATGTACAGAACGAACTTGGTATTCTTGGCGAGGTCAATCAGGCGCGGCAGGCGGCCGGGCAGACCGAGGCAAACGCGCTGACGGTCCGGTTGGAGTTGCAGGCCGATTGCCTGTCCGGGGTCTGGGCCTCCAAGGTCGATGGCTTGCTGGAGCCCGGCGATCTCAAGGAGGCGCTGAACGCGGCACGCAGGATCGGCGACGATTATCTGCAGCGCCGGGCGGGCCGTGTGCCGCAGCCGCACACCTTTACCCATGGCACATCCGATCAGCGCGAACGCTGGTTCGCGACCGGGTACAAGAGCGGGCAGGTTCGCGACTGTGACACCTTCGGAGCGCGCAATCTCTGAGAATATCGTGATCCACGCCCTGCCGGTTGGCGGAGGCATCCTTGCGCTCTCGCCTTTGCCGGGGGCCGGGGGCGATTACGCCGGGGATCTTGCACACATTTCAAGCTGGACTCCGGCTTTCGTGATCTCGCTGGTGACCAATGTCGAATTGTTCGAGGCCGGGGCGCAGAAGCTCGGCGCGGATATCGTCGATCACGGCACCCGCTGGGTGCATCTGCCGGTGCGCGATTATGACGTGCCGAATGCCAATTTCGAGAACGACTGGCCCGAGGTGTCCGAGCGGGCGCGGCGGGCCTTGCTCGGCGGTGGCCGGGTTCTGATCCATTGCCGGGGCGGCTGTGGCCGGTCCGGGATGGTGGCGCTGCGGCTGATGATCGAGGCGGGCGAGGCTCCGGACGAGGCGCTGGAGCGCCTGCGCGGCGTGCGGCCCTGCGCCATCGAGACGGACGAACAGATGCGCTGGGCGCTGAAGGCACAGCGGCAACCGGCGGTTTTCGTGCGGCACAACGACTGACCTTGGGAGAGCGGCGATGAGCGAGACCGGCGGAGCGTCCTTCTGGAGCATCGGCCTGTCCGGGCTGATCGGCGTCGCGATCGGGGCGGGCGGCACTTTCTATGCGCAAAAGCAGGCGACCACTGCCGAGAATGAGTATTTTATGGCGCTGGACCAGATGCGGCTGTCGATCATGGTCAGTGAGACCATGAGTTTCGAGGAAAAGCAGGCGGATCTAAATCGGCTTCAGCAGGTGCGCCACAAGGGATTCCGGCTGGTCTTCGATCAAAACATCGACCGCGACTTGGAAGAGTTGGACGCCTCCCTCGCAAGGATCAGCGAGGCACGCGCGCGCTCCGAGGCGGAAGCCGAAGCGGCGCGGCAGGAAGAGACGCAGAAGGCGGCGGCGGCGGCGCAGGATCAGAAGGTACAGGCGGTGCGCACCAACCCGTTGATCATGGAAAACTGCGGGCGCGGGACAACGATCATCTGCCCGTGAGGGGGGCGGGGATGCGCTGAATGGCCGCTCAACACCAAAGGCCTTTGCACAGGCGGCTGCCCGCCAGCGGCCTTGCGGCCGGGCGGGGATGCGCTGCTCTCGCTGGTTGCGGCATTGTGGTTCGCGAAAAACCGGTGTCGACTGTTCGCGTCATGCTCTTGTCGTTCTGGGCATTTCAAAAAAGGGCGGCCGCCAGATGCGGATCGAACGTCAGGGGTGCCAATCCCTGCCTCCTGTTGCGGGCATGGCCCGCGTCACCGTTGGAATCGCGATCCCGAAAGGCTTCGGGAGAATGATCCTGTCTTTGTGTGGTCAACCGCAGGCGAGGATGCGCCCAAGGGGTTAATCAAGCCTTGGGGCACCGTGCGCTGGCCCGCGAAACGGACAAAGCCGCACCCGAAGGCGCGGCTTTGAGAGCGACCCATCAGGGCGCAAAGGTGAGAGGCTGGACATCGACCCAAGCGGGGCTCGTTGTGGCTGCTTCCTTCCGGACCTGACCAGGTTGGCGAGGCGCTTGCCCGCGCCAACCCCTCGACTCGCCATGTAAGGCAGCGGCGCGCCGGTTTCAACCGTCGAAGTGATGCGAAATCCCTCGCACCCGCCTCTGCGCTGCGCTAATCGGGGCGGATGGAGCCATTTGAAATCTTTCTCGCCGCCCTGCCGGGGCTTGAGCCTGTCCTCAAGGCGGAGGCCGAGGCCATCGGTCTGCCGTCCCCGGTGGCCGTGCCCGGCGGCGTGACGCTTCGCGGGGACTGGCGCACGGTCTGGCAGGCCAACCTGCATTTGCGCGGGGCCAGCCGGGTTCTGGCGCGGATCGGGGAATTCCGCGCCTTTCACCTGGCGCAGCTCGACAAGCGGGCGCGTAAATTCGATTGGGCGGCGCATTTGCGCCCCGACATCCCGGTGCGGGTGGAGGTGAGCTGCAAGGCGTCGAAGATCTACCACGACCGCGCCGCGAAACAGCGGATCGAGACGGCAATCACCGAAACGCTCGGGGTTCCGCTGGCGGAGGATGCGCCGATACGGATCATGGCGCGGATCGACGACAATCTTGTCACCTTCAGCCTCGACACCAGCGGCGCGCCCCTGCATCGGCGCGGCCACAAGGAGGCGGTGAACAAGGCCCCCCTGCGCGAGACGCTGGCGGCGCTGTTCCTGCGCGCGTGCGGATTTGACGGCACGCGGCCGGTGCTCGATCCCATGTGTGGCTCCGGCACCTTCGTGCTGGAGGCGGCGGAAATCGCTCTGGGCCTCGCACCGGGACGCTCGAGGCAGTTCGCCTTCGAGGATTTCGCCAGTTTCGACGCGCAGGCTTGGGCCGCGATGAAGGAGGCGGCGGCCCCGCGCGGGGCCGCGCCTACCTTCTATGGCTCGGACCGCGACGATGGCGCGATCCGCATGAGCCAGGCCAATGCGCAACGCGCCGGGGTGCAGGATGTGTGCCAGTTCACCCGCTGCCCGGTCAGCGAGGTACAGCGGCCGGACGGCCCGCCGGGGCTGATCATGGTCAATCCGCCCTATGGCGCGCGCATCGGAAACCGCAAGCTGCTGTTTGCGCTCTATGGCGCGCTGGGGCAGGTCGCGCGCGAGCGCTTTGCGGGCTGGCGGCTTGGCATGGTGACCAGCGATCCGGGGCTGGCCAAGTCAACCGGGCTGACGTTTTCGACCGTGTCGCAGCCGATCCCGCACGGCGGATTGAAAATCAGGCTCTACCAGACCGGGCCGATTGGCTGAGGATCGGCGCGGCGTCGTTGACCGCTTGCGGCGCGTCAAGGCTCAGGCGGAAACGGCGAAACCCGTCGGCATCGCGGCCGATGTCCTGAATCCGCGTGTGCAGCGAGGCGGGCAGGTCCTCGGGCCGGGCGTTGCGCCCGGTGCGGAAGTGCGCCGTGGTTCCGGGGATCGGATAGAAGCTCCATGGTACAGCCGGCTCCGGGGCGACCACGCCGGCGGCTCGGATATGATCGGACAGCACACCACGGATGAGCTTGCGGTCTTTCAGAACCGGTTGTGAGCGGGCCACCACCTCGACATTGCCGCCGCCATCGCTGCGGAAACTGTTGGTTGCAACGACAAAGCGCTGATCGGGGGCAACCGGGGTGCCCTTGTATCGCAGGTCGCGGACCCTGGACGCGCCGGGACGGATCAGGCGTCCGGCGGCGTCATAGCGTTTGGGCTGCGTGATGTCGAAACGGTAGCTGATCCCGAAGATCAGGTCGAATTGATAGCTGGGCACGCTGGCGTCGATCAGGGCGGTGTCGGTCTGGCCGGGGGTGATCTGGTTGAACTGGCCCGCGGTTCGTTCCAGCCATTCCCGGATTCCGGCACCGGTCATCATCACTGCGCGGATCTCGTTTTGGTAGGGGTACATATCCGTGACATTGCGCAGGCTCAGTGGACCGGCGGGAATGTCGGTAAAGAAATCCGGATCACCCTGACCGCCCCATTTGACCGGTCTGGCGGTGCTGAGTACCGGTATGGACTGCGCTTCGGTCCCGGCAAGGTGGCGGGCGACAAAGGCGCGCTTGGCTTCAGCGATCAGGTTCAGGCAGCTCGGGCCTCCGATCAGCGCAAAGTGGCTATGGAGGGGCACGGCGCTGTGCCCAATCGGCTGGCGGGTCCGGTCAAGCGTGGCCAGATGGGTCGGCGCGGCGAGCGCCGCGATGGCCGGATCCTCCGGCGCCAGTGGCGTGATGCTGCCGTCCTGGCCGCGCCGGGAGGCGGGGCGCGCTTCGGCTTTGCCCGACACGACGTGCCAGCCCTGCGAGTCCTTTTCGAGTTGGAGGTCAATCACGCCGAGGTGCTCGCCGTAGGCGCCGGGCATCACCGCAGGGCAGCCGTTGAGAAGCCCGCGCGCCACGTCCGCACCGGGATGATCGGCATAGTCGGGCGCGGGAAAGACCCGGTGCTGATGCCCGATCACCAGTGCATCGACGCCGTCCAGACGGCTCAGCGCATCGCCGGCGTTCTCTTCGGGATGATCACAGCATTGCGTCGCCAGCCCGGTATGGGCCAGTAGCACCACGATGTCGGCGCCTGCCGCCCGGACCGCCGGGATCAACGCGGTGGCGGCTTCGACAAAGCCGGTGGCGGTCAGCCCTCCGTTCAGCAAAGCGTGGTCCCAGATAACGGATTGCGGCGGGGTCAGACCGATCACCCCGACGCGCAGGGCATGGTGTGCTCCGGTGCTGTCCGTCAGGCTCCGGTCGAGGATGACAAAGCGCGGGCACAGAGCGTCCTCGGCGCGGCCCGACACTGCGATATTGCCAAGAACAAAGGGAAAATCCGCATCGGCGATGGCCTGCCGGAGAAAATCCGTTCCGAAGTTGAAGTCGTGATTGCCCGGCGTTGCCGCATCGTAGCCGAGCGCATTCATTGCGGCGATCACTGGGTGAGGGCGAGGGCGGTCAGCCTGTGCAGCCTCTCCGATGAGATCGCCAAGCGCATTGCCCTGAAGCAGATCGCCATTGTCCAACAGCACGCAGGCGTCGGCTTCGGCCCGCGCCCGGCGGATCATGCTGGCGGCGACGCTCAGGCCGCGGGCGGGCACCATGCGGTCGTGATCGTAATCATAGCCCGTCAGATGCGCGTGCAGGTCCGTGGTCGCGAGGATGCGCAGGATGAAAGAATCCCGTCCGGCAGGCGGGCTCCTGCGGATTGATGTGATGGGGGCGGGGCCGTTCATCGGCTTGGAGGTCGGGTCGGTAACCAAGTGTCCGTGACCAATTTCCCTGTCTAGCCAGCTCTGCGGCCGGTCGCTGCGTGTTCGCTCCATACGAGTTTGGCCCGCTTTGTGCCGGCTCGCAACTGTCCGTTCGCATCAGGCGATCACTTTCTTTCTCGCCAGTGAATTGCCAATCATGCAAGCGCCGGGCATGGTGCCGAAAATTCCGGGGGATATGGTATGAAAATTGCCGAGCAGGTGACCTTTGGCGGCTCCGGGCTTGACCGGGCGGCAGAGCTTCGGAGCGATATTCCGGCGCTGGCGGCGGCCATGCAGGAACCGGCGACGCGCTGCATCGTGCTCTGGCGCGGCAAGCCGTTGATCGCGGGCGAGACGATGTTCGATCTCCTGCGCTTGCCCATGGATCATCCGGTGCTGGCCGAAGCCCGTGAGGCACCGATGCTGCTGGGCCGCGAGGCGGGCGCGGCGGTCTTTGCCCACGATATTTCGGGCTGGGAGCCGGAGGTGTTGGACGAGGCGCTTGGCAACAGCTTTTCGGACACCTCCGAACAGGTGCATCCGGCGCTGGACGCGGGCCAGCGGTTTCGCGAGCTGCGCACCATGCTGACGCGGCTGAACGCCCGCGATGCGGAACTGGCCACGACCGCCAAGGCGATGCTGAACTGGCACGGATCGCATGGATTTTGCGCGCGCTGCGGCGCGGCCAGCGTCATTCATCAGGCGGGGTGGCAGCGCATCTGCCCCGAGTGCGGCGCGCATCATTTCCCGCGCACCGATCCAGTAGTGATCATGCTGATCACCCACGGCAACCGCTGTCTGCTCGGGCGCTCGCACGGGTGGCCGGAGGGGATGTTTTCCTGTCTGGCCGGGTTTGTCGAACCGGGCGAGCCGATCGAAGCGGCGGTGCGCCGTGAGGTCTATGAAGAGGCGGCGGTGCGGGTCGGGGCGGTGCGCTATCTGGCGAGCCAGCCCTGGGCATTTCCGTCCTCGCTGATGTTCGGCTGCCATGGCGAAGCCGTGAGCGAGGAGATCCGCGTCGATCCGGTGGAGCTTGACGATGCGCGATGGGTCACGCGGGAAGAGCTGGCGGACGTGTTTGCCGGACTGCGCACCGACATGCTTCCGGCTCGGCCCGGAGCGATTGCGCATTTCCTGCTGCGCAACTGGCTTGCGGATCGTCTGGACTGAGGCCAACATCTGGCCAAAATTCGGGTATAAAGCCATAACGGCAGGACAAGAGGGCACAGGCACATGCAACTGAAAGCAAGCGAAGATATCGAAGCTCCGATCGACCGGGTGTTCGCGGAATTGTCGGATTTCGAGGCCGTCGAACGGCAGGCCATGCGGCGCGGCGTCGATGTGCAGCGCAAGGGCGATGCCGCGACGCCGGAGCCGGGCATGACATGGGTGGCCGGATTCTCCTTTCGCGGCAAGGCGCGGGATGCGGAGATCACACTGACCGATTTCGCCGCACCGGAGCAGATGGTGTTTCACTCTGTCTCTGGCGGGCTGGAGGCGGAAACGCGGATCGAGACGGTCGCACTGTCGCGCTCGCGGACGCGGATCACATTTGCCACGGAATTGCAGCCCAAGACGCTCTCGGCGCGTCTGATGGTGCAGTCGATGAAGCTGGCCAAGGGCGGTATCGACAAGCGGTTTCGTGCGAAGATGGCGGGCTTTGCGCGTGATCTCGAACTCAAGCTCAAAAGCCACGGCTGAACGATCCATATCAGAACAGAGTATTTGGGGCCGGCGCGCGGCGGCGGCCGTGCCTACAGCATCGTGACCTTGGCGGCGGATGACGCGCTGCCTGTGCAGGCTACCATCGGGATCAAAGCCGCAGTAGGTTCCCGTCAAAGGAGACGCCGATGAGATTTCTGTTCCTGGCCGCCACGCTTCTGGCGACGCCCCTGTCCGCCCATGAATTCTGGATCGATCCGGTTGCGCCGGAGATACCAAGCGGCGGCACGTTGCAGGCGGACATTCGGGTCGGCTCCGACCTGAAGGGACCGGCCTATTCCTTTGTACCGCCGAATTTCACCCGCTTCGAGGTGGTGATGGGCGACACGGTCACCGAGGTGACGGGGCGCGGCGGTGACAAACCGGCGCTGAACATGGCCGCCCCGGATGACGGGCTGGCGGTGATCGTGCATGTCACCCGCGAGTACAAGCTGACCTATGACAGCTGGGAAAAGTTCGAAACCTTCTGCACCCACAAGGATTTCCGCTGGGCTTTGGAGCGCCACCTGGAGCGCGGCTATACCAAGGAGCGGGTGCGCGAATTGTATTCCCGCCATGCCAAGAGCCTGATCGCCGTGGGTGACGGCGCGGGTGCGGACCGGGAGGTGGGGCTGGCTGTGGAAATCGTGGCAGAGGCCAACCCGTATACCGATGATCTGTCCGGCGGTTTTCCGGTGCGGGCGCTCTACAACGGGGCGCCGCGCGCGGATGTTCAGGTCGAGCTGTTCGAGCAGGCCCCCGATGGTGACGTGTCGATCCGCAAGTACCGCACCGATGATGCCGGGCGCACGGTGCTCGATCTCAAACCGGGGTATTTTTACCTTGTCGATCACGTTGTCATGCGCGAGATCGAACCCGCCGAAGAGGATGGCCCGGTTTGGGAAAGCCTCTGGGCGTCACTGACTTTCGAGGTGCCTGAATGAGCATAGAAGACCTGCGCAACGCATTGGGCGACGCCCATGTCCTGACTGGCGATGACATGGCGCCCTGGTGCCGGGACTGGACCGGAAATTACCGCTGGACGCCGCTTTGTGTGGTGCGCCCTGCGGACCGCGACGGTGTTGCGGCGGTGCTGCGTGTGGCCCATCAGGCAGGCCTGGCCGTGGTGCCGGTCGGCGGCAATACCGGGCTTTCGGGAGGCACCGAAGCGCAGGGCGCGGTGATGCTGTCGCTCGACCGGATGAACGCGATCCGCGAGATCCGCCCGGAAGCGCGTCTGGCCGTGGTCGAGGCGGGCGTGATCCTGAGCACCCTGCATGACGCGGCGGAGGCGCAGGATCTGAGCTTTCCGATGACCTTCGGTGCACAGGGGTCCTGCACGCTTGGCGGTATTCTGGCGACGAATGCGGGCGGCTCCAACGTGCTGCGCTATGGCAATACCCGCGATCTGGTGCTGGGGCTGGAGGTGGTGCTGGCCGATGGACGGGTCATGGACCTGATGAGCGAGCTGCACAAGGACAACACCGGGCTCAATCTGCGCAACCTGATGATTGGCTCCGAGGGGGTGTTGGGCGTCATCACGGCGGCGGTGCTGAAGCTGGTGCCCAAGCCCAAAGCCTATGCCACTGCACTGGTCGGGATGGCGGATCTTGATGATGCGCTCGGGCTTCTGAACCGATTGCAGGCGGTGACCGCGGGGCAGGTGGAGGCCTTCGAATTCATGCCGCGCCGCTATGTCGAGGAATATGCGCGGCTTCATCCGGAGGCGCGGCTGCCCTTTGAGGCGCCGCAGGAGGTTACGCTGCTGATCGAACTGGGCGCCACCGCGCCGCGTGATGCGGCGCCGGGGCCGGACGGGCAGCCGCCGATTGCCGCCTATCTCGAAGAGGTGCTCGGCGAGATGCTTGAAGAGGAAACGCTGGCCGACGCCGTGGTGGCGCAGACCGAAAGCCAGCGCCGGGCCTTCTGGGCGATGCGCGAGGCGGCGGCGGAGGTCTGTACCTCGCGCCCGGCAATCATCTGCGATGTGGCGGTGCCGCTCGACAAGGTGGTCGACTTTCTCGGCCGGGCGGATGTGCGCCTCGCGTCCATGGACCCGGATGCGGCGGGAATCGTGGTTGCCCATCTCGGTGATGGCAATGTGCACTACTCGGTCTGGACCGAGGCCACGGGAGAGGCGCGAAACGCTATCATGGAAGCGGTCGAAGAAGAGGCGCTGGCGCTGGGCGGCAGCTTTTCGGCAGAGCATGGCATCGGCATTGCAAAGCGGCCCGCCATGGCGCGCTTCAAGGACCCCGTCGCGCTGGAGGCGATGCGCGGCATCAAGGCCGCGTTCGATCCGAAAGGCATCCTGAACCCCGGCAAGGTCATACCCTGAGAGCAGACCGAGGTCCCGCTTGCGGCTCCATGCGTGAGATGCGCCCGGAGGTCCGTGCGGCGCGGGTCATACCGCGCCGGTCCGGGCAACGACGGAGCTGGGCCACCCTCGCCACGCTGTCCCGGCCTCGCGAGCGGTGTCGTTGACGGTGAGGCGGCAGGCGATGGCCTGCGCAAATCCTGTCAGAGGCTGATGGCAATCTGAGCGGTCAGGCGCGCAGTGGCCCCTGCCAGCCCTCAGTAGCCGCAGACCGCCCCGGCAGTGGCCAGAACCTGTTCGGGATAGGCGGGCAGGCGCATGAAGGTGACCCTGCGGTTTTCGGCGGCGCGGGGATCGTAGGCGTTCTTGAGAACATGCTCGCCAAAACCGACCGGATAGAGCGGCAGGGTAACATAGCCGCCGGTCAGAGCAGCCGTCACGGATGCGGCGCGGCGACGCGAGAGATCACAGTTGTAGGCATCGGAGCCAACCGCGTCGGTGTGACCGATGATGGCAAAGGCCGCTCCCCCGAGCGCCGGATCCTGAAAGGCGTTGATCAGGCTGGCAAGTTTGCCGATCTGATCACCGCGCACGGCGCTGCTGTCATAGTCGAATTCGATGGTGACGGCGACCGCAGGCAGGGCGACCTTGCCGCTGCTTGGCGGGGGCGCGGTGTAATCCGGCGTTTGCGCGGGTGGCGCGGGCTGGGCCGTCACCGCGCCATCATCGAGGTCGAGCACCAGCGTTTCGAACTGGATCGCGGAGCCAGTCGCGGATTCGAAGGCCAGCCCTTCGGCGCTGTCCGACACGGCGGCGCAATTGGCGGCGGTGGGTTCGGACAGGCAGGCGGCGAGCGCGCTTTGCGGCGCGGCGGGGGGCTGAAATGCCTCTGTGGTGCCGGGGATGAAAATCTCGCCGGTCTGCGCCTGTGCAGACAGCGGCACGATCAGGGCGAGGGCAAGCAGGGATCGCATCGCGGCCTCCGTCAGTGCGCGGTGACCGGCGCAGAGATTTGCGCCTTGGCCACGTCGGGGTTGTGGGTGGATACGGCCTTGAAGCTCGCGCCGCTCAGGGTCTGCTGTTCATCGCCAAGGTCGAGCGCCAGCACTTCGTTGACCACGGTTTCATAGCGGCCCACGCCGGAGGCGTTCTGCGAGACGTCACAGGATACCTGCGAGGTGTCGCGGGTTTCGGCCTGAATGGCCTGCACCCCGCCGTTGCAGATGGCGAGAATGGTCTCGACCCCGACATATTGCGTCTTGAGCGAGCCGCGCGGCGGGAAAACATACTGGCTGCCGCCCGGGATAACTGCATCGGGCAGGGCGGGATGGGGGTAGAGCACGCAGGAGCGGCGCTGATCGTCGATGTTGATCAGGGTCAGGCGGCAGTCCTGTTTCGGCTCGACGATGATCTTGAGCCCCTCTCCCACCTTGTAGGCGGGTTTGTCGGTGTAGACCGTCAGGTGGCTTTGTGCCGGGGCGCTGTGCTGGCCGGGGGCATAGGGTGTGGCCTGCGCCGCATCGGCGTAGCTGGTCGGGGTGGCGGCGGTTTTTTGCGCCGGGGCCGGGGGGGTGTAGCTGGTGCCCGAGAGCACCTTCGAGACGGAGGCGGACAGCGCCGTCGGCGCGCGCTCAGCGGGCAGAATGGGCCGGTATTCGGTCACCTTTTCGAGCAGCGCGGGATAGGCCGCCGTCCATTCATCCCGGGCGATGGGCGATTGGTCGAGCCGCATGATCAGGCTCGCCATGTCTGTGCCGACAAAGGCGGCGCGCTGACGCAGGGTCTCCTCGCTCAGACCCAGCTCATTGGCGGCCTGCGCGAAATTGATAAAGCGGTCGACGTGGTAGACAAAGAGGCCCCGGACTGGCTCAAGCCCGCCTGCGGTGATCTCCGGGTCGAGGCCCGCACTGCGCATGGCGGCAAAGAACTGCTGGGTGTCGGCAGCGAGATATCTCGCCACCTCATCCTGGCCGGGGTAGATCTGATCAATCACCTGCCGCGCCTCCGGCGGCAGCGAGAAATCGGCCATGGCGACATCGCGCACCTTGTCCTCGTTCAGGCGGATGCCCTTGGAGTGGCAGGACATGCAGGAGATGCCGTTGACCACCTCTCCGGTGCCGTCGGAATAATCGTCGTCGCGCACGATGGAGATCGGACCAACATCAAGCCGCACCCCTTCGGCGGTGTTGAGATAGTAGGCGTGAAAGCCGTTCGGCAGGGTGAAGATCGACTCGCCACCGTCGTGCACGAAAGCGTGATTGTTGCCATAGCCGGTGTGCTCGAACGCGCCGACCGGGCCGAGGGGATTTTCAAAGAAGCTCTGGCGCCCTTTCGATCCGGCAAAATCGTAGGAGGTCCAGAAAAAGCCGGTCCCGATGGCGTGGCGCTCGATCAGGCGGTTGTGGCTGGAGACGCCGGAATTCTGGAACCCCGCGCGCACCACCTGGCCGTTGCGGATGTTCGCTTGCATGTCGAGGGTGAGCCGGTCTTCAAGTCCGGCGACCGTGTCGGGCAGGCCGAGCAGGTCATAATAGAGCGGCGAGACGGAGGCCGTGGCCGCGAACCAATCGGCGCGGATGATCGGCACCGGTGTCCCGGCCATCTGCTGCAGTTGGGTCAGGTTCGGGTCCGTCTTGCTCGTCATCGCGTAGGGGTATTTCGACGCGAGCAGGGTCCAGGTTTCGGGGGTCCAGTTGATCTGTGGCAGGTAGACGCGCATCAGCACGCCATGGGGGTCCACCGGCTCGAAGGTGTAGGGTGTGGGGTTCCAGGACAGCGCATTGATCAACTTGACCGTCGCGGCGGTATAGCCTTCGAGGTTTTCTGTGGTCACATCGGTGTCATTGTGCAGCGGCCGCAGCGACAGGTATCGGATCTGCCCGCGCCTGTTCGTGGGTTGCGCGGCGAGGTCCGCCTGCGCCAGCGCGAAGAGATCCGCCATCGGCACGAAGTCGCGAGGGGGTGGCGCCTGATTGGCCAGCTCGGTGATCCAGTCGGAAACGGCTTTCATTTCCGCATCCGTGGGAAAACAGTCGGAGGTGGTGCAGTCATCCGGCATGGCAGGGAAGCTGTATTCGCCGATCACGTCATAGAGCTTGGAGCCGATGGGCTGACCCTGCACCACGAACTTGGTGTCCTGCGCCAGGCGGCGCAGATCGAGCACGTGGCTGAACCCGGACTTTGCCTTGGTCAATCCCTCCTTCAGCGCGCCCTCCTGATGGCAGCGGGCGCAATGCTTGTCGAGGGTGGCATAGACCTGCTGTTCGAGCGCGGTGGCGTCGGCGGGCAGGGGCATGGCGTCATTGGCCAGGGCCGGGGCAGCGAGAAGGGCAAGGGCGGATGCGAAAAGGCGGGTCTTCATCAAATGTCTCCTGCGGGCGGCGCGGGGCCTGCCTTGATCAATTGCATTGAATGTTGAGGTATTTTTTCGCGGCCCAGCCAGTTGCACCGCCGATGCCCTGATAGGGGTTGCTGCACTGGCCCGAGGCGCAGCGCACCTGCGCCCAGTTGCCATTCTGCGCAAGCACGGTGACGCGGTCGCCGAGGTAGAGCTCGGACAGCTTCTTGCCGGACCGGGTGCTCGGCTCGCTGCGGATGGAGAGATAGCCCGCGCCGGTGCTGCGGTTGTATTGCGAAATCGGGCTCAGGCCGACAACCCATCCGGAGCAGGTCTTGCGGGCCGCCGGGCGGTTCGAGGTCAGCAGCGGGGAATACACCCAACCGAGCGTGCCGGAGGGTGTGGTGATGTGGGACCATTGCCCCGACGTGCCGACGACCTGGACCGCCGCTCCGGAGGGCACTTCGGTCAGGATGCTGTTGTTGGTGCCCGGACCGCTGCGCACGTTGAGGGACATGTCGGAGTTGTTGTCGACATACATGGTGCGCCCCGACGGGGCCGGGGCGCTGGCGCCGCTGCGCACGACCTCCGCCGTGTAGCGGTTGCCAAGCGAGCAATAGCTGTCGCCGGGAATAGCGCCCTGGGACTTCAGCTGGGCGAGGCGCGCATCGGAGCGGCTGCGCGCGACGGTTTCATAGGCCACGGCATAGTATCCGTTGGTGGCCTGAAAGATGCGCGCATTGCCGTTGGACGGGAACCATTGGCGGATGAAAGCCTGCGCGTCGGAAACGGAGGTGCGCGAGGCGGTGATGATGTAGCATTGCGTGGACGACAGGGTGTAGTTGCCCCGGCGGATGCTGTACCCGCTGCCGCCGCCGGACTGGGACGCGCCGGACCCCCTGAGCCAGGCGATCCGCTCCAGCGTCACGCGTCCGATGCAGGCACCATCGCTGCCGCAGGCGTCTCGGGTGCCGGTGCGCCAGCCGCTCTGGGCACTGGCAGAGGTGTGGTTCTGTGCGCCATAGGCGCGGGTCATTTCCTCGTCCAGCCCGGCGAGATAGGCATCGTTGCAGATCGTGCGTTCGGTGCCGTTCAGGTTGGAACTGCTGCACCATGGCCGCAGGTGGGTCGGCGCGGGCGGCGGGGTGTATGCCGGCTCCGGCGGCGTATAGGTCGGGGCTGCGGTGTCGTTGGAGGCGGTATCCGTACCGGTATCGCCGCATTGGCTGCTCACGAAACCTTTGGCAAAGACCGCGTAGGGATGGCCTTCGCAGAGGCTGAGGTAGGCCTCAAAGCCAAAGCACTGGCCGAGATCCTTGGCCTCCTTGTAAAGGCCGTCGCACATGGCGGTGTCCGGCGTGCCGGCGCTGGCGGTTTCATCCATGCCGGGCAGGGTCGGGGCGGGGCCTGAGGGCGCGTCGGAGATGGTTCCGGAGCCCGTCGAAAGCGCCGCGACAAGCACCTCGGAGCGACCAAGTATGTCCTTCATCGGGATGGCGAAATTCACCGCGTCGCGCTTGCTGCCTGCGTGGTGCAGGCCGATGACCTGCTGCAGCGAGGCGTCGATCACCGGCGAGCCGGAATTGCCCGGCAGGGTATCGCAGGTGTGCAATAGCTGATGGCCGGAAAGCGCGGGTCGGTTGGCCTTGCATTTCTCGCGGCTGATGCGCTGGGCCTCGCCCATGGGATGGCCGATCACCCAATAGGGATCGCCATCCTCCGGCACCCGGTCGGAGAGCATCAGCGTTCCGTAATCGGCGCTCGGATTTCCCATCACCTCCAGCACGGCATAGTCGAGATCCTTGTGCGCCTCGACCGGCGTTGGCGAGACGACATAGGTTCGCGTTCCTTCCTCCACGCCCTGCTGCGTGTACCCGGCTACGAATTGCACGGCGTCGATGCGGGTGGCCTTGGCCTGGGCGTTGTCAAGGATGCCGGGGACGCAATGGTAATTGGTCAGGATGTATTTGTCCGACACGATGAAGGCGGTGCAGGGAAAGATGCCGCTGTCGGTCAGGATATCGAGCCGACCCACGGCGTGTCCCATGCGGGCAAAGACGCTCTGTGGAGAATAGTTCTGGATGGATTCATTGTTGTACTGACCGACCGACATTTCGTACTCCATGTCGGCCACGCCAGCGCTTTGTTGCCGGTTGAGCACCACCCGGCCAAAGCTGCCGCGATCGAACCCGACGAAGTCCTGTGCCACCACGGGCGCGGCGAGGGGCAGGGCCGCAATGGCGGCAAGCGCAAGGCTGATCAGATGTCTCACGGTGTCCCTCGCAGTCCGATTTCGGCAGTCGGGGCATGATCAGTGGGCGGGGGCCGCTCTGTCAACGTGGGAAAACCCGACCTGGTGAAGCTGTTGCGTTCCGGCAGATGGGGGTGCGGATCGGCTTTTCTTCAATCACACCTGACACTTGCCCCATCCCCGCGCGTTCGCTATTCCACAAGTCACCGTTAACCTGGTAGGAGGCCCGCGCGGCGTGATGACAAAGATCGGAACGGACCGTTGGGCCGAACCGTGCGCGGGCGCGGTGTGATGGCTGGTCGGCGGCGGGCCTTGGCGGCGGCTGGTGCGATGCTTCTGGCTTTGGCCGGCTGCGAGGCAGGGGGGCTTGGCGGTGGCAGCGCTCCGGCGCCACTGACTCGCGCGGTTCTGGCCGATGGCACCGTAACGGTCAGCGGACCGGAGGGCTACTGCATCGACCCGCGAACGCTGTCGCGTGGTGCGGCACGCAATTTTGCGCTGATCGCCTCGTGCCAGGCGCTTTCGGAGGGGGCCAGCGGCTTTTGGGTCGAGCCGGTTCTGGTCACCGTGACGGTGGGCCGCGCGGGGGCCGGGAGCGACTTGCCCAGTGCCGAGGGCTTTGCCCAGACCGAGGGCGCGCGGCTGCTGGCCAGCGGCACCACAGGCGGGCTTCTGACGGCCAATCTTGATCGTGGCGGCGAAGACAGGCTTGATGGTGGTGATCCACGGCACTGGCGCGGGGCCTTCGTGCTCAATGGCCGTCTGGTGATGCTGGCACTCTACGCACCGCAGGGCAGCGAGTATGCCGCCGCGCGTGGTGGACGGATGCTGAGCCAGGTCAAGGATCAGATCACCGCACTGAGCGCTGCGCGCACCGATCCGGTCGTTCCGCAAGCCCCTGCGGCGGCGGCAACACAGCCGCCGAAAAAGCCGGGCGGTTTGTTTGGTCGTTTATTCAATCCGAAGGATTTGCCATAATACTGCGGCAATCCTGAAACCCGGTGGGCCGGACCCGGGGCAGAGGCAGACCATGGGGCATTCGATGACAAGCGAGAAGCGTGGAATTCTGACACGCGCCCTGCACCTCGGGGCGTTGCGGCGCTGGACACAGGCGGCCAAGGCGGCCCCCGTGACCGATTTGCCGGAACTGCGCCGCCAGCGCGCCCTGGCCCGCCGGGTCAAGGCGCAGCTCGACGCGTTGATCCATGTGGCCGATGGGCGGCTGGCCCTTCCGGTGATCGGCAATCAGACCTTCCCGCGCCCGGAGGATGCGGATTGGGCGTGGCGGCCCGATCTTTGGTGCGGGCCGCTCGCGCAGCCGGGCATGTCTTCTGTCAAGTCACAGAGCATGCTGGGCCGCGAGGCGACGCTGTTTCACGACTGTGCCAAATCGGAACTCACCCTGCGCCAGCTGCGCAACACGCGCGCGGCGGACCTCGCGGCCTATGGTCTGCGCATGGATGTCTTCCGGTTTGACGGCTCTTACCTGTCGCTGGCCATCGACCTGCCGGAAACGGCGCACCGGGGGCTGACCCGCAAACACCTGATCCGGGTGGATACCATCGTGGAGATGGAAAAGCGGCTGGAGATCTTTGCCCGGCTGAACATCAAGCACGGGCCGAACACGGAGCAGATCGTGCGCGAGCTGCCCCTGCATCAGGACGAGATCCGGGTGGAGTTCGACCTCGCCTATACCAAGCTGAATGAAAAGCGCATCGAACGCATGTGGCTGGACCTGATCTTTGAAGGGCCGCAGATGAACCAGGTGGTGCTGCGTGATTTGACCTTCAGCCGCCGCAAGCGGGCGGAACTGTGACGCGTGAAGGGAGCCCTCGGGCATGAGTGACTTTGAACTGACCAAGACCCGCTTTTGCGAAGGCGTGTGGGAGGGGTTGCTGACCTCATCGGTCAAGGATGCGGGTGCGCCGGAGATCGCCGTAACCCTGCATGACAAACCGCTTCATGGCGTGATGGTGACCGAGGTCAGCGGCGGCGGTCGCTGGGCGCTGGAGATCCCGGTGCCGCTGGAGGCGGTGGGTGACGGGGTGCAGACCTTCCTGATCCTTGACGCCAATACAGACACCTTGCTGGACAGTTTCACCCTGATTGCGGGGGAGGTGCTGGGGGATGATATCCGGGCCGAAATGGACTTGCTGCGCGCCGAGCTGGATATGCTCAAACGCGCCTTCCGGCGGCATTGCCTGGAGACGATGTAAGCGGCAAGCCGGGGACAGCCTGAAACCGGCAATCAAGATACCTTTGGACCGAGATCAGGGAACGCTGCTCCGGGACTCGACTCTTCGTGTTCCCCGCTTTAGAACAAAAAGCGAACAAACTGCCATTCGCTCATGCCCCACCGCCGTATCCTCTCGCTCTGGTTCCCGCGCCTTGGCGCTGAACGCCTGATCCGGGCGGAGCCTTGGCTTGCCGATATGCCCTTTGTCACGGTCGCAGAGGAGGGGCCGGCACAGGTGGTCTCTTCGCTGTCGCAGAAGGCGACGGAGGCGGGGCTTTACCGGGGCCAGCCGCTGCGCGATGCCCACGCCATGTGCGCCGATCTGGTCACTCGCGCGGCCATTGCGCACCGCGAGGCGGCCTTTCTCGGCGTGCTGCACCGCTGGGCCGGGCGGTATTCGCCCTGGGTCCGCTCGGAGCCGCCGGATGCGCTGGTGATTGATCTGACGGGCTGTGCGCATCTCTTTGGCGGAGAGGAGGCGCTGGCGGCGCAGGTGCATCAGGACTGTGCCAACCTTGGCCTGTCGGTGCGGCTCGGGCTGGCCGATACGCTGGGCGCGGCCTGGGCGCTGGCGCGGTATACGGCGCAGGACGTGGGCAGCCACCGCTCCGGCGATGCGATTGATCAAGAGGCGCGGGCCACCCGCGCGCGCGCGGGCAAACGGCGGCATTGGGAGCGCGGCGGTCTGCCGCCCGGCGCCCCGGCGCGGGCGCTGCCGGAAGGCCATATCGCCGAGGTCGGCAAAAGCTGGAGCGCCATATCCCCGCTGCCCGTCGCGGCGCTGCGACTCGATGCCTATACGCAGGAACAGCTGCACCGGCTGGGGCTGCGCACGGTGGGCGACCTCATCGGCATGCCGCGTGCCGGGCTGGCGCGCCGCTTTGGCCGGGGGCTGGTCGATCAGCTGGACAAGGCCGTGGGCAGCGCCCCCGAACCGGTCAGCCCGGCCACCCCGCCGGAGCGGTTTTCCACGCGGCTGTCGTTGCCTGACCCCATCGGGCTGGCGGAGGATGTGGAGGCGGCGCTGGAGCGCCTGGCGCGGGCCTTGTGCGACAGGCTGCGCGCGGCGGGGCGCGGGGTGCGGGTGCTGCGCCTGGAGGCGCACCGGGCCGATCACACCATGCAATGGCTGACGCTGAAGCTGGCGGTGGCGGGGCACGATCCGGAGCGCATCCTGCCCCTGCTGCGTATGAAGATCGAAGAGATCGACGCCGGGTCCGGCATCGACATGCTGCGGCTGGAGGCGGTGCAGCACGAGATGATTCACGAGCGCACCATCGCGGGCCATGAGGTCGCAGCGGCGCGGGGGCGGGCGCGGCAGGAAGGCGGGGTCGGCCCGGCGACGGAGGATCTGCTCAACCGGCTGTCAGCGCGGATCGGCATGGAGGCGATTACCCGCCGTCATCCCGGCGACAGCCACATCCCGGAGAAGGGCGCGCAGGTTGTGGCGGCCGCGTGGTCCGAGCCTGCGCAGGATTGGCCCGCCCTGCCGGTGCGTCGCCCCCTGCAACTGTGGCGGCCGGAGCCGGTGATGGCGCCGGACCGCCCACGGCTGGGCGCCGAGTTTCGCTGGCGCGGGCGCACGTTCGGTGTGCTGGCCGCGACGGGGCCGGAGCGGATCTTGCCGGAATGGTGGCTGGAGGACCCCGAATGGCGTTCGGGTCCGCGCGATTACTGGCGGGTGGAGACGGACAAGGGTGAGCGGCTCTGGCTGTTCTACGCTCATGGCGGGGCGCAGTCGTCCGGGTGGTTCTGTCAGGGTGAGTTTGCGTGAAAAGCCGAAACCGGGCCTACAGCACGCGCGACAGGAACGCCTTTGTGCGCGCTTCCTTCGGGGCGCCGAACACCTGATCCGGCGGCCCGCTTTCGCAGATCCGTCCCTGATCGAGGAAGCAGACCACATCGGCAAGCTCGCGCGCGAACCCCATTTCATGGGTGGCCAGAACCATGGTCATGCCATCGTCCCGAAGGCTGCGCAGAACGTCCAGAACCTCGGCGACCAGTTCGGGGTCCAGCGCGGAGGTGATCTCGTCAAAGAGCATGATCTCCGGGCGCATCGCCAGCGCCCGGATGATCGCCACGCGCTGCTGCTGCCCGCCGGAGAGTTGATCGGGGTAATGCGCCATGCGGTCGGCGAGGCCAAAGCGCTGAAACAGTGCCGTCACTTCCGGACGCAGGGCCTCGCGCGACAGGCCCTTGATCCGGCGCGGGGCGAGCATGACGTTTTCTTCCGCGCTCATATGCGGAAAGAGATTATAGGACTGAAAGACGATGCCGATGCGTTGGCGCACTGGCTGGGGATCGCGGCCCGGCTCTGAAATATCCTCGCCGCCCAGAAGGATCACACCGTCATCGACCGGCTCCAGAAGGTTCATGCAGCGTAGAAGCGTGGACTTGCCGGAACCCGACGCGCCAATAAGGCAGACCATCTGCCCCGGCTCGATGGTCAGGTCGATGCCCTGCAGCACCGGGTTGCCGCCAAAGCTCTTGCGGATATCCTGCAATTCGAGCCGCGCCATCAGGAGCGGGCCTTTTGTTGTTTGTTCATGAGATGATCGGCATAGCGCGTCGCGGGGATGGTGATGGCCAGGAAAATCAGCGCGGCACCGACGTAGGGCGTGAAATTGGCCATGAGGGATTTATAGACGCCGGCCTGCCGGAAAATCTCGACGGGGCCGATAAAGCTGAGCAGAGCCACGTCTTTTTGCAGCGCAACGAAGAGGTTCATGTTTGCGGGCACCACGCGGCGCAACGCCTGAGGCAGGATCACGAAGCGCATGGAGTCCGCTTGCGACAGGCCAAGCGACAAAGCGGCGGCGCGCTGGCTGGCGTGGATCGATTCGATGCCGGAGCGGATGACTTCGGCGACATAGGCGGCATAGACCAGGATCAGCGCAAGGCTGCCCCAGAGATAGGGGGAATTCCACGGACGCGGCAGACCGAGGCCGGGAATGCCGAAGCCGATGAGGTAGATCACGAGGATCACCGGCAGGCCGCGGAAAATATCGGTGTAGAGAATTGCGACAAGCCTGAGCGGGTAGAGAGCGGGGCTGCGGATGTCGCGCATGAGCGCCACGATCAGCCCGAGCGCGGCAATAAGCGGCGCGCACCATGCGAAAATGGCGATGTCCATTAGGAATGCCTGCAGCAGACCCGGGAAGGTTCTGACAAAGACCTCGCCGTTGAAGAAGCTGCGTTTCACCGCGTCCCAGCCGGGGGCGAGCGGGAGGAATAGGATCAGCGCAAGGATCACCGCCCCGGTGGAGGCGGCGGCGATCAGCGTCGCGCGGCGGCGCTGCTTGGCTTCGAAGGTCTGTCGGCGGGTGCGTTGCGCAGTCATGAGCTTTCGGGCGGGGGAAATTTTGCCGGAACAAAATTATGTGGGGGCGCTGCCCCTGTCCTTCGGACTCCCCCGGGATATTTTTGGACCAGTGAAGGTGGCGGATTACTGGATGACCGGGATCGCGGTGGCGTCTTGCAGCCATTTTGCCTCGATGTCCGCCAGTTTGCCACTGTCCTTCAGGCGGGCGAGGGCGGCGTTGACGCAGTCCTTCAGGGCGCTGCCTTCTTCCATGAGAATGCCGAACTGATCGGGATTGTCGGTGCGTTCGGCGGGAAACTGGCCGAGCAGCGTGCCACCATTCACCACCACACCGGCGAGGTAGAGCGCCGTGGGCAGGTCGAACAGCGCCGCGTCGATCTGGCCGGCCTGGAGGGCGGCGGTGACATCGGCATTGTCGCCATAGAGCAACGGATCTTTCTCCGGCTGGATCAGCGCGCCGAGCATCGGTACGGCGGTGGTGTTGGCATCGGCCCCCCAGAGCAGGGATTTCAGACTGTCTGGGGTGGCGGTGGCCCCCGCGTCGACAACTGTTTGCGTGGTCAGCACGGCCATGGCGGAACTGTAGTAGGGATCGGAGAAATCGACCATTTTCTCGCGGTCCTCGGTGATGGAAAACTGCTGCATGTTGAGGTCGAAGTCCTTCGCCCCGGGCTGGATCGCCTGATCGAAGGACGTGCGGGTCCAGGTGACCTTGTCGGCGGGAAAGCCCATCTCGGCGGCCACGGCATAGGCCACGGCGGCCTCGAAGCCCTCTCCGCTTTCGGGCGCATTGTCCATCACCCATGGGTAATAGGCCGGGTTTCCGGTGGCGATGGTCAGGGTGCCCTCGGTCAGTGTCTTGCCCGCGGCGCACTCATTCTGCGCGGTCGCGACGGTGGCGAGGCATGCGGCGAGGGCCGTGGTGATCCAGAGTTTCATGTCGGGGCTCCCGTATATGTTTGCCCCAGAGTTGCGCTGGCGGGCGGGCTTGTCCAGCGGATTCAGGCGGATGGCCCGCCGCAGCGTGTCGCGGCGGGCAGGTTTTCAGCTCAGGTGTTCCCTGAAGAAGGCGATGGTGCGATCCCATGCCAACTCGGCGGCGGCCTCGTCATAGCGCGGGGTCGAATCGTTGTGGAAGCCGTGGTTCACGCCTTCGTAGATATGCGCCGTGAAGGTCTTGCCGTGCTCTTTCAGGGCGGCCTCATAGGCAGGCCAGCCTTCATTGATGCGCTCATCCAGCTCGGCATACTGCAAAAGCAGCGGGGCCTGAATGCGCGGCACGTCCTCTGCCGCCGCCTGACGGCCATAGAAGGGCACGGAGGCGCTGAGTTCCGGGTAGGCCACTGCCAGCGCATTGCACACGCCGCCGCCATAGCAGAAGCCGACGCAGCCGACCTTGCCGGTGGTGTCCTCATGCGCGGCGAGGAACTCATAGGCCGCAAAGAAGTCGTTCATCAGCTTTTCGCCATCGACGGTGCGCTGCAGCTCGCGGCCCTCGGCGTCGTTGCCGGGATAGCCGCCAACCGATGTCAGCCCGTCCGGGGCCAGGGCGATGAAGCCGGCCTTGGCAACACGCCGCGCCACGTCTTCGATGTAGGGATTCAGCCCGCGATTCTCGTGCACGACGACGACGGCGGGGGCTGGCCCGTTCAACCCGGCGGGGCGCACCATGTAGGCACGCACCTCGCCATGGCCGTTGGGCGAGGGATAGGTGATGTATTCGGGTTCGATGTCGGGATCATTGAAGCTGACCTGCTCGGCCAGAGCATAATTCGGCGAAAGCATGCCCAGCAGGGCCGACGCGGTCACTGCGCCAACGGCGAATTTGCCCGCGCGATCGAGGAATTCGCGCTTGGTGATCTTGCCGTGGGCATAGAAGTCGTAGAGGTTGAGCAGTTCCTGATCGAAATCCGCTGCGGTCATGCGGCGTTGGGGCGTCTGGTCGTTCATCGTTGGAATCTCCCTGAAGCGAGCGGAAGGCTGTTCTGCCCTCGCAACACGAAGCCTACGCCGAATCCTTGCGTTTGGATCAATTCAAAGACGCCAGGAGCGATCACGTCTTTGACAGTAGTGTAGTCCGGGTGGACCGCTGTTCAATGATCGTGAGTGTGGGAATGGGAATGGTCGTGGTCGTCCTCGTCCAGAGAGCCGTGAATGGCGAATTGCTCCAGCCCGGCATCGGAGGCTTCGATCACGCGAAAGGCTTCACGCACGCCGGCTTCGGTCAATTCGCGCGCGACGGTCAGCAGTGTGTTGGGGTCGTGCTCCTCGCACAGCTCGGCCATATGGGCAATCTCGCCTTCGGCCACGGGCCGCGCGGCCTCGGGAGACGGCGCGCCGTAGTAGGTGACGAAATGCTGCGCGAGCGTAGCCGTCAGCGCCTCGGCCTCGGCAGGCTCGACCTGCGTCACCGCAACGAAAGTCACGCGCCCTCCGGTCTCCAGCCCCAGCCAGCCATTGGCAAAGGCCTGCCGGGCCTTGCCGGTCAGGTCGCCCTCTGTCCAATCGGAGAATTCGAACCCGCCGGGGATGCACCATTCGCCGGTGCGCGCAGGCTGCGCAAAGACAAAGGTGTCTGATTCGTCGAAATGGATCGCGCGCGCGAGTTTCATGGCGTCTCCAGAAGTGTCGTCAGGGGGATCAGGTGGGTGGTCTCGCCATCGCGCAGCAGCAGGCCGAAATCCTCGTCCACGCCAAGCGCGGTGCCGCTCAGGCCGTTTTGGCGCGCATCCTCGCCAATGCCATGGGCGAGCCCTTGCCATTCGCTGTGCAGAGCCGCGTTTCCGCCGGTTTCCCAACGGCTTATCCAGCCCAGCGTATGCCGGGCCCAAGCCTCCAGCAGGTGTGGTGCGGCGACTTCGGTGCAGCCCTCGGCATAAAGCGCGGTCTGGTCTGGGGTGAGCCCGCCCTCGCTGTCCGCGGGCAGGATCGGCACGCTCAGCGCAACGACGAGCCAGTCGGGAACGGCGGCGGGATCGCTGTCCGAGCTCATGGCCCTGAGCCGCCCGCACCGGGCGCCATTGACCCGGATCGCGCCGTCCCATGCGAGATGCACGGCAACCTCCGGCGGGGCCAGCGCCCCGAGCGCGTTCTGAAAGCCGACGCCGCAGAGGGGAAGCATCACCATGGCCTGCCGCAGCGGCACTTCGGGGGCGAAGATCAGCGCCGCCTCCAGCGCCATATCGTCGAGCCGATACACCACCAGACCGGCATCACAGCCTTGGGCCGCGCGCAGACAGGCGATCTCGGCCGGGTCTTGCCGTCCGGTCACCTCTTCCCCCGCCATCAGCGGAGGAAAGACAGGCATCTCAACACGTTCCAGATCATTCATGCTCAGGCGACCCCGGCCTCGACCAGTTTTGCCGCGACATCCTGGAAGGCTTTGGCCTGGCTGGAATCCGGGGCGCTGACCACGATGGGCGCGCCGCCATCGGAGGCCAGTCGGATGTCGAGATGCAGGGGAATTTCCGCAAGCAGCGGCACGCCGAGTTTCTGCGCCTCCGCTGCGACGCCGCCATGGCCGAAGACGTGCTCTTCATGGCCGCATTGCGAGCAGATATGCGTGCTCATGTTCTCGATCATGCCGACGATCGGAACCTTGAGCTGCTGGAACATGTCGATGCCCTTGCGCGCATCGAGAAGCGCCACGTCCTGCGGGGTGCTGACCACGATCGCGCCAGTGATTTCGGCCTTCTGCGCAAGCGTCATCTGCACGTCGCCGGTGCCCGGCGGCAGGTCGACGATCAGCACGTCGAGCGCGCCCCATTGCACCTGCATCATCATTTGCTGCAGCGCGCCCATAAGCATCGGCCCGCGCCAGACCACGGCCTGACCTTCATTGGTCATCAGGCCGATGGACATCATGGTAACCCCATGATTTCGCAAGGGCAGAATGGTCTTGCCGTCGGGCGAGGCCGGGCGACCGGAGACGCCGAGCATCCGGGGCTGCGACGGGCCGTAGACATCCGCATCCAGCAGGCCGACGCGGCGGCCCTGCTGCGCCAGCGCGCAGGCGAGGTTGGCGGAGACGGTGCTCTTGCCGACGCCGCCCTTGCCGGAGGCGATGGCCAGAATGCGGTCAACGCCGGGGATGCCTTGCGGCCCCTGAGGTTTGGGCGCGGCGGGCTTGAGCTGGGGCGGGGCCTTGTCCTGATGGGCGGTCATGACGATGGTCACCGCCGACGCGCCCGCTTCCTTGAGCTGGCGTTCGGCCTCGCCCTTGACCGCGTCATAGGCCGGGCTCGGTTGAGGAATTTCCATCACAAAGCGCACCGCACCGTCGTCACCGACGTTGAGCGCGCGCATCAGGCCGGAGCTGACGATGTCGCCACCGGCGGGGTCCTGAACGGTCTTCAGAACGGTCAGGACGGCATCACGAGAAAGGCTCAAGGTTCACTCCTGCCCTTTGATTTCGCCGGTGACCTCATGTGTGAGATCCAGCGTTTCGATCGTGATAACCGCTTTAACGGCAAATGTTTTTCCGCTGGTATCCGCCTCGCGCATGGCCGCTTCGATGGCCTGTTGCGAGGTCACGCCGACCTGCTTGAGAAACTTCCGCATGGACATGTTGAAATCGTCGCTCATCGCGCGTCCTTCCTGTTTTTCTTGATCCCGGGGGGTGCAGCGCCCTAGCATGGGGCATGGCGTTCCACGCGATCCTGTTCGTTGTCCTCCTGCTTGTGCCTTTTGTGGCGCAGGCGCAAGAGGCACGCGTGGTGCGTCTTGCCGCGCCCGAGGCGTTGGAGCAGTCGGGTTTGTTGCAACATATCCTTCCGCGCTTTTCTCTCAAGACACAAATCAGGGTCCGTCCCGTCGCGCCAGGTGCGGCGGCGGATGTGGCATTTGGCGATGCCGGGCGTCCGGTCTTTGAAGGGGCGGGGCAGGTCTGGCATGTGGCGGTATTGTCAGACGGGCATCCGGCCTCCGAACGCTTTGTCGATTGGCTGACGTCCGAGGTCGGCAAGAATACGGTGACTGGCTATGCCCCGGAGGGCGGCACCTTGTTTTCACTGCCGGAGCAGAAGACGGCAGCAGCGCTGGACGTGGCTTTCGAAGGCGATGCGGTGGCCGGCCTGACCGCCTCCGAGCGGCATTGCAAGCGGTGCCACGTTGTGCGGCCAGAGGAGCGGTTCGGCTCCATCGGATCGACCCCGAGCTTCATGATCCTGCGCGCCATGCCGGATTGGTCGCAGCGCTTCGCGGCCTTTTACGCGCTCAACCCGCACCCGTCCTTTACCCAGATCGACGGGCTGTCCGAGCCCTTCGCCGAAGACAGGCCCTCGCCGATTGCGCCGGTTTTCATGACGTTGGACGAGGTCGAGGCTATCCTGGCCTATGTGCAGGACCTGCAGCCAGCGGACCTCGGCGCGCCGATAGAGGCGCGTTGACCCTCGGAGCGGCGTCGCGCGTCCGCGGCGAACCCCAGACCCTGCCGCGCGTCAATGCGGTGAAACCGTGCACGCAAAGGGCAGGCGTCAGCGGATCATCGCCCCCTTGCGATCGAAGGTCGCTGTGTCAGCGGTGAGGTCGTCATAAGTGATCCCGACCGTGATGGTTTCGACCGATCCGAGCGGATAGCCGCGATAGATCGCCGTGGCATCGCCGGTCAGCGCGTTGGGGGCGTTGGTATCCTCGTGGCAGGCCTCCATTGGCCAGGCCTCCAGCGGACCGCCGTTTAGGCTGACGTGGATCGCCACCAGCCCGCAGCGCCAGGACAGAAGGTGGGTGAGGTAGACCAGGTCCTTGCCGTCGTATTCGCGTACGGCAACCCAATTGGCGCGCGTGGCGTCGAGGATCGGGCGGACCTCCGTAGCGGTGGTGAACCGGCCTGTGGGCACCTGGCTTTCGGCGCGGTATTGCGGTGTCGCGTCGGGCGCGGCTGTCAGGGCCGGGGCCGTCGCTGGCGCGGGCTGGTGGGTGCTGCTGCTGGCGCTCGCGGTGGGGCGGGGGGCGGCCCCGGCCTGCGCCTGTCCGGCGTCGTTGCTGCCGTTGGCGATGGCGGTGAGCAGGAGAAACAGATCAATCATGCAACGGGTCCTTGAAATAGCGTGGCACAAGGCGCTTTTGACGGGGGCAGTTCGCGCCTATAGTGCCCGAAAAGAAAATGAGCCTCTTTACGATGCCACAGAACCGGGCCGCCTCTCAATCTCAAAGGGTGAACGTGCTGATTGTCGGTCAGGCCGGGCGGCTGTCTTACGAGGCGGTGCTTTTTGCGGCGTCGCTGGTGCGGAGCGGCACGCCGGAGCGGTTCCGCCTGTTTGTCGCCGAGCCACAGCCGGGGCCTCTCTGGGAGCGCGATCCACGGATCAAGGACCCTGAGGTGCGTGCGCTTCTGGACCAGCTGGGCGCACGGATGCTGCCGTTCGAGAGCCGTCATTTCGGCGGCGCCTATCCCTATGGAAACAAGATCGAGGCGCTGTTTGCGCTGCCGGAGGGAGAGCCGTTCGTGTTCTTCGATACGGATACGCTGATCCTTGACGATCTGTCCGGGGTGCCGTTCGATTTCGACCGCCCGACCGCGTCGATGAAGCGAGAGGGCACCTGGCCGGAGGTGGAGATTTACGGCCCAGGCTACACGGCGATCTGGAAATCGCTCTATGACCGCTTCGGGCTGGATTTCGACAATTCGCTCGATCTGGATCAGCCGGATGAGTACTGGCAACGGTATCTGTATTTCAACGCCGGGTTCTTTTTCTATCGGTGCCCGCGCGTGTTCGGACGGCGGTATTTGGACTATGCGCTGGAAATCCGGGATGACCCGCCGGAGGCCTTGGTGCTGCAATCGCTCGATCCGTGGCTGGATCAGGTGGCGCTGCCCCTGGTGATCCACGCGCTCGGCGGCGGGCGGTGGACGGTGCCGGAAGGACTGCTCGATGGGACGGTGAGCTGTCACTACCGGACTTTGCCGCTGCTTTACGCGCGGGAGAGGCAGGCGGTGGTTGAGCGGCTGGAGGCTGTTGCTGCGCCGAACCGGGTGAAAAAGGTGCTCAAGCAATACGATCCGTTCAAGCGGATGATCTATCAGGGTCGGGGCCACAAGGTGCGGGCGCTTTTCGATCAGGATGATCTGCCGGTGCGGGAGAAGGCGATTCGCAACCGCATCAAGCGCGAGGGCTTCTGGCTGCGTTAGGAGCGTAACGTTTCGGAATGTGGACTGCCTGGGGTGCGGGGTAATAACCCCGCCCTACGCGTCGGCGCGCTGACTTTTGCTGTCATGCGCAGGAACGGGGCTGCCCGGCTCAGGTGAGCGCGTGCAGGCTGCCCTGTTCGAAGACGTGGGTCGGGCGCGGCGCGACGTCTCCGGGCGCGAGGCGATAGAGCATGTCCGACTGCGGATGCGGTTCGGCGAGTCGCTCCGCCATCCAGTCGCGCATCTGGCCAAGCGCGCCAGGGGCCTCAACCGGGATCATATCGACCGATTGCCGCGACGGGGCGGCTAGGTAGACCGCGCCGATGTCTTGCGCGGCCAGCATGTGGCTGATGACGGCGGGAGCCAGAAGGAGGCTGCTGCCCAGCCACTCGAAATGTTCGATTTCCAGCGACAGCAGGCCGCCGTCTTCGGCATAGAGCGCAAGGTCGGTCAGGGCGCGGGCGAAGTTTTCCTCGGCGGCTTCCCAGGCGGCCTCCGGCATGAGATTGCTTTTGGCCAGGCAGGCCTGCGTGACCATGGCCGTATGCGTCCCTTCGTCGGACATCAGCACCGCGAGGCAATCGCCGGGCGCAGGGCGGGTGAGCGGCTCGGCACCGCTTTGCAGGGGGAAATCGCGGTGGCGCAGAGCCGGGTAGAGCCGATCAGGCGTGAGGGCCCTACCGCCGCGGGTGAGGCTTTGGACCATGTCGATGAAGCTGCGCACGCGGGCTTCGGCTTCGGCGGGGGGCAGCTGGCCCACGAGTTCGGTGGCGAGATTGCCAAGGTGCACGACCTTGGCTCCCGTGCTTTCGCTTTGGATCAGAAGCTGGTTCGGGTCGTCCTGCGCTGCGGTGATCTCGGCCTCGCGCAGGGCTTCCTGCAGGCCTGTGATGACGCGGGTGCGCAGGGCTTCGACGGTGGGAAAGCCGGGACGGGGGGACCTGTGGTACGGGTACATGGCGCTCGATCTGGCTATTGCTGGCAGGTGACCAAGGTGTGCCGGGCGAATCCGGCAACTGCATGACGGTATTGGCATAACTTCGGGGCGTGGGACGGGCGAAATGCGGCGATGGAGGGCTCTGCCAGCGCCTGGACGGCGCCGCGCGCGGCTTTCTTGAGGCAGGGGGTCAGCTGCCGATTGCCCGGCGGTGCGCAATGGCATACCCCTAGGGACAAATCGTTAAGGGAGGATTCCATGACAGACGGCCCCAGCTACGGCTTCGACACTTTGCAGATCCATGCGGGCGCACGCCCGGACCCGGCCACCGGTGCCCGGCAGGTGCCGATTTACCAGACGACGGCCTATGTGTTTCGCGATGCTGAACACGCCGCAGCGCTCTTCAACCTGCAGGAGGTCGGCTATATCTACTCGCGGCTGACCAATCCGACCGTGGCCGCGTTGCAGGAGCGGGTTGCCACGCTGGAGGGGGGCGCAGGCGCGGTCTGCTGCTCGTCCGGCCATGCCGCACAGATCATGGCGCTGTTCCCGCTGATGGAGCCGGGCCGCAACGTGGTGGTGTCGACCCGGCTTTACGGCGGCTCGATCACCCAGTTCAGCCAGACGATCAAACGCTTCGGCTGGTCCGCCAAATTCGTCGATTTCGACGATGTGGACGCGGTGGCCGCGGCGATTGACGATGATACCCGCGCGGTCTTCTGCGAGAGTATCGCCAACCCCGGCGGCTATATCACCGATCTCGACGCGGCGGCGAAAGTGGCCGACGCGGCGGGGCTGCCGCTGATCGTCGACAACACCTCCGCCACGCCATACCTCTGCCGCCCGATCGAACACGGCGCCACGCTGGTGGTGCATTCGATGACAAAGTACCTGACAGGCAACGGCACGGTGACCGGCGGCGTGGTGGTCGATTCGGGCAAGTTCGACTGGTCCGCTTCGGACAAGTTCCCGTCCCTGAGCGCGCCGGAGCCGGCGTATCATGGTCTGAAATTCCACGAGACCTTCGGCCCGCTGGCTTTCACTTTCCACGGCATCGCCATTGGCCTGCGCGACCTTGGCATGACGTTGAATCCGCAGGCGGCGCATTACACGCTGATGGGCATCGAGACGTTGAGCTTGCGCATGCAGCGCCATGTGGAGAACGCAATGCGCGTGGCGAGCTGGCTGGAAAACCATCCGGCTGTGGAGCAGGTGACCTATGCGGGCCTGCCGTCCTCGCCTTACAACGACCGCGTGTCGCGGATTTGCCCCAACGGCGCCGGGGGCCTGTTTACCGTGGCGTTGAAGGGCGGCTATGAGGCCTGCATCAAGTTTGTCGATTCGTTGGAGATTTTCAGCCACGTTGCAAACCTCGGGGACACCCGCAGCCTGGTGATCCACTCGGCCTCCACCACCCACCGTCAGCTGACAGAAGAGCAGCAGATCGCGGCGGGCGCGGCGCCGAACGTGGTACGGATTTCCATCGGGATCGAGGATGCGGATGATCTGATCGCGGATCTCGATCAGGCGCTGAACGCCTCGTCGGTCTGAGCAGGGAGGGGGCGCTGCCCCCTCGGCTCGTTCAGCCGGACCCACGGCGTATTTGACAAGAGAAGACGCCCGACGCGCTGTCCCGTGCATCGTCTCTTTGCTGAATACACCGGGGACGGCCGAAGACCGGGGGCATGGCCTCCGTCAAGATTTCTCCCCGAGGGAATTTGTCTTCAAAGCGTGATCGGCTGCAGAACCTGTGGTTCGATCACGTCGACGCCGGGCAGACCTGAGGCCAGCTTTTCCGCCGACTGTTCGAGCGCCGGGAACGTGCGGTAGTGGCACGGGATCACGGTTTTGAAATCGAAGTAGGTTTTCGCGGCATAGGCGGCGAGCGTCATGTCCATGGTGTAATAGCCGCCCGCCGACAGGATACCGATGTCGGGTTTGTAGTAGTCCCCGATCCAGCCCATGTCCGCCATGACGGTGGTATCGCCGGAAAAGTAAAGCGTTTTGCCTTCGCCGCGGATGATGAAGCCGATTTCCGCGCCCATGTAGACCGCCCTGTCTCCGACCTTGATCGAGGAGGAGTGCGAGGCCGGGACCATGTTGACAGAAACATCGCCGAAGGTCAGCGTGCCGCCCTTGTTGAAGGCGTGGCCTTCCTTTGCTCCCTTTGAAAACAGGTAATGCGCCAGTTCGTAAATGGCGGTGACGGGGGCTCCGGTGCGTTCGGACACTTCGACGATGTCTTGGGTGTGGTCAAAATGGCCGTGCGTGACGAGGATTTGCGTCGCCCCGGCCAGCGCGGCTTCGCTGTCCTGCCCTTCCATCATGGGGTTGCCGTTGATCCACGGGTCGATCAGCAGGATCTGATCGCCGATTTCGATGCGGAACGAGCCGTGGCCGAGCCAGAGGATGTTCATGAGTCGTCTCTCCCGAGTTGGATTTTGCGCAGAGCCTAGCGCAGGGGCGGGGGCTAGGGAAATGGCGGATCGTTGCCGTTGAGCGCCGGGCGTGCTCACGGGGCGTCCTGGCGGGAGTTCGGCCTGCCCGGGCAGGAAAAAGAGCGCAAGCCGTGGTGCGGGGCGGCCGCATGCGCGGCATATGCTTGCGAGCGGCGGCGCGGGGCGGTAAAGCGCAGGGCAAACCCAAGCGAAGAGGGACGCCCCATGTCGATTGACAAGGAGACCGCCGCCCGCGTGGCCAAGCTGGCGCGGATCAAGGTCGAAGACGATGCGCTGCCGGCGCTGGCCGAGGAATTCAACACGATCCTCGGGTTCATCGAACAGCTGAACGAGGTCGACGTGGACGGTGTGGAGCCGATGACCTCGGTCACGCCGATGCGGCTCAAACGCCGTGAGGACGGCGTGACGGATGGTAATCAGCAGGACAAGGTTCTGAAGAATGCGCCCGACGCGCGCGAGGGCTTTTTCGCGGTTCCGAAGGTGGTCGAATAATGACTGAGCTTACAAGCATGAAGATCGCCGAGGCGCGCGATGCGCTGCGCAAGGGCGAAGTCACCAGCGTTGCCCTGACCGAGGCCTGTTTGTCGGCCATCGAGGGGGCCGGGGCGCTCAACGCCTTTGTGCACCATACGCCGGAAATCGCACTGGCGCAGGCCGAGGCGGCCGATGCGCGCATTACGGCGGGCGATGCCCCGGCAATGTGTGGTATTCCGCTGGGGATCAAGGACCTGTTCTGTACCAAGGGTGTTCCGTCGCAGGCGGCCTCCAACATCCTTGGGGGGTTCCGTCCCGAATATGAATCGACCGTCACCACGCAGCTGTTTGACGCCGGTGCGGTGATGCTCGGCAAGCTGAACATGGACGAATTCGCCATGGGCTCGTCGAACGAGACCTCCGCCTATGGCAACGCGGTGAACCCGTGGCGGCGCGGCAACGACGATGCGGCCCTGACCCCTGGCGGCTCGTCCGGTGGCTCGGCTTCGGCTGTCGCGGCGGACCTCTGCCTTGGTGCGACGGGCACGGACACCGGCGGCTCCATCCGCCAGCCTGCCGCCTTCACCGGCATCACCGGCATCAAGCCGACCTATGGCCGGTGTTCGCGGTGGGGTATCATCGCCTTTGCCTCCTCGCTCGATCAGGCCGGTCCGATGACCAAGGATGTGCGCGACGCGGCGATCATGCTGCAAAGCATGTGCGGCCACGACCCGAAGGATTCGACGTCTGCGGACCTCGCCGTGCCGGATTTCGAGGCCATGCTGACCGGCGATATTCGCGGCAAGACCATCGGTATTCCCAAGGAATATCATATGGATGGCATGCCGGACGAGATCGAGGCGCTGTGGGCCGAAGGCCGCAGGATGTTGCAGGATGCGGGCGCGAAGATTGTCGATATCTCGTTGCCGCATACCAAGTACGCCTTGCCCGCCTATTATGTGATCGCGCCCGCCGAAGCGTCATCCAACCTCGCCCGCTATGACGGTGTGCGCTATGGCCACCGCGCCACGCTGGCACAGGGCGACGGCATCACCGAGATGTACGAGAAAACCCGCGCAGAGGGCTTCGGCCACGAGGTGCAGCGCCGCGTGATGGTCGGCACCTACGTGCTTTCCGCTGGCTTCTATGACGCCTATTACAACCGCGCGCGCAAGGTCCGGACGCTGATCAAACGCGACTTCGAGCAGGTCTTTGACGCCGGGGTCGATGCGATCCTGACGCCCGCGACCCCCTCCGCCGCCTTTGGTCTGGGTGAGATGACAGAGGCCGATCCGGTGCAGATGTACCTCAACGACGTGTTCACGGTGACCGTGAACCTCGCTGGTCTGCCGGGGATTTCGGTGCCTGCGGGTGTGAACGCGCAGGGACTGCCGCTCGGACTGCAACTGATTGGCCGCCCGTGGGAAGAAGGCGATTTGCTGAATACCGCCTATGCGCTGGAGCAGGCCGCCGGGTTTGTGGCCAAGCCGGGGAAATGGTGGTAAAGCGCGTTAACCTTCGAAGAGGCAGAGCGATGATGCGGAACGTTTTTCTCGGACTTGCGGCGCTGGCGGCTGTGGCAGGTTGTGCACCCTTGGTGCCCGACAGCGGCGCGGGCGTCGTGGACAGCGGGCGCGGTGTGGGATTCGGCGATTACACCGAATACCAGCAACAGCGGGAAGCGTCGCTCTCCGGCGGCACGCGCCCGTCAACCGTGCCAGGCCCGGTTGACGTGCAGGCGACCTCTCTGGATGGCGCTGCCGCAGACCCGATGGCAACAGCAGGCGAGCCTGCGCCGCAGGCTGTCACCAATGCGGTCGGGATCTCGGACGAAAACGACTTCGGTGCGGTCTCCGCCGAGCGCGATATCGAGGATGACGCGGCAATGATCGCTCAGAACCGTGCGCAGTTTCAGCTCATCGCGCCGACGGACCTGCCGACGCGGCCGGGCAGCAACCGCCCGAACATCGTCGAATTCGCCCTGCGGACGAACAACCCGCGCGGCACGCCTCTTTACAGTCGGTCGAGTTTCCGGGCCGAGGCCAAGTATGAGCGGGCCTGTGGTGCCTATACCTCCGATGATCTGGCGCAGGAGGATTTCCTCGCGCTAGGTGGTCCGGAGAAGGACCGCAAGGGCATGGACCCGGACGGGGACGGCTTTGCCTGTACCTGGGATCCGGCGCCCTTCCGCGCAGCCCGGAACGGTTGATCTGACGTGATCGGTGAGGCCGGGGCAGAGGTCTGGCCTTCGCTGAACTGCGGCGCGCGCCGGGGTGTCGAGCGCCCCGCGCTTGTCGTCTTGCACTACACCGCGATGCAGAGCGCCGAGGCGGCGCGCGACTGGCTGTGCAACCCGGAGGCCGAGGTCTCCGCGCACTACGTGGTGGCCGGCGACGGGCGCCTCTGGCAGCTGGTCTGCGAGGGGCAACGGGCATGGCATGCCGGGGCGGGGCGCTGGGGCGCCATCACCGATGTCAATTCAGGGTCCATCGGCATTGAGATCGCCAACACTGGCACGCAGCCTTTCTCCGAGCCGCAGATGGCGCGGGTGGAACGCCTGCTGCGCGGGATATTCGCGCGCTGGTCGCTCGGGCCGGAGGCGGTGCTGGGACATTCCGACATGGCCATCGGACGCAAGATCGACCCGGGGCGCCGGTTCGATTGGAAACGGCTCGCGCGGCAGGGACTCGCGCTCTGGCCCGAAGTCGCGCGCCCGGGCGATTTCGAGGCGGATGCGCGCAGGTTCGGCTATGGCTGGGAGGCCGGGCAAGAGCAGGCGCTGCTGGAGGCGGTCCGTATGCGCTTCCGACCTTGGGCGACTGGCCCGCTTGATGACGTGGATCGCGGGCTGATGGCGGATCTCGCCATGCGGTGGCCCGCGCCGATCTGAGAGGGGCGGATCAGGGGCGTTGCCCTTAGGCTTTGAAGCCTCATCCCTCATCCCCGGAGGGCTCTCAAAGATACGAAGCCTGACGCGCCGCCCCTGTCTTTCTTTCTGTCCTGGTGCTCCGGTCGTGTCCGACGAACGGCGGCAGAGCCGAGAGGAGACCAGCCCTTGGGAAATCTCCCGGCTTTCGAAGCCAGTCAATCCAGCCGGTAGGGCAGGGTGTCGCGCCGGGCCGGGTCGATGGACAGCCGTTTTTCCAGCGGCGGCACCGAGCGTTGGTGGCAGTTCTCGCGCTCGCAGATGCGGCAGGAGATGCCGATGGGTTCGAAGGCGGAGGCGCGGGTGAAGTCGAGGTCGTCCGCATAGACCAGCCCCGCGCCGTGGCGCACCTCGCACCCCAGCGCGATGGCGTAGCGGCGGCGGGGCGCGCCAAAATGACCGCCGGTCTTCGAGACGTCGATGGCCAGCGAGATGTAGCGCACGCCGTCCGGGGTTTCGGCCAGCTGGCGCAGAAAGCGGCCGGGCGTTTCGAAGGCGCGATGCACGTTCCACAGTGGGCAAGCACCGCCGAAGCGGGCGAATTGCAGTCGTGTGGCGGAGTGGCGCTTGGTGATTGTACCCGCCTGATCGACGCGGACGAAGAAGAAGGGCACGCCCTTTGCGCCCGGTCGTTGCAGGGTCGAGAGACGGTGCGCGACCTGTTCGACCGAAGCGCCGAAGCGCGCGGCGAGCAATTCCAAGTCGTGGCGGGTTTCCTGTGCGGCGGCATGGAAGGCTTGGTACGGCATCATCGCAGCCCCCGCGAAGTAGTTGGCCAGGCCGAGTTTGGCGATGGCGCGGGCCTCCTCCGACTGGAACCGGGCAAGGTCGAGGGTTGCGTCGAGCAGCTGATTTTGGCGCAACAATGCCACTTGCACCAGCAGCTGGAAGGTTTGGGTTTCGGGCGGGGCAAGCGAGGAGAGGGTCAGCTCCTGACGCTCGGCATCGAAGGCGCGCAGGGGCGACGTGCGGGCCTTGCGCACGGTAATCCCGGCAAGCGACAGGCGCTGTGCCGCGGCCTGTGCGATGTCATGCTCGCCGCTCTTTAGCTGGGCGAAGTGTTCGGCGGCGCGATCCACTGGGTCGATGTAATTGTCGCAGTAGTGGAAGAAGTCGCGGACTTCCTCCCAGGGGCTTGGCTGCAGCTGTGCACCTTCGCGGCCCAGGGCTTCGTCGAGGGAGGCAAGGCGTTCATGGGTTTGCCTGTAAGCACGGTGCAGGGAGAGGAAGGCGCGGGCGAGCGCGGGCGCATTGGAGGCGGTCAGTCGCAGGTCGGCCAGCTGTGGCGCGGCTTCGGCAAAGATCGGGTCGGCCAAGGCTTCGCGCATGTCCGAGACCAGCCGTTCACTGTCGCCCTGTCCCAGCTCCGTCACGTCGAAGCCGAATTCCTGCGCCAGAGCGAGCACCACGGTCGTGGACACCGGCCGGTTGTTGTTCTCCATCTGGTTCAGGTAGGGCAGGGAGACGCCGAGTTTGGCGGCAAAGTCCTTTTGCGTCACGCCAAGGCGGCTGCGCACGTCGCGCAGCTTGGCACCGGCATAGAGTTTTTGTGGAGCCATACGTCACCTTTGCAAGTTTGCCACCGCGTGGTTGCAACTTTGCAGAAGGCTCAGGCGGCGTCCAGTCCTCCGAGGCGCCGGGCGCGAGCAATGACCAAAAGCGAAGCGATGACGGAAAGCGCGCCGGAGAGGGCCATGAGCAGCAGCAGCGGCATGGCGCCCGACCCCGGTTGCAGCATCGCCCCGGCCAAAGCCGAGAGCGCCGCGCCGCCGCCGATCATGATTGCCCCGCCGAGGCCCGACGCTGTCCCCGCGAGGTGAGGCCGCACCGAGAGCATACCGGCGGTGGCATTGGGGATCGTCAGCCCGTTGCCGAGGCCGACGAGCGTCATGAAGCCGAAGAAGGTTGGTGCGCTGCCGCCGCCCAGAAGGAAGGTCAGGACCGAGGCCAGCATCCCGGCGGTGACGATGGCACCACCGTAAAGCATCATAGGGTTCAGGCCGATCCGCATGGAGTACCGCCCGGAGATGAAGTTGCCCAAGGCATAGCCGATGGCCGGTGCGCCGAAGTAGAAGCCGAGCTGCGATTGGCTGAGCGAGAAGACTTCGGTGCCGACAAAGGAGGCCCCGCCGACGTAGGAGAAGAACGCGCCGGAGGAGAATGCGCAGGCGAGGGCATAGCCCCAGAAGCGCGGCGAACGCAGCAGTTCGGGGTATTCGGCGAATTGCCGGGCAAGGGAGAGCGTGCTGCGGGTGGCGGTCTCTCCGAGGTCGCGCCATGTCAGCCAGAGGGTCAGCAGCCCGAGCAGCAGCATCAGCCAGAAGGTGGCGTGCCAGTCGAAGAACTCGGACAGTGCGCCGCCGATGGCGGGGGCGATCATCGGCACGATGGCCATGCCCATGGTCACATAGCCGATCATCGAGGCGGCCTGATTCGGCGGGAAAAGGTCGCGCACCACCGCGCGGCTGAGCACCATGGCGACAACGATGGCCGACTGGATCATGCGGAAGACAAGAAAGGTGACGATGTCCTGGGCAAAGATGCAGCCAACGGTCGCGACGCAGAAAATGGCAAGCCCGGCGAGGATCACAGGCCTGCGGCCAAATTTGTCGGAGAGCGGTCCGATGAAGATCTGCAGCACTGCGTTCATTGCCAGGTAACCGGCAACCGCAAGCTGCATCACGCCGTATTCCGTGTTGAACCAGTCCGCCATTGCGTTCAGGCTCGGGATGAAGATGTTCATCACCAGCGCCGACATGCCGGATAGCAGCACGAGCGTGACGATATGCGGTGGGGTGGTGCGGTCGAGAAAGCGCACGGGTCTCGGATCGGTCATCCGGAAAGCGGTACGCCCCTCTGGCGGGCTTGTCCATATATTGCATGACATTGGCATGTAATTTGCATTTTTGCAATTTGCATCCCAGTGCATATGCAGAATTTGCAAATTTGCCAAGAAAGGCTTGAGTGACAGGGCCGCACCCGTATTTTAAGGCAAAAGTGCCCGTCCAATGCTGACTCGTTCCGATGTCGCATATTTGCTGCAGCCGCGAAGCAGGCGTTTGGTGGGGAAGGCAAGCCGGACACGGGAAGGGATGGACGATGAAAGACATTCTTGCGGAACTGCATGAGCGGCGCGAGGGCGCACGGCTCGGTGGCGGGCAAAAGCGGATCGAGGCGCAGCACGCCAAGGGCAAGCTGACGGCGCGCGAACGGATCGAGCTGCTGCTAGATGAAGGCAGCTTTGAAGAATACGACATGTTCGTCGCCCACCGCTGCAACGACTTCGGCATGGAGGACAACCGTCCCTATGGTGACGGGGTGGTGACCGGCTGGGGTACGATCAATGGCCGCATGGTCTATGTCTTTTCACAGGACTTCACCGTGCTTGGCGGCTCCGTTTCGGCCACCCATGCGCAGAAGATCTGCAAGATCATGGACATGGCGGTGCAGAACGGCGCGCCGGTCATCGGGCTGAACGACAGTGGCGGCGCGCGCATTCAGGAAGGCGTAGACGCACTGGCAGGCTATGCCGAGATTTTCCAGCGCAATATCATGGCGTCCGGCGTCGTGCCGCAGATCTCCGTGATCATGGGTCCCTGCGCGGGCGGAGCGGTCTATTCTCCGGCGATGACCGACTTCATCTTTATGGTGAAAGACAGCTCCTATATGTTCGTCACCGGCCCCGATGTGGTCAAGACGGTCACCAATGAGCAAGTGACGGCAGAAGAGCTTGGCGGGGCCTCGACTCATACCCGGAAATCCTCCGTTGCGGATGGCGCGTTCGAAAACGATGTGGAGGCGTTGGCCGAAGTACGGCGCCTTGTCGATTTCCTGCCGCTGAACAACCGCGAAAAGCCGCCCGTGCGGCCATTCTTTGACGATGTGGATCGGATCGACACCAGCCTCGACACGATCATTCCGGAGAATGCCAACACGCCGTACGACATGAAGGAGCTGATCCTGAAGGTCGCGGATGAGGCGGATTTCTACGAGATCCAGGAAAATTTCGCCAAGAACATCATCACCGGGTTCATCCGTCTCGAAGGACGTACGGTGGGCGTGGTGGCGAACCAGCCGATGGTTTTGGCCGGATGCCTGGACATCGATTCGTCGCGCAAGGCGGCGCGCTTCGTGCGCTTCTGCGATGCCTTCGAGATCCCGATCCTGACATTCGTGGATGTGCCGGGTTTCCTGCCCGGGACCAGCCAGGAATACGGCGGCGTCATCAAGCACGGTGCCAAATTGCTCTTTGCCTATGGTGAGGCGACGGTGCCGAAGGTGACGGTGATCACGCGCAAGGCCTACGGCGGTGCCTATGACGTGATGGCCTCCAAGCACCTGCGGGGGGATCTGAACTATGCCTGGCCGACGGCGGAGATCGCGGTGATGGGGGCCAAGGGGGCGACGGAGATCATCCACCGCGCCGATCTTGGCAATGTCGAGAAGATCGCGGCCCATACGGCGGAGTATGAAGACCGCTTTGCCAATCCCTTCGTGGCGGCGGAGCGCGGTTTCATCGACGAGGTGATCCAGCCGAAATCCACCCGCAAGCGTGTGTCCCGGGCCTTCGCGATGCTGCGCAACAAGCAGCTGAAGAACCCGTGGAAGAAGCACGACAACATTCCGCTCTGAGTGTTGACGATGGCCAATCAGCCCCTTACCTTGCCGCGCCCCGACGCGCCGCCGACCCGTTTGCTGCGTGGCGGGTGGCATGAGTGGCGTGGCGCGGAAGGCTATGTGCTTGCCCGGCATTGGCCTGCGCGCTTCGATGTGTCCGCCACCAGCCTTTTTCCACAGGTGGGACGGGGGCGGCTCGCGCGGCAGGTCCGGCAAGATCTTTGGCGTCAATTTAAGCGCTTGCGTGGATTTTCTCCGGTGATACAACTTGTCGCGGCGGAACATGGAATCTCTTTGACCGCAGGTGGCCAGTTCCTGACCCCATCGCGCGCGCCGGGAGATACCGAGGCCCGCATACAGTCGCTTCTGGACAGCCCGGCGCATCGCGCAAGGTGGCTGACATGGGCGGCGGAGGGCGCACGATGAATGCGCCGATATCGAATACCTACCCGGGTGCGCCCGGGACAGGCGCGGCCCCGACGGGAGGACTCACAAGGTGGGGTCGGGGCTGCGCGTCATCGTTTCAGAAAACCCTGTCCGTTGTCGCCGCGAGTTTGTTCGCGGGTCTTGGCCTGTGCGGCGCCGTAGCGGCCTGCGCCGATACCGGGACGGCGCAAGAGGCGCTCGTGGCAGTCCCGTCGGGGCTCGACGTCCGATTTCATGACTTGATCTGGGACGAGCCGGGCAGCGGGCTGACCTACAGGTTCCGCTTTCTGGCGCCGCAGATTGCAGAGGGCGAGACCGAATATGAGACGGTGGCCGCCGACATGGAGGCCCTGTGCACTGAATATGCGTTGCCGCGATTGGCCGGAACCGGTCCGCAGCCAGGGCGGATTGTCATTACGCTGATGTCCGAACCGGTTGAGTTCGGCGTGATGACACCCGACGCCGTGCAGTTCTTCGAAAGCTACAGCGTCGATGGCGCGGTCTGCATCTGGGAGGCGTTTTGATGGGTGTACAACATCTTGCGGTGCATTCCTCATGTGGCGGTGGTTTTGAGGCTTTCGTGACACAACCGGCCGCCATCCGCGTGCGGGCATATCTTTTCGATCCGGGCAGGGCTATCGTTAACGATGATTGCACCCAAGCAATCGATACCTCGAACTGGGGTTCCCTGAGGCGTACGCGTCGCATGGGCCCCGTCGAAATTGACAGGAGTAACAGATGTCCAAGAGCATCAAGCTTCTTGCCATGCTGGGTTTTGTTGCAGGCCTCTCGGCTTGCGGCCAGCAAGAAGAAGAGTACGTCGTGGTCGATCCCGAGCCCATCTCGGTCGAGCCCGTCTACACCGGCAAGTACAAGTAAAACGACGTCGGGACGGGCGGTTTCGCCCGTCCCGCCTTCGCCCTGTCACCACCGGGACATGCCGTGCCGCGCGTCTCGTTTTCCCGCCACCAAACTTCAGGAGGGCGGGGCATGCTGAAGCACCGCGGCTTCCCGGGCCGCCTGCCCGGTACGGATTTCCAGTTCACCTTGCGCCGCGCCAATCCCAAGGGCGCCACCCCGCTCACCCCCCGCGAGCGCTTCCGCGACCGCCGTCCGGCGGACAAGCGCGCCGATGCGGGCTTCATGAAAGCGCTGTGGGAGCAATTCGGCACAGAGCCGTTCGAGCGCGGCAATCTCGACGCCGGACGGCTGTCGTGGCTGTTCGGGCGCGAGGTGCGGCCCGTGGATCCCGACACCTTCGATCCCGAAAGCTATGAGGCCATGCTGGTCATCGACGAGACCGCGGCGCGGGCCGCGTTTCCGGAGACCTTTGAGGCCGACGAGGAGGATTGGGCGTGATCCTGCCGACCGCGCATCCCGTTGGGCAGAAACAGGCTCAATCCCTGCGCGGCTTTTTGCCGGGTCTTGCGGGGGGCGCAGACTCGGACATCTTAGGATTGTCGCAGGTGTCCCCGATCGCGTTTTTGAGCGATAAAGCCTGTGATCCATCCCTCGCCGGGCGGTGCTCTTCGTCCCCAAGCGGCCCGCCCGGCACCTTCTTTCTCCTATCCCTTTCGGGCCGTCGGCGTAGTCCTGCCGCCCCCTATGCAAGGATCTGCGCATTTGCGTTTCGTCTTGGAACGAAGCGTTGTGCGGATGCGTTGTCCCGTCAGACAATGGTGCATATCGCACCTTACCGACAGACGGAGAAAACCCTATGCGTACCAAAGCTTTCACCCTCGCCCTTGTTGCCTGTGCCGGTCTTGCTGCCTGTGAAGGCACCGACCTTGAGCGCGGCGTTATCGGTGCCGGAACCGGCGCGGCGACGGCTGCGGCTACCGGCAATAACGTGGCTGCGGGCGCGGCCATCGGCGGCACGGCGGGCGTTGTCTGTGACGACGTCACCCCGGCGCTCTGCGCCAACCGCTAAATTTTCCGACGTGACCGGTGCGGGCCTCGCGGCTCGCCCGGATAGGTTTGTTACGGCCGCCCCGGGTTTGTCCCGTGGGCGGCTTTTTCATGCCCGGACCCATACGCCCCAGCAGGGCCAATGAAGAAGAGAGGACAGACATGTTCGACAAGATCCTGATCGCCAACCGGGGCGAGATCGCCTGCCGGGTCATCAAGACCGCCCGCAAGATGGGCATCAAAACGGTTGCCGTCTACTCCGACGCTGACAAGAACGCGCTGCACGTGGAAATGGCCGATGAGGCGATCCACATCGGCCCGCCACAGGCCAATCAGTCCTATATCGTAATCGACAAGATCATGGACGCGATCAGGCAATCTGGCGCTCAGGCGGTGCATCCGGGGTATGGCTTCCTTTCGGAGAACCCGAAATTCGCCGAGGCGCTTGAGGCCGCCGGTGTGGCGTTCATCGGGCCGCCGGTGAAGGCGATCGAGGCGATGGGCGACAAGATCACCTCCAAGAAGATTGCGCAGGAAGCCAATGTTTCGACCGTTCCGGGCTACATGGGGCTGATCGAGGACGCGGACGAGGCGGTGAAGATCTCGGGCGAGGTCGGCTATCCGGTGATGATCAAGGCCAGCGCCGGGGGCGGCGGAAAGGGCATGCGGATCGCCTGGAACGACGAAGAGGCGCGCGAGGGCTTCCAGTCGTCCAAGAACGAAGCGGCCAGCAGCTTTGGCGATGATCGGATCTTCATCGAGAAATTCGTGACTCAGCCGCGCCACATCGAGATCCAGGTGCTCTGCGACGCGCATGGCAATGGGATTTACCTTAACGAGCGCGAATGCTCGATCCAGCGCCGGAACCAGAAGGTCGTCGAAGAAGCGCCGAGCCCGTTCCTTGACGAAGCCACGCGCAAGGCCATGGGCGAGCAATCCGTCGCCTTGGCCAAGGCCGTGGGCTATGCCAGCGCAGGTACGGTGGAATTCATCGTGGACGGGGATCGCAATTTCTACTTCCTTGAGATGAACACCCGCCTGCAGGTGGAGCATCCGGTGACGGAGTTGATCACCGGCGTCGACCTCGTGGAGCAGATGATCCGCGTGGCCAATGGCGAACCGCTGTCGATCACCCAAGACGATGTGAAGATCAACGGCTGGGCCATTGAAAACCGGCTTTATGCCGAAGATCCCTATCGCGGCTTCCTGCCGTCGATTGGCCGTCTGACCCGCTACCGTCCGCCCGCCGAAGGCGCTCTGCTCGATGGCATCGTGCGCAACGACACCGGCGTCTTCGAGGGCGGCGAGATCAGTATGTATTACGACCCGATGATCGCCAAGCTCTGCACCTGGGGCAAGACGCGTGGCGAGGCGATCGAGACCATGCGCAACGCGCTCGACAGTTTCGAAGTCGAAGGCATCGGGCACAACCTGCCCTTCGTCGCGGCGGTCATGGATCATCCGAAATTTATCAGCGGGGACATGACAACGGCCTTCATCGCCGAGGAATATCCGGACGGGTTCCACGGTGTCGATCTGGGCGAGGAGTCCTTGAAGCGGATTGCTGCGGCGGCGGCTGCCATGAACCGCGTGGCCGAGATTCGCCGGGCGCGGATTTCCGGAACCATCGACAACCACGAGCGTAAGGTCGGCGAAAGCTGGGTTGTGCAGGCGGGCGGTGAAGTGCCCTGGCCGCTCATCATCAAGGCAGACAAGAGCGGTTCTGACGTGAGCTTCGAGGATGGCACCACGGTGCGCGTCGAGGGCGATTGGACGCCCGGAGATACGCTGGCCCGGATGACGGTGAACGGCACGCCGCTGGTGCTCAAGGTCGACAAGATCACCCACGGCTTCCGCATCCGCTCGCGCGGGGCGGACCTGAAGGTGCATGTGCGCACCCCGCGTCAGGCGGAATTGGCCGCGTTGATGCCCGAAAAACTGCCACCGGACACCTCCAAACTGCTGCTTTGCCCGATGCCGGGATTGATCGTGAAGGTCAATGTCGCGGCGGGCGACGAGGTTCAGGAAGGGCAGGCGCTCTGCACCGTCGAGGCGATGAAGATGGAGAATATCCTGCGCGCCGAGAAGACAGGGGTGGTCTCCAAGGTCAATGCGGCGGCGGGCGACAGCCTGGCGGTTGATGATGTGATCATGGAATTCGAATGATGACAGCGGGCGGGCTCTGGCTTCGGCACACTCTGGCCTTTGCGGCCGGGCTTGCCGTGCTGTTCGGCGCGGGCGAGGCGGGCGTGGCCCTCTTTGCCGGGCTGAAAGGCTCGCCCCTTGTCTGGCATCTGGTGATTGCCGCCGTGGCGACGGTTCTTGCGGCGCTGGTCTATGCACTGCTGCTGCGGACGCTTGCCGGGACTGCGCCGGGGCGAGTGTTCGGGGGCGCCTTTGGGCTGATCGTGGCCGGATTTGTGGTGATGGCGGCGCTGATCTACAGCGGGTTCGTCAGCGCGGTCGAGGCCTTCGTCATCTGTGCGGCGGGCGTATTTGCCGCTGGCGGGCTTGCCGCGCAGCAGACGGCGATGCAAGGGCCGGGCGGATGAGCGCGGCTCTGCCGAAAAGGGATTCGCAAGGATTTGCGGCTATAGCTTCGGGACCGCTGCCCGAAGGGAGGCCCGATGGGTCCGCTGCTCCTGCGCCGATTGTTAATGCTCGTGACCGCTTTGGCGGTGCTGATGGGCTGTCAGTTGGACACCGAGGCAGAAGCGCGGCAGCTGATGGCGGGCTGGGTTTTCCTGGCGGAAACGGAGGTCTTCCATTCGGACGCCGACTGCACCATCGGGCGGTTTTCCACGATCTCGCCGGAGCTGAGGGCGCGCCGCGGACCGGCCGTGGTGGAAAGCGTGCGGGCAGCGATCCCGCATCTGGAGAACAAGCAGGTCGTGGCCTTCGACATGCCGGGCGTGACGCCGAACCAGATTTCGGAGCAGCTGATGTCGATCAACCTGTTCAAGGGGCTTGGCCTTTTGAGCAGCTTTATCGGCCCGGGCAAGCGCTGCATGGACGATGTGTTTGCGCAGGATGCCTTTACGGTGCTGATGTCGACGGACACAACGATGATCTACGATCCGGTCAACTATGCGCTGGTTCTGCTCTACCGGCCTCTCAACAAAGCGTTTTTCGTGCGCACCAAGAGCTAGCTCACTCCGTGGTCACATCCGTTGTCTCGTCCGTCGTCTGGCGGCGGAGCGCGTCGCGGCGGTCCTTCACTTCCTGCTGGCGCAGCGGCAGCTTGTCGATGGAGCGGCTTATCTCGCGCACGTCCCACGGGGCCGGTTTGCGGATCACGACGGAGCCATCCTTGGCCAGAACGACCAGCATGAACCCTCGGGGGCGCAGAGCAAGGCGGACGTCGGATCGGGCTGCGGGATCCGTGTCGGTGATCACGACCGCATCGCGCAGCACAAGCGCATCCATGCGCGAGACGATCAGCTGCATCTGTTCGACATATCGCGGATCGGCGGGATTGTCGGCAAAGACCACCACAGGCCGTTTCAGCCATATCCAATCTTCGAGCGATGTCTCCGCAGCGGTCAAAATCGGTGGATCGGGCAACGCATCCTCAGCGGCGCGGGTCGCACCCGGCAGGGTCAACGACAACATCATGGCCGAAAAGGCAAAGGCAAACAGGGGCTTCATGCCTTCTGATATAGGGTGTGATGGGCGTGCTGCACAGGGCTGCAGGGTCGGTGACCGCGAAAATTTTAACTTTAACCGGATCGTGACGGCGGTGTTGCCATCATGGCGCATCCGCGACATGAGCCGGGCCAAGGGGGCCGGGTGCAGGGTGCGGTCTGGAAGGTTCATGGACGTTATCTTGCATATCGGGGCGCATCGCACAGCCTCGACCAGTTTTCAGCACTTCATGCGCGCCCATGCCGGGCCGCTGGCCGGTCATGGCGTTGGGTTTTGGGGGCCGGGGCGCACACGCACGGGGCTCTTGCATGGCGTGGCGGATGCGCCGGTCAGCTCGGCACAGGCGCGGCGCAGTGTGGGACGGGTCCGGCTCAACCTGAATGGCGCGGAGCGGCGCGGCGCCAACGTGCTGATCGTGTCTGACGAGAACCTGATTGGCACGCCCCGGCGGTGCCTGCGGGCGCGCGCGCTGTATCCTGAGATCGGCCTGCGCATGACGCGGCTGCATGCGGCATTTGCCCCGGTCAGCCGCGTGGTTCTGCAGGTCCGCTCGCTCGATCATTGGTGGGCTTCGGTGATGGCCTTCCTGGTGCCGCGCGGCGGCGGCATTCCCCCGGCGGCGGCCATGGAGCAGATCGCCAGTGCCACGCGAAGCTGGCGTCATGTGATCACCGATCTGGCCTGTGCCTGCCCGGACAGCGAGATTATCGTCTCGCCCTTCGAGGTCTTCGGATCGCGGCCGGATCTGCTATTTTCACAGATGGCGGGGCGGGATTGGCCGCTTGGCGGCAACCCCGATGCTTTCTGGCTCAACCAGCGGCCATTGCTGCCGAAATTGCGCCAGGTGGTAGAGCAGCGCGGCGGCGACGCCACCCTGCTGCCCACCGGCGACGGCCGCTGGCAGCCCTTCACCGATGACCAGGCCGCGCGGCTGCGCGAGGCCTACGCCGATGATCTGTTCTGGCTGCGCGCCGGGGCGGATGGATTGGCGCGACTGACACAGGACCCTGAGCCCGCGAAAACGGCGAAAACGCTGGTCGTGGGACATGACTTGAGAGGACATGGACATGACGGATCTGCCCGAAGACTGGCGCCAACTCGCTGAAAAGGAACTGCGGGGACGGCCGCTGGACGATCTGACCTGGGACACGCTGGAGGGCATCCCGGTCAAGCCGCTTTATACTGCCGACGACGTCGCGGACCTGCCGCATATGGGTGGTGTGCCCGGCATCGGGCCGTTCACGCGCGGTGTGAAGGCGACGATGTACGCCGGCCGTCCCTGGACGATCCGGCAATACGCAGGCTTTTCCACCGCAGAGGAATCGAACGCGTTTTATCGCAAGGCGTTGGCCGCGGGGCAGCAGGGGGTTTCGGTGGCCTTCGATCTGGCCACGCACCGCGGATACGACAGCGATCATCCGCGCGTCGTGGGCGATGTGGGCAAGGCCGGTGTGGCGATCGACAGTGTCGAGGACATGAAGATCCTCTTCGACGGCATTCCGCTCGACAAGGTGTCGGTGTCGATGACGATGAACGGCGCGGTGATCCCGATCCTCGCCAATTTCATCGTGACGGGCGAGGAGCAGGGCCATGACCGTGCCGTGCTGTCGGGGACTATCCAGAACGACATTCTGAAGGAGTTCATGGTCCGCAACACCTATATCTATCCGCCGGCGCCCTCGATGCGGATCATTTCGGACATTATCGAGTATACGTCGAACGAAATGCCGAAGTTCAATTCGATCTCGATTTCCGGCTATCACATGCAGGAAGCGGGCGCGAACCTCGTGCAGGAACTGGCCTTCACGCTCGCGGATGGCAAGGAATACGTGAAGACCGCGATGGAAGCGGGCATGGACGTAGACAAGTTTGCCGGGCGGCTGAGCTTCTTCTTCGCCATTGGCAAGAATTTCTTCATGGAAGTGGCCAAGCTGCGTGCGGCGCGAATGCTCTGGCACCGGATCATGACCGATCTGGGCGCGAAGAACGACCGCTCGAAGATGCTGCGCACCCATTGCCAGACGTCTGGCGTGTCGCTGACCGAGCAGGACCCGTACAACAACGTCATCCGCACGGCTTATGAGGCGATGAGCGCGGTGCTTGGCGGGACGCAGTCGCTGCACACCAACGCTCTGGATGAAGCCATTGCATTGCCGACGGAATTCAGTGCCCGGATCGCCCGGAACACGCAGCTTATCCTGCAGGAAGAGACCGGCGTGACCAAGGTGGTCGATCCGCTGGCCGGGTCGTATTACGTCGAAAAGCTGACCCATGATCTGGCCGAAGCCGCATGGGCGCTGATTGAAGAGGTCGACGAGATGGGTGGCATGACCCGCGCGGTCGAGAGCGGCATGCCGAAGCTGCGCATCGAGGAGACTGCGGCGCGGCGTCAGGCGGATATCGACCGTGGCAGCGATGTGATCGTCGGGGTCAACAAGTACCGGCTTGAGACGGAAGACGATCTCGACATTCTCGACATCGACAACGCGAAGGTTCGGGTCGGCCAGGTGGCGGCGCTGGAGAAGATCCGCGCCAGCCGCGATACAGCGGCCTGTCAAGCGGCTCTGGATGAGCTGACACGGCGCGCGAAGGAGGGAGGAAACCTGCTTGAGGCGGCTGTGGATGCAGCGCGGGCTCGGGCCACTGTTGGAGAAATCAGCATGGCGATGGAAAAGGAATTCGGCCGTCACCGCGCCGAGGTGCGGACCCTGGCCGGCGTGTATGGCGCGGCTTACGAGGGCGACGAAGGGTTTGCGGCGATCCAGAAGGCCGTGGATGATTTTGCCGAGGACGAAGGCCGCCGCCCGCGCATGTTGGTGGTCAAGATGGGGCAGGACGGGCATGACCGCGGCGCCAAGGTGATCGCGACGGCCTTTGCCGATATCGGCTTTGACGTGGACGTCGGCCCGTTGTTCCAGACGCCTGCGGAGGCGGCGCAGGATGCCATCGACAACGATGTGCACGTGATCGGGATCTCGTCGCAGGCCGCCGGACACAAGACGCTGGCACCGCAGTTGGTTGAGGAACTGAAGGCGCAGGGCGCAGGGGATATCATCGTGATCTGCGGCGGGGTGATCCCGCATCAGGACTACGAGTTCCTGTACAACGCCGGGGTCAAGGCGATCTTTGGTCCGGGAACGAACATCCCTGAAGCGGCGCAGGACATCCTGAAGATCATCCGCGAGACCCGGCAGGGCTGATATCGCGCCGAGCGCCTTCGGTGCATCACGATCTACCGAAGGGGGCCGCGCAATATTGCTGCGCGGCCCCTTTTTGGCAATTTGCGCAAGCGCTGCGCTATAGGGTTAGGCGGGGCGTGCGCCTGTGGCGAGGAAAACCGATGGGCCTTTCAGGCAAATCCCGCCGCTGCCGTCAATGATCCCGCCGCTTTGACAGATAATCGTCCGTTGTCCGGGGCTTCGGGCGGTCGGGGCCTTTGAACGGGCTGTCGTCCGAGTGATATTGTGTGGTGATGCGGCAATCGTCGCACATCTGGATCATCCGCAGCTTGTCCCCGCCCGCGAACATCGAATGCGACGCGAGCTTTTCGGTGATCCGGTCGATGGTCGATTTCACCCCGAACAGCGCGCCGCATTCGATGCAGGCAAAGGGTTCTTCTTCGTGCAGGATGCGCTGCGAGAGGGCGGCATCGGACAGGTCCAGCTGCGGCTGGAGCGTGATGGCGGTTTCCGGGCAGATGTTGGCGCAAAGGCCGCATTGCAAGCAGGCGTCCTCCTGAAAGAGCAACTGCGGGCGGTCGGGGTTGTCGCCGAGGGCGCCGGAGGGGCAGAGCGAGACGCAGGACAGACAGAGTGTGCAGGCGTCGGTATCGACCAGAACCGCGCCATAGGGCGCACCTTCGGGCAAAGGAAGCGTGCTGTGATCCGGATGCAAGGCGCGGGCGGCCTGGCGGGTGATCTGGCGGCGGGTCCCCATAGGGCGGACGGGCTGCACAACTGCGGCGGCCGCGACGTCTTGCCCGAAGAGAGCGTCACAGAGGGCATCCGGGTCCGCATGGTCCAGCAGCACCGCACGGTCCGGACCGGCGATGGCATTGGTCAAGGCGATCTGTACGTCGAGCGCCTCGCGGTCGGTGCCCGGCGAGGGCACGAGACCAACGGAGACGAAGCCCGCCGCGAGGGCGGCGGTCATCTCCGCGTGGCCAAAGAGGTTCAGCGCGGGCACGTCGAGGGGGATTACATCGGCGGGCAGGCCGCGACCAAAGCGCGCGGCGAGGCGGATCATTTCGCTGCCGTGCTCGGTGGTGACGAGAAGGCGGGGCGCGATGCCGCCCGCGTCCACGAAGGTCTTGGCCAGCGATTGGACCCGCCGCATGGTCAGGTCCACGGGCGGGGCGTCATAGCCGATGGCGCCGGACGGGCAGGCGGCAGAACAGGCACCGCAGCCAGCGCAAATCATTGGATCGACGGTGACGTGTTCGCCTGCGGGGGTGATTGCGCCGGTGGGGCAGAGATCGAGACAGCGGGTGCACCCGGTCTGCTCGGCGCGGGAATGGGCGCAAAGGGTCGGCTCCATCCGCACGTAAAGCGGTTTTTCAAAGGTGCCGGTGAGATGCGAGGCGGCGAGGATCGCCGCAGAGACCGCGCCGGGATGCCCGGGGTCGGAGCGCAGGTAGCCCTCGCGTTTCTCATGGGCGGAAAACAGCGGCGTGGTGCCACGCAAGTCGAGCACGATGTCACATTCGGTGCGGCCGCCGTCGCGCGGCTCGGAGAGGGTGAACCCGCCGCGCCCGCCCGGTTCGACCATTTGCAGTGCGTCGATGCGCAGGGAAAAGCCGCCAAGTGCGCCGGTGGCGCCGCGCAATTGTCCCACGACCACGTCGAAATCGCGCGTGACGGGCAGGTCCTCGGCGGTGTCGAGCAGGACGGTCACGGCCAGATGATCCTTCAGCGCCTCTGCGGCAGAGAGGGCGATCTGCGGCGCGCCGAGGATAAGGCAAAGCCCTTCGCTGATTACGTCCAGTGATTTTCCGGGGCTGGCGGGCATCAGCGCGTCGGCCAGAAGCGCGGCCATCTTCGGCGTGGCCGCGTCCCCCTCCTCGCTCCAGCCCGCGCGGTCGCGCAGATCGGCGAAGGCGGGTGCTGGCACATCCAGTTCTTCGGCGAGGGCCTCGAAGAGGCGGCTTTCCTGTGCGCAGCAGATCATGACGTCGCCCGATGCGATGTCGCGCGCGGCGGATTCGATCTCGCTGGTACACAGCGCGTTGCAGGGTTTGGACACCGGCAGGCCGGTAACACGGGACAATGCGTCGGCGTCGATGGTCTGCGAGCCTTCGCAGGTGCAGGTGATGATGCGTGTGGCCATGGTTCTCCCCGGTCGCCGGCAGTCCGGAGGGCCCCGGTTCGTCGGCTTTGTACTTGTTTTTTTATATTCGATCAAAGATGTTAGGGCTATGCAACGACATACCTTGATCGCGTAAGTTTGTTTTCCCCGGACTTGCCTCTATTTCGCCGGGTTATCAGGATGTCTGACACGTCTTACTCAAAAGGACAGCGGCGCGTGATTCACAATCCGGCGATGTACCAGACCATGCCCCTCGGGATCGTATTGCGGCGCACGCCGGGGGTGACCCGGTGGGCGAAATATGCCTGGCGCGCGGTGGCGGTGCTGCCGGGCGTGAGCGACGGGGATTGGCGGGTGTTGCGTCAGGAGGGCGATGCGGTCGAATACCTCGCCGGGAGCCTGACACTGGAGCTGCACGGGGCGGAGACCGAAGCCTACGTGCATGGGCTTGGCGCCGAGGTGCCAAGCGTTTTCGTGGTGATGCGCGACGAAGGCCTGGGCGAGAGCCCGCTGGACATGGTTCTGGTTACGGCCTCGCCCTATGAGGCGCAGGATTATTCGGACAGCGGCGAGGAAATCGTCGAGAAGGTGCCGATGCCGCCGGGGCTTTTGGCTTGGGTCCGGGAGTTCGTCGAGACCTACCACAAGGAAGAGGTTTTCGTGAAACGGCGCCGCGACAAGACGCGGATCGACGCAAGGGAAGACGGCATTGGCGATCCGCGTATCGGCACGGCGGCTGATGTCTATGCCTCGCCGAGCTTGAAGAAACGGCGGTTGCAGTGAGCGGATTTTGGGGAAAGCGCAAGGCCGCGGTCGAGGCCGAGGCCTTGGCGGAGCGGAAAGCGGAGGCCGAGCGCGAGAAGCAGCAGGCCGACGCGGCGCTGGCCGAGCGTCCCGACGAAGCTTTGCTGGCCGAGCTTGGCCTGCCGGACCCGGATACGGTGACCGACCCGGACATGATTAAGAAGTTCCTGACCGATGCGCTGCCTGAGAGGCTGCGGCGGCGGGCGCTGCGGCGGCTCTGGGGGCTCAACCCGGTGTTGGCCAATCTCGACGGGCTTGTGGATTATGACGACGATTTTACGGACGCCGCCGTGGCTGTTCCGAACCTGAAAACCACCTACCAGGTGGGGAAGGGTTTGCTGGCGCATGTCCTTGACGCAGAAGAAAAAGCGCGGCAATCTGCGCTGACAATGGGAGACGACCCCGCCGAGCCCGAACCGGACACAGAGCCGCCGGAGGATGCGGAGCCAGAATCAGTTCAATCTGTCGCCGAGACGTCCGCGCCCGCCGTGTCAGAAGACCGGACAGCGATGGCGCAGCCTTCGGGTTCTGAGGGCGATACGGCAGATGCACAACCCGCGTCCGCGCGGCGTATGCGGTTCCGGTTCGATCCCGAGGTCTGAAATTGAGCCACGCCAGCGAGGATGAGCCAGGAATGAATGTCACCGCCGAGCGCGCCGAAATCGCTCAAGAGGATCGGCTGCGCGCCGATCTTTACAATTATCTTGGTGTGATTCTGGCGCGGCCGCCGGATCGCATGCTGCTTGATCAGACGGCCGGACTCGAAGGCGATGACAGCGAGTTGGGGCAGGCGATCGTGACGCTAGGAAAGCTGGCGAAACTGACCAAGCCCGTGTCGGTCGAGAGCGAGTACAACCGTCTGTTCATCGGGTTGGGGCGCGGCGAGCTTCTGCCCTATGCCAGCTATTATCTCACCGGGTTTCTCAACGAAAAGCCGCTGGCGCTGCTGCGGCAGGACATGACGGCGCGCGGCCTGGCGCGGGCGGAGAACACCTTTGAGCCCGAGGATAATATTGCGAGCCTGATGGAGATGATGGGCGCGATGATCATTGGCCGGTTCGGCGCGCCGGCGAGTCTGGGCCAGCAGAGAGATTTTTTTAACCGGCATATCGGACCTTGGGCCGGACACTTCTTTTCCGACCTCGAAGGAGCGAAGAACTCCGTGTTCTATGCCCCGGTCGGAACGTTGGGCAAGCAGTTCATGCAGATCGAGGCCGAGGCCTTCCGCATGAGCAGCACCTGAATTCACCGTCCTTCCGATTCGGAAGGGCATGGCGGGCGGGAGACCGTCCATTAGCAGAGAGGAGGACTCTCATGGAAAAGAAGGACGGGGCCACGCGCCGTGACTTTCTGAAAGTGGCTGCGACGACAGCGCCGGTTGCGGCTGTTGCGGTTGCGACCACGGGCGGCGCGGCGCAAGCGGCTGAACCCGACCTGTCATCAGACAAGATGCAGGACACGGCGCACACCCGCGCCTATCTCGACAGCGTGCGTTTCTGACGCGCAACGGGACGCCCGGGGATGAGCCCGGACGTGCCAAGGCCAAAGCGACTGGTTGCGTGACGCCCGACTGCCAAGAGCCGAAAGTAGTGACCAAGCGAGCGCGGGCAAGCGAGCCCAAGCAAGCAAGGGAGGATGGAAACATGCTTAGGAAAAAGACCAACGGGGTTGCGCGACGCCCCCAGCGGACAAGTATCCTGTCCGAGGCGGCGAACGCTTCGGTTGATCGCCGCGCGTTCCTGCGCGGCTCTGGCCTTGCCATTGGTGGCCTCGCAGCGATTGCCGCGACCGGCGGCACCGTACAGCAAGCCAGCGCAGCGACCGCCGCCAACGGCGCGGTTGAGCTGAAGAAATCGGTTTGCACCCATTGTTCAGTGGGCTGCACCGTGATCGCAGAAGTCAGCGATGGCGTCTGGATCGGGCAGGAGCCCGGTTGGGACAGCCCGTTCAACCTCGGTGCCCATTGCGCCAAGGGGGCATCCGTGCGCGAACATGCCCACGGCGAGCGCCGCCTCAAGTACCCGATGAAAAAAGAGGGTGGTGAGTGGAAGCGCATTTCCTGGGAGCAGGCGATCAACGAGATCGGCGACCAGATGATGACGATCCGCGACGAAAGCGGCCCGGATTCGGTCTACTGGCTCGGCTCGGCCAAACATTCCAACGAACAGGCCTACCTGTTCCGCAAGTTCGCCGCCTACTGGGGCACGAACAACGTCGATCACCAGGCGCGGATTTGCCACTCCACCACCGTTGCGGGCGTTGCGAATACATGGGGCTACGGCGCCATGACCAACAGCTACAACGACATCCACAAGAGCCGAGCGATCTTCATCATCGGCGGCAACCCGGCAGAGGCGCATCCCGTCTCCCTGCTGCATGTTCTGCGTGCAAAAGAGCAGAACAACGCGCCGCTGATCGTCTGCGATCCGCGCTTTACCCGCACTGCGGCCCATGCGGATGAATATGTCCGCTTCCGTCCCGGTTCGGATGTGGCGCTGGTTTGGGGTATCCTGTGGCACATCTTCGAGAACGGCTGGGAGGACAAGGAGTTCATCCGCACCCGTGTCTGGGGCATGGATCAGATCCGCGAGGAAGTTGCAAAGTGGACGCCCGAAGAGGTCGAGCGCGTGACCGGCACCCCGGGTTCGCAGCTTGAACGCGTGGCGCGGACGCTCGCGAACAACCGTCCCGGCACCGTGATCTGGTGCATGGGCGGCACGCAGCACTCCAACGGCAACAACAACACCCGTGCCTACTGCATCCTGCAGCTGGCTCTGGGCAACATGGGCACCGCCGGTGGCGGCACCAACATCTTCCGCGGCCACGACAACGTGCAGGGGGCAACCGACCTTGGCGTTCTGGCCGATACGCTGCCGGGCTACTATGGCCTGTCCGCAGGATCCTGGGCGCATTGGGCGCGGGTCTGGGAAGAAGATCTCGATTGGCTGAAGAGCCGGTTCGGCACACTCAAGGGCAAGGACGGCAAGGACAAGGCCCTGATGAACCTGACCGGCATACCGGTCAGCCGCTGGATCGACGGTGTTCTTGAAGACAAGGAAAACCTCGATCAGCCGGACAACACCCGGGCGATGGTGCTCTGGGGCCACGCGCCGAACTCTCAGACCCGTATGGTCGAGATGAAGACCGCGATGGAAAAGCTCGACATGCTTGTCGTGGTCGACCCCTATCCCACCGTGTCGGCGGTGCTGCATGATCGCACCGATGGCGTTTACCTGCTGCCGGCGGCGACACAGTTCGAGACCCGCGGGTCCGTGACGGCCTCCAACCGGTCGATCCAGTGGCGCGAGCAGGTGGTCGATCCGCTGTTCGAGAGCCTTCCGGATCATATCATCATAGCGAAGTTCGCGGAGAAGTTCGGTTTTGCCGATCGCCTGTTCCGCAATATCGCTGTGGAGGACGGCGAGCCTAACATCGAAGACCTGACCCGCGAATTCAACCGGGGCATGTGGACGGTGGGCTACACCGGCCAGTCGCCGGAGCGGATCAAGCTGCACATGGAGAACCAGCACACCTTTGACCGCACGACCCTGCGCGCAAACGGTGGTCCGGCCGATGGCGATTTCTACGGCATGCCGTGGCCTTGCTGGGGCACGCCCGAGATGAAGCACCCGGGCACCGCCAACCTCTATGATATGTCCATGCCGGTGGCCGAAGGCGGCCTGACCTTCCGCGCGCGTTTCGGCGTGGAGCGTGACGGGGACAACCTGCTGGCGGACGGTGTCTACAGTGTCGGCTCTGAAATTCAGGATGGCTATCCCGAATTCACCATGCAGATGCTGATGGATCTCGGCTGGGATGGTGATCTGACCGACGAGGAGCGCAGTGTCATCGAAAAGGTTGCGGGCTATGCGCCTGTCGACAGCACCGGCAACGGCGAGCAGGAGGTTGGCGAGACATCGCAAACCGGAGAGCGGCCCAGCGATTACGCTGAAAAGGTTGGCGGCGTGAACTGGAAGACCGACCTGTCGGGCGGTATTCAGCGGGTTGCCATCAAGCACGGCTGCGCACCCTTCGGCAATGCCAAGGCGCGGGCGGTTGTCTGGACGTTCCCGGACCCGGTGCCGCTGCACCGCGAACCGCTCTACACAAACCGGCGCGATCTTCTGGACAAATACGCGACTTACGAGGATCGTCAGTTCTGGCGAGTGCCGACCATGTACGCGTCTATCCAGAAGCAGGACTTCAGCCAGGAGTATCCGATCATCCTGACCTCCGGTCGTCTGGTCGAATATGAGGGCGGGGGCGACGAGACGCGCTCCAATCCGTGGCTGGCCGAGCTGCAGCAGGACATGTTCATCGAGATCAACCCGCGTGATGCCAACAATCTTGGTGTGCGCGACGGGGCGCAGGTCTGGGTCGAAGGTCCCGAAGGCGGCAAGGTCAAGGTCATGGCGATGGTGACCGAGCGGGTTGGGACAGGCGTGGCCTTCATGCCTTTCCACTTCGGCGGCCACTTCCAGGGCGAGGACCAGCGGTCCAAGTATCCGGACGGCGCCGATCCCTATGTCCTTGGGGAAAGCACCAACACGGCGCAGACCTACGGCTATGACAGCGTGACCCAGATGCAGGAGACCAAAGCGACTCTCTGCAAGATCATGCCAGCGTAAGGAGAAAAGAGAATGGCAAGAGCAAAGTTTCTCTGTGACGCCGAGCGCTGCATCGAGTGCAACGCCTGCGTCACGGCCTGTAAGAACGAGCACGAGGTGCCCTGGGGCATCAACCGGCGCCGTGTGGTGACCATTCAGGACGGCATGCCGGGCGAACGCTCGATCTCTGTCGCCTGCATGCACTGCTCGGACGCGCCGTGCATGGCGGTCTGCCCGGTGGATTGCTTCTACCAGAACGAGGAAGGTGTCGTCCTGCACTCGAAGGACCTGTGTATCGGCTGCGGCTACTGCTTCTACGCGTGCCCCTTCGGCGCGCCGCAGTACCCGCAGGCCGGCAACTTCGGCTCGCGCGGCAAGATGGACAAGTGCACCTTCTGCGCCGGTGGCCCGGAGGAGAACAACTCCAACGCGGAGTTCTCCAAGTATGGGCGCAACCGGATTGCGGAAGGCAAACTGCCGATCTGCGCCGAGATGTGCTCGACCAAGGCCCTGCTTGCGGGCGATGGCGACGTCGTGTCCGCCGTCTATCGCGAGCGCGTCGTGGCCCGTGGCTTCGGCTCCGGCGCCTGGGGCTGGGGAACGGCATACGACCAGAAGGGCGGCTGAGCCGTCCCATTGGCAGGGGCGGGGTAGATAACCCCGCCCTACGCACCGACGCTCTGTAGGGCGGGGTTATCTACCCCGCCTTACCCCGTTTTCGCGCGCGCCGGTCCACAAGGTCCCAGCACTGCGCGCCGCGCAACCATCCGATATCCCGGAGCTTTCACGATGCCGCGCTTTCTACTGCTTATCCTCGCCACACTCACGCTGGCTCTGCCCGGTGTCGCCCCGGCGCAGGACGTCTTCACCGATCCGGCAACGGTCGTTTCCCCGGTCGATCGTTCCGCCACAGGCGGCGCGCAGACGTTGGAGGATATTCTGCGGCGTCAGCAGGGGCTTCCGATCGACGACAGTTTCCGCTCCGATTTGGTGGGCGATGATGCGACACCGCTTCCGAACCTTGCACCGCTCGGCACTTCGTCGGATCCGGCGCTGTGGCGCGCTCTGCGCTACAACAAGGCCGATGTGACCGTCTCGACCCAGGGCGATCTGGGCAAGGTGCTCGTGCAGGACGGCGGCATGGCGTGGTACCAATTCCGCGAAGGCCCGCTGGCCACATATGGCGGCTGGCTTCTGATCGGTACCATCGTGGTGCTCGGTCTGTTTTTCCTGATCCGCGGACGCATTCGCATCGACGGTGAAAAGGCTGGCCGTACGGTGACCCGCTTTCAGGCCTTCGAGCGGTTCTCGCACTGGCTGCTTGCGGGCTCCTTCATCCTGCTCGGGATCACCGGCTTGCTGACGCTGTTCGGTCGCATGTTCATCGCGCCCTACCTGGGCAAGGAAACCAACGCCAACCTGCTGGTGGCCTCCAAGATGATCCACAACAATATCGCCTGGGCCTTCATGCTTGGGCTGATCCTCGTCTTCGTTCTTTGGGTCTGGCACAACATTCCCGACAAGACCGACATCAAATGGTTTGCACAGGCAGGCGGCATCATCGGCAACAAGCACCCGCCCGCCAAGAAATTCAACGGCGGTCAGAAGATCATCTTCTGGTCCGTGATCGTGCTTGGGGTTTCACTTTCGGTGTCCGGCCTGTCGCTGCTGTTCCCCTTTGAAATGCCCCTTTTCGCCAAGACATTCGCGATCCTGAATGACATCGGCGTTCCTGGCTGGGTCGATATGGCGCCGCTGCCGACCGCTCTGGCGCCACAGGAGGAAATGCAACTGGCGCAACTGTGGCACGCCATCGTCGCCTTTGTCATGATGGCGGTGATCCTGGCGCATATCTACATCGGGACCGTCGGCATGGAGGGCGCCTTTGACGCCATGGGCTCGGGCGAAGTCGACGAGGCCTGGGCGCATCAGCACCATTCGCTCTGGCTCGACGAGATCAAGGAAAGCGAGAAGCAGGGCGCTCAGGGCAGCGCCACACCTGCGGAATAAACCCGTGAGGGGGCTGGCACTTTCGCTGGTCATCATCTGCGCCGGTGCCGTCTCGGCGCAGACATCCTTTACCACGCTCAAGGGGCACGGCGGGCCGATCATGGCGCTTGACGTTTTGCCGGATGGCGGCGTGGTGACGGGCAGCTTTGACAATGCCTTGGGGATCTGGACCGGCCGCGCGCCGGTCTGGCTCGATGGGCACGAGGCGGCGGTGACCGTCGTTCTGGCTCTGCCGGATGGGCGCGTTGCCTCCGGCAGCGATGACTTTTCTGTCCGGCTCTGGACCGATGGCGCGGGTCGGGTGCTGGGTCATCACCTTGGCAAGGTGACGGCTCTTGCGCTTGCCCCGGACGGGGCGTTGCTGTCCGGGAGCTGGGACGGGACAATCCGGCGCTGGGAACCGGACGGCACCGAAGGCGCGGCGCTTCCGGCTCCGGGAGCTGGGGTCAACGATATTGCCATCGCTGCGGATGGCACGATTTTTGCAGCGACCATGACCGGGGATGTGCTGCGCTATCCGGTAGACGGGCGCGCGCCCGTGCCACTGGCGCGGCAGGGCTTTGGCGTTAACGAACTGGTGTTGGGCGAGGGCTGGCTGGCCTATGGTGCGGTCGATGGTGCAACGCGGGTGATCGACGCGAATACCGGCGCGGACTTGCGCGATTTCACCCTCGACCGTCGGCCGATCCTCGCCATGGATCATCACCCGCAGGCGGGATTGATCGCGGTTGGCGACGGGCAGGGCTATATAATGATGATCGACACCGGCGACTGGCGTATCACCCGGGATTTCCGTGCTGCCCGCGAGGGACCCGTCTGGGCGCTCAGTTTCTCGAACGAGGGCGACGTGATCCATGCAGGGGGCATCGACGACGTGGTGTTCTCCTGGCCCGTTGCGCTTCTCGAGAGTTTCGATCCCGCGATGGGGCAAAAGCGTAGCTTTCTTCGCGATCCGGAGAAAATGAGCAATGGCGAGCGACAGTTCATGCGCAAATGTTCGATCTGCCACGCGCTGGAGCCGGGACCGTCGCGAAAGGCAGGGCCGACGCTGTTCGGCGTGTTCGGTCGGGACGCGGGCAGCCTGCCGGGCTATGCTTATTCGCAGACACTGACCGGACTCGATATTCAGTGGACGGATGAAACCATTGATGCCCTGTTCGAAACCGGCCCGGATCACTATATCCCGGGATCTAAGATGCCGATGCAGGTGATCAGCGGCGCACAGGACCGCGCCGATCTGATCGCTTTCCTGAAAGAGGCGACACAATGAAAGGATTTGGCTCATGAAAGCCATGATAACCGGGTTCGCGGTAGCGGCTCTTATCGGGGTGGCCGCCTACTACGGGCTTCACGAAATCGGCTTTTCCAGCGCGGACCGTGCATCAAGTGACGCCGTTCGGCTGAACTGACCGCCAACCTGGCGGCTCTGTGGCCCACTGTTTCGCACGGATTCAGAGGCTAGAGCCCGATGGCGCGAAAGGCGGTCCAGAGTTTATCCGTGATCTCGTCTGCCTGCGCGTCGCTGAGGATGAACGGCGGCGCGAGCAGGATGTGATCGCCGGATTGCCCGTCGATCGTCCCTCCCATCGGGTAGCAGATCAGCCCGGCGTCAAAGGCGGCCTTCTTCAGCTTGGCATGGGTTTTCAAAGCCGGGTCCAACGGTGCCTTTGTCTCGCGGTCTGCCACCAGTTCCAGCCCGAGGAACAGGCCACGGCCGCGAATGTCGCCGACATTGGGGTGCTGGCCAAAGCGTGCGGCAAGCCGTTCGCTGAGGGCTGCGCCCATCGGGGCCACCCGCGCGACAAGGTCATCATCGGTCAGCCGTTCGAGGACCGCAAGACCCGCCGCGCAGGCCGTGGGGTGGCCAATGTAGGTGTGCCCGTGCTGGAAAAAGCCGGAGCCGTGTTCGATGGCGTCGTGGATGGTGTCTGTGCAGAGCATGGCGCCGAGCGGCTGGTAGCCTGCGCCTAGGCCTTTGGCCACGGCACAGATGTCCGGCGCGATGCCATCCTGCTCGCAGGCAAACAGTGTGCCGGTGCGGCCCATGCCACACATGACTTCGTCGAGGATCAGCAGGATACCGTGGCGGGTGCAGAGGTCGCGAATGCGTTTGTAGTAGTTTGCAACGGGTGGCACCGCGCCCAGCGTCGCGCCGACGACTGGCTCGGCCACGAAGGCAAGGACGGTTTCGGCGCCGTGGCGGGCGATTTCGGTTTCCAGTTCGGCGATCAGGCGGTCGCAGTATTGCGCCTCGCTCTCGTCCGCCTGTTGGCCGCGATAGGCATAGCAGGGGGAGACGTGGCTGACGTCGATCAGAAGCGGCGCGAAGGGCGCGCGGCGCCATGCGTTGCCGCCCGCGGCCAAGGCGCCAAGGGTGTTTCCGTGGTAGCTCTGCTTCCGGGCGATGATGCGGGTGCGTTCGGGCTGGCCGATCTCGATGACATACTGGCGCGCAAGTTTCAGCGCGGCCTCCATCGCCTCCGACCCGCCGGAGACCAAATAGACCCGATCAAGCCCTGCGGGCGCATGGGTGATCAGCTTGTCAGCCAGCGCCTCCGCCGGTTCGGACGTGAAGAATCCGGTATGCGCGAAAGCCACCTTGTCCAGCTGCGCGCGGATCGCCTGCGTGACTTTCTCATCGGAATGGCCAAGGCAGGAGACCGCTGCACCGCCCGATCCGTCCAGATATCTTTTGCCATTCCGGTCAATCAGATAGACGCCATCTCCGTGGGAGACCATCGGCGGCGGCGTCTTGGAGTTGCGGGGAAAGACGTGGGAGGTGGGCTGGGACATGGCGTCAACTTCTTTTCACGCAGGAATTTGATGAACCAACCTTGCCACACATTTCATTAGGCGTTCTACTGGTTTCACCCAACCTTCGCCTCTGCGAAGACTGATCAGATACAGGGAGACCAACATGAAACATTACGTACTCGGAGCCGCGGCCGCGGTCGGCATGGCCTTTGGCGGTGCGGCGAGCGCGCAGGAGTTCATCTCCATCGGCACCGGCGGTGTGACCGGCGTCTACTATCCCACCGGTGGTGCCATCTGCCGACTTGTGAACAAATCGCGCAAGGAGCATGGCATCCGCTGCGCCGTCGAATCCACCGGCGGGTCCGTATACAACATCAACACCATCAAGGCCGGTGAGCTTGAGTTCGGCGTGGCCCAGTCCGACTGGCAGTACCATGCCTACAACGGCACGTCCAATTTCGAGGGTGACGCGGCTTTCCCGGAACTGCGCGCGGTGTTCTCTGTGCATGCCGAGCCCTTTACCCTGATCACGCGCTCGGACACCGGTATCGAGAAGTTCGAGGATCTCAAGGGCAAGCGCGTCAACGTCGGCAACGCGGGCTCTGGTCAGCGCGCCACAATGGAAGTTGTCATGGACGCCTTCGGTATCACCATGGACGACTTCTCGCTGGCGACCGAATATAAGGGCTCGGAGATGGCCACGCAGCTCTGCGACGGCAACATCGACGCGATGATCTACACCATCGGTCACCCGGCTGCGGCGATCAAGGAAGCGTCCACCACCTGTGATGTGACACTGGTCGACGTGGTCGGCGAGCCGATCGACAAACTGGTTGCGGACAACCCCTACTACCGCGTGGCGACGATTCCGGGCGGCATGTATGATGGCAATCCGGAAGACGTGACCACCTTTGGCGTCGGCGCGACCTTCGTAACCTCGGCGAATGTCCCGGAAGACACGGTTTATGTTGTGGCCAAGGCCGTGATGGAAAACATCGACGACTTCCGCCAACTGCACCCGGCATTCGCCAACCTCGACCCGGCGCAGATGGTCAAGGACGGCCTGTCCGCCCCGCTGCACCCGGGCGCGGCAAAGGCGTATAAAGAACTCGGCCTGATGGAATAACCTTCGAGCGTATCGGAAGACGAAGCGGCGGCGGGGAAACTCGCCGCCGCTACGCATTTCACAGCGGTTCGCTATTGGGCCTATCTACGCGCCGTAAGGCACGAAAGATCATAATTTCAACAGAGCAAACGGAGCAGACGAAAGGCGACTTCCGTCATCAGCGGAAAAAATGAATGCACATTCTATGAATACTATGCTTTGAGTTTCTGAAGTTAGATTCGATGTTTCCCAAGGATAATCTATGAAACGTTTTATTCTACCGGCCCTTTTGGGCCTGGCGTTTTTCCTAAGTGTGTCTCCCGCACGTTTGTCCGCCGCGACCATCGCGGTCGAGGATTGGTGGCTTCAGACCGATACCCTGGGTGGTTTGCGCCAAAGCACGACCGACGGTCGGTTTTATTTTGCGGTTTCCCAATCCAACGTTTGGTCGCCTGGCGATACGTACGAAGCGCCCACGGGGTATCGCGTTGCGACAACCGCCGAAGGTGAGGCTGTCTTCAATCAAGGCAATTCAAGCTACGTCTACACTTACTACTCTCAGGGTGGATGGAGTGGTTACTATTGGGAAGGAAAGTCGCGCGCCCTGTTCCGGTTTTCCGATAGCCACCTTACGGGCGCATACAAACATGCGGGCAATTTCGATGAATATTATGTTCAAACCTCGCCATCAACGACCGATTTCGCCGGGTTGGTCTTGATTGCAGACATGGCGGCGGTGCCGCTTCCGGCCTCTGGCGTGTTGCTGATGCTTGGACTTGGCGGGTTTGGCCTGATGCGGCGTCGAAAGACGAACTGACCTTCTGCGCCGCTTGCATGCGGCAAGGCAATCGTGAAGGGGCCGTGCATGTGCGCGGCCTCTTTTTGTCTGGCTCTTGGGTGCCGTTGTGGCAGGCGACGGCATCTGATTGTACGAAAAACGCAACTTTTGCCTTGCACCAAAGCACAACATGAGCGCAGCCTTGACGGAATTAACCATCAGGGGGCACAAAATGACAGACGCCGCAACAGAGCGCTCAGCAGATGATATGGTGGCCGAGGCCGACACCGGGGCGCGCAACCCGGCAGTGGTGTGGCAGGCCAGGCTGATCATCGGGACCTGCATCGCATGGTCGGTGTTTCAGCTCTACATTGCCAGCCGCATCCCCGGCATGGTCGCGCAAGCGACCGGCATGAGCATCTTTGCCAATATTGTCGCACAGGCACGGTTCGTTCACCTCGCCTTTGCTATCATGCTGGCAACGCTGGCGTTTCCTTTGACCTCCAAGGCACCGAGGGATCGCATCCCGCTCTATGACTGGGTGATTGCCGCACTTGGGATCGCGGCCTGTCTTTACCTTGTGGTGTTCCGGTTCTCGATCGCGGACAGGCCCGGATTGTGGAGCACGACCGATATCGTGATGTCGGCCACCGGGATGATCGTCCTGATGATCTCGGTCTATCGCTCGCTTGGCCTGCCACTGGTGATCATTGCCTCCGCCTTCATCGCCTTCGCCTTCTTCGGCGGGTACAGCGAATGGGCGCGGAACATCACCAACTACGGCGGCTCCTCGCTGTCCAAGGCGCTGGGGCATTACTGGATGCAGACCGAGGGTGTCTTTGGCGTGGCCCTCGGGGTGTCGACCTCGATGATATTCCTGTTCGTGCTGTTTGGCGCGTTGCTGGACCGTGCGGGGGGCGGCAACTGGTTCATTCAGGTGGCAATCGCCCTGCTGGGTGCGCTGCGCGGCGGGCCGGCGAAGGCATCGGTCCTGAGTTCGATGATGACCGGCATGATCTCCGGCTCCTCCATTGCAAACACCGTGACCACCGGCACCTTCACCATTCCGCTGATGAAGCGGATCGGCTTTCCGGCGGAAAAGGCCGGGGCGGTCGAGGTGGCCAGTTCAACCAACGGCCAGTTGACGCCCCCGGTGATGGGGGCCGCGGCCTTCCTGATGGTCGAATATGTCAACATTCCCTATATCGACGTGGTCAAACATGCCTTCCTGCCAGCGGTCATTTCCTACATGGCGCTGCTGTATATCGTGCATCTTGAATCGCTGAAGATGGGCCTCAAGGGGCTGGAAAAGCCGGGACGGAAGATCGGCGTGATCATGATCGCGATCCTGTTCCTGTCAGGCTTCATCTTCCTTGGCCTCTGCGCCTTCCTGATGATCGGACTGCGCACGCTGCTGGATCCGGTCATGGGCGACAGTGTCTATGCGGCGGTGGCGCTGGTGGCGGTGCTCTATATCGTTTTGCTGAAGGTCGCGGCAGGGCTGCCGGAAATCCAGGAAGATGACGATCCGGACGCACCGCCCAAGGCGCCGCGGCTGACGCCGACGCTTATCGGGGGGCTGTATTTCGCGCTGCCGATTTTCATCCTGGTGTGGAACCTGATGGTGCGGACCGACACGCTCGACCGGCTGTCGCCGGCGCTGTCGGCCTTCTGGGCGACGATCTTCATGATCATCATTGCGCTGACCCACCGCCCGCTCAAGGCGATGTTCCGGGGTAAAGAAGTGGGCACGGAGGCCCGCGCGGGCTGGGGTGATTTTGTCCAAGGCCTGATCCTTGGGGCGCGCAACATGATCGGGATCGGCGTCGCCACCGGGGCGGCGGGCATTATCGTCGGAACCATCTCGCTCACCGGCGCGCACCAGGTCATCGGCCAGGTGATCGAGGTGATCTCGGGCGGCAACCTGATCATTCTTCTGGTGCTGGTTGCGGTGCTGTCGCTGATCCTTGGCATGGGCCTGCCGACCACGGCAAACTATATCGTTGTCTCCTCGCTCATGGCGCCGGTGATCGTCAGCGTCGGCGCGCAGGCGGGGCTGATCGTGCCGCTGATCGCGGTGCACATGTTCGTCTTCTATTTCGGAATTCTGGCAGATGACACGCCGCCCGTGGGCCTGGCGGCTTATGCGGCGGCTGCGATTTCGCGCGGCGATCCGATCAAGACCGGCATCCAGGGCTTTGCCTATGACATCCGCACGGCGCTGTTGCCGTTCCTGTTCATCTTCAACACCGACCTTCTGCTGATCGACGTGACGCTGCCGCATGCGGTGCTGGTATTCTTCATCTCCCTGATTGCCATGCTGCTCTTTGCGGCCGCGACACAGGGCTACTTCATCGCCAAGTCGAAATGGTGGGAAAGCGCGGCGTTGCTGGTGATCTGCTTCATGCTGTTCCGGCCGGGGTTCTTCCTCGACCAGATCAGCGAGCGCTACACCACGGCGGAAGGCGCCGCTGCGATTGCGCTGATGGAAGGAGCGGAAGATGGCAAGGCGCTGCGGCTGACCATCAACGGTCCGGACTTCGACACCGGCAAGATGCGGCCCACAACGATCGAGATCCCGGCGGTGCCGGGCGATGCCTTCGGCGCGCTCGATGCTGAAGGCTTGACGCTGATGGAGGAGGGGGATCAGCTGCTGATCGACGAGCCGTTCCCTGGCACGCCGCACTTCGAAACGCTTGGGACGGAGTACGACTACTACGGAGACACCCCGGTGAGTATCATTCAGGTGCAGGTCGAGAACGACCGCATGCCCAAGGAACTGTTCTTCATCCCGGCACTGTTGCTGTTGGCGGGGGTCGTGATGATCCAGCGCCCGCGCGCCACGCAACCGGCCTTCTGAGGGGACCAGAGAGATGTTCAAGAAAATTCTTCTCGCCATCGACCTGAACCAGACCAAAGGCAAACGGCGCGCCGCAGAAGGCGCATGTCAGCTGGCGATTGCCAATAATGCCGAACTGCATGTGCTGAACGTGGTGCCGGACAGCGGCATGGCCATGGTCGGCGCAGCGCTTGGACCTGAGCACGCCGAGCGCATCCGCGAGGAGGCGCAGGCGCAACTGATGGATTGGGCGGCGCAGGTGCTTCCAAATGAAATCACACCGCATCTGCACGTGGTGCAAGGCAATATCTATGACACGATCCTCCGCACGGCGGACAGGATCGAGGCGGATGCGATCGTGGTCGGCGCGCATCGCCCCGAGCTGCGCGACTATCTTGTCGGACCGAACGCGGCGCGTGTTGTGCGTCACGCCAACCAGTCCGTGTTTGTCATTCGTTAGAGTGGGTTTGGGGCTCTGCCCCGTCTCGCTGCGCGAGCCTCCCCGGGATATTTGCGCAGAGAAGAAACTGGGTGATATAGGCCTGTCTTCTTCTCTGTCGTAAATATCCCCGCCGGAGGCTGCCGCGCGGAAGTGACTGGCGCATTCGGGTATTATTCTGAGATGAACCTGCGCGCCATTTCCGCTTCTTGGCCGCGCATCAAGGACCAAGCGGTTTCCATGTGAGCCTTCATGATCGCCCGTGCGGCTCCCGCGTCGCCCTCGCGCAGGGCCATCAGCAGGCGGGATTGGTAATCGCGTCCCTTGGCCCAGAGTTCTTCGTTCGGTGGGGCGTAGAGTTGGCGGTAGACGGTCAGATCCGAGAGCAGCTTGATCATGAAATCGAGGATGAAGCTGAGCAAGGGGTTGTTGACTTGTTCGGCAAGCAGCGCGTGAAAGCGAAGGGAGGCAATGTGTTGGGCGCGTTCTTCGTCGGGGGAGCGGGCGGGTTCGGAGTAGGCGGTTGTGTTGGCTTCAAGCTCGGCCAGGGTCTCTTCGGAGAGATGTCCGGCCAACTGCGCGACCATGTCCGGTTCGAGGATGACCCGAAGCCCGTAGATGTCGTCGATGGTCAGGTCCTTGAAGTAGAAGTAGTTGCCGAGCAGGGCCTTGGCGCGCTGGCGGCTGACTTCGTGCACGAAGCTGCCGCCGCCGGGGCCGGTGCGCGTCTTGATCAGGCCCTGGGCTTCGAGAATGCGCATGGCTTCGCGGATTGTGCCTTTTGCCATGCCGAAACGCGCGATCAGCTCGACCTCTCCGGGCAGGCGGTCTCCGGCGCGCAGGCCCTCGGAGACGACCCAGTCCTTGATCGCTTCGGCGACCTGTGCCGGCCGGCTGAGTTTGGCTTCGAGCTTAGAGCGGGTGATGGCAGGCGGCAAACTGATCTTCTCCTCTGGCGACCAGCAAGGGGGTTTCTTTGCGGCACAGCGCTGTGGCCTTGGGGCAGCGCGAGGCAAAGGCGCAGCCCGGCGGCGGGTTCAGCGGGTCGGGCAGCTCCGTGCCCTTTTGCTCGGGCGCGGTCAAGGGGCGGCCGACAACCGGTGCGCTGTCCGCAAGCAGCTTGGTATAGGGATGTTTGGGAGCGGCGAAGATGCGCTCCGCCCTGCCGATTTCGACGACGGAGCCGAAATAGAGCACCATGACGCGGTCAGACACCGCTTCGACCACGGCCAGATCGTGACTGATGAAGAGATAGGTCAGGCCGAATTGTTGTTTGAGATCAGCCAGCAGGTTCAGCACCTGCGCCTGGACCGACACATCGAGCGCCGAGACCGGCTCATCCAGTATGATGATCTCCGGCGAGGCGGCGAGGGCGCGTGCAATGCCGATTCTTTGTGCCTGACCGCCGGAGAATTCATGCGGGTAGCGGCTGAGGAAGTCCTCGCGCAGGTTCACCGAGGCGAAGATTTCCGCGATGCGCGCATCCCGCTGCACCCTGTCCATGTGGTAGAGCCGTTTCAGCGGCGCGTCCATGATCTGGCGGATTGTCTTGCGCGGGTTGAGGCTGCTGATCGGGTCCTGAAAGACATACTGGATGAGCCGTCCGAAGACGGCTGGATCAGCTGTATCGAGGGCTTTTCCGGCGATTTCGATCGCACCGGTGGTCGGCGCCAGCAGGCCGACGAGCATGCGCGCGAGGGTCGATTTCCCGCAGCCACTCTCCCCGACGATTCCGAGGGTTTCGCCGGTTTCTACCGAGAAGGACATGGGCCGCACCGCCCGCACGCCATCGCGGGACGTGCCAAAGAGGCCGGACTTGACGGGGAAGGTCTTGGACAGATCGTCGACGTTGAGGGCGGTCATGTGAGGTCCTCTTCGGGGAAGATGCAGCGCACGGCGCGGGCACCCTGGCCGCCGAGGTCGATGTCCGCCCGGGTGCATGCGTCCTGCGCCTTGTGGCAGCGCGGGGCAAAAGCGCAGCCATCCGGCAGGTTGTCGACCACCGGCGGCAGGCCCGGGATCGCGGCCAGCGTTCGTCTGCCGCCGCCCAGTTCGGGCACGCAGGCGATCAGGCGTTTGGTGTAGGGATGCGCGGGTGCGTCGAGCACGGCTTTTGTCGGGCCTTCCTCGACGATTTGTCCGGCGTACATCACCGCAACGCGATCGCACAGCTGCGCCACCACGCCGAAGTCATGGGTGATGAAGATGATCGCGAGGCCGCGCTCGCGCCGCAGGTCGTTGAGCAGGGAGAGGATCTGCGCCTGCACCGTGACATCCAGCGCCGTGGTTGGCTCATCCGCGATGATCACGTCCGGATCGTTTGCCAGCGCCATGGCAATGCCGACGCGTTGCCGCATGCCGCCGGACATCTCATGCGGATAATCGTTGAGACGGCTTTCGGCGTTGGGAATGCGCACCGATTTCAGAAGGTCCAACGCCCGCGCGCGGCCCTCGGCCCTGCTGATGCGATGATGCGAGGAGATTGCCTCGATCAGTTGATCGCCGATGCGGTAGAGCGGGTGCAGTGTGGCCAGAGGGTCCTGAAAGATATAGGCGACGTTCTCGCCGCGCTTTCGGCGCAGGTCCGCATAGCTGCCGCTCAGCAGGTCCTCGCCGTCATAGCGTACCGCGCCGCCGGTTATGACGCCGGGGGGCGAGGCGACGAGGCCCATGACCGACAGCGCGGTGACCGACTTGCCAGAGCCGCTTTCGCCGATCACGCCAAGGCATTCGCCCGGCTTGACGTGGAGCGAGACCTTGTTCACCGCGCGATAGATGCGTGCGCCGACGTGAAACTGTGTCTCCAGCGCCTGAATGTTCAGCAGGCCCTTGTTTTTCTGTGCCGGAACCGGACCCTGCCGGTCGACGCGGGTCGTGGCCAACGGACGGCTCAGCGCGCCGGATTTCAGGCGCGGATCGAGCGCATCGCGCACACCGTCGCCAAGCAGGTTCACGCTCATCACGATGAGGAAGATCATCACGCCGGGCACCACGGAGGTGTGCGGCGCGCGGATCATCGCCGCACGGGCTTCGCCGAGCATGGAGCCGAGGTCCGCCTGGGGCGGTTGACTGCCAAGGCCGAGGAAGGAGAGACCGGCGGTTTCAAGGATCATCCAGCCCACGGTGGTGGACATGGCGATGACGATCACCGGCAGGACATTGGGCAGGATTTCCGACAGGATAATCCGGGTGTTGCCCATGCCTGCAAGTTTGGCGGCATCGACGAACTCGCGCCCGGCGAGCGAGACCGTCACGCCGCGGATATTGCGGGCGAAGAACGGCACGTTGACGGCGGCCACGGCAATCAGCGCATTCATCAGGCCGGGGCCAAGCGCCGCCACGATGGCCAGCGCCAGAAGGATGTAGGGAAACGCCATCAGCATGTCGACGACGCGCATGATGATGTTGTCCGTGCGCCCGCCATAGTAGCCCGCGATGATGCCGATCGCGCTGCCGATGGTGGCGGCGGCGACGGCGGCGACAATGCCGACGGCAATGCTCAGCCGCGTACCATAGAGCAGGCGCGCCAGAAGATCGCGGCCCAGGTGATCTGTGCCGAGCAGGCCCGCCTCGCCGAGGGGCAGGGCGAACTTGTTCGCCGTGTCGATCACATCCGGGTCCGCCAGCGGCAGCAATGGCGTCAGGAGCACGAGCAACAGGATTGCCCCGAGCACAATCGCGCCAAGCGCGGCGAGGCGGTTGCGGAAGAGCAGACGCAGAAAGCTCATGTCTTGATCCTCGGGTCCAGCAGGCTTTGGGCCACGTCCACCGCGATGTTGAAGAGCACATAGCAGGCGGCGACAAACACCACGCCGCCCTGCACCAGCAGGATGTCGCGTTTCAAGATCGCGTCGACAAGCATGCGTCCGACGCCGGGCCACTGAAAAACCATCTCGATGTAGACTGCGCCGGAGAGCACGAACCCGGCCTGAATGCCCAGCACCGGGATGATGCTGACCATGGCGGCGCGCAGGGCATGACCATAGAGCACACGGCGCTCTGGCACGCCCTTGGCGCGGGCGGTGCGGATGAAATCCTGCCGCAGCACCTCAAGCATGGCAGACCGCGACAGCCGCGCCACGACGCCCGTGGCCACAGCGGCCAGGGCCAGTGCGGGCATGACAAGGTGCCGCGCCAGATCGGGCAGGTCGCCACCGCCGTAGATCGCGTACATCCCCGAAACCGGCAGCCATCGCAGGTTCACGGCGAAGAGCAGGATCATCATCATGCCAAGGAAGAAGGACGGCACCGAAATGCCGATCAGCACCGTGAAGGTGATGGCCTTGTCGGCCCAGCTGTACTGCCGTGCCGCCGACACGACGCCTGCGAGGATGCCCAGCACGGAGCACAGTACGAAGGCCGTACCCGCCAGTACAAGCGTTGCGGAAAATCGCTCCAGGATCTCGTCCAGAACGGGCCGATTGAGGCTGAACGAGCGCCCGAAATCACCGGTCAGCATATTACCGAGCCAGATGAAGTACCGCGCCACGAGGGGCTTGTCCAAGCCCAGATCGCGGTTGAGCTTCTCGACATTCTCCGGCGTAGCATAGCTTCCAAGGATCGCCGTCGCCGGATCGCCGGGGATCATCGCCATGATCAGGAAGACGATCACCGTGATGCCGAGCAGCACGGGAACCGCCGACAGCAACCGTTTGAGAACATAGGCGCCCATGGACATCCCCTGTTGGATGGTTCAGGTCATGCGGCTGTTTGGAAAGAGACCGCGCCCGAGTTTTATCTTGGCTGAAGAATCTCCCGGCTGCCGCCTTTGTCGTGCGTTGAAGCAAAGGGCGATGCCGACAGGAGGGGGCGGTGGGGCGGGCGCTTGCGCGCCCGCGACCCCTCAGTTCTTCACGACATCCGCCAGTTGCAGCAGGAAGGATGGCTCAAGGCTGAAATTCTCCACGCGGTCCGAGGTCACCGCGTTCTGCTTCCAGTTGGCGACAAAGACCCAGGGCGCATCGTCCTGCACGATCTCCTGCATTTCTTTGTAGAGAGCCGCGCGTTCGGATTGATCCGTGGCCACCCGCGCCTGTTCGAGCAGGGTGTCGACCTCCGGGTTCGAATAATAGCCCGAGTTGAAGCCGCCCTTGTCCGGCCAGGCGTCGCTGCGCAGCGCAAGGTAGGGCAGGGTGTCGGGATCGTTGGTCATCCAGGCCATCTCCGCCATGTCCGCCTTGCCTTCGAGACCGGGGTTCACCTCGCCGAGGAAGGTATTCCACTCATAGGTCTCAATCGTCACGTCAAAGCCGACGGCGGCAAGGTCGGCCTGAATGGCGGTGCCCATGGCAACCGGATCGAGCATGCCAGAGCCGCCTTCGGTCACGAAGAAGGTCAGCTCCGCCCCTTCGGCCCCGGCCTCGGCCAGCAGCGCCTTGGCCTTTTCGGGATCATAGGGGTAGGGGTCCAGCGCGTCATTGTAGGCCCATGCAAAGGCGGGCGGCGTCGGACCGGCAGCGACCTCCGCGGTGCCTTCCAGCACGTCGTTCACCAAGGCTTCCTTATTGATGGCGTAGTTTGCCGCCTGCCGCACCTTTTTGTCGGCGAAGGGGCCTTCCTTGGCGTTCAGGATGAGGAACCAAACGTGCGGGCCTGCCTGTTCGACCACGTTGAAGTCATCGCCCGTGAATTGTGACAGGGACGTCGGGGGCACCTCGACCATCATGTCGATGCCACCCGCGAGCATCTCCGCCACACGGGTGTTGGCGTCTGTGATCGGGCGGAAGACAACGGCCTCCGTCCCCGCAGGATCGCCCCAATAATCGGGGTTTTTCTCGACAACCACGGCTTCATTCGAGCGCCATTCGGTGAATTTGAACGGGCCTGTTCCGGCCGGGCTGCGGCCGAAATCCGCGCCATTGGCCTCGACCGCCGCCGGCGAGACCATGAGGCCGGTTGGATAGGCAAGGTTTGACAGGAACGGCGCATAGGGGCCGTTGAGGGTGAATTTCACCGTGTAGTCATCGAGGGCAGTCGTCTCCGTCACCGCGCTGAAGAAGAAGGCCAGCGGGAAGGGGCCGGTGTTGTGATAGGGGTGATCCTCGTTCAGCATCCGGTCGAAGTTGAATTTCACCGCCTCGGCGTTGAAGGGCGTGCCATCGTGGAACATCACGCCTTCGCGCAGGGTGAAGGTGTATTCGGTGCCGTCCTCGGAAATCTCCCAGGCCGTCGCCAGCCCCGGCTCTACCTCAAGCGTGCCGGGCTTGTAGCGCACGAGACCCTCGTAAAGGTTTACCAGAATGCGGAAGTCGTTGACCGCCGTGACCGCTGCGGGATCGAGCGATTTGGGCTCGGCGATCTGACCGACGATCAGCACCCCTTCGGGCGTTTGCGCAAGCGCTGGCACGGTCAGTGACCCAAGGGCCAGCGTGGAGGTTGCGGCGGCCAGCAAGGTCCGGCGCGTCATGGAAAAGAGGTTCATTGTTGGCGACTCCCTGTCATTGTTCTTTGAGGCTAAATTATCATGATAAATTGCATCGGTCAATTTTTCATGATAAATTTGGCCGTCCATAAGGAAAGCCTGTTCATGACTTACTCAATTCTCGTCCGCGACCCTGCAACCGGTACGCTGGGAGGGGCTGCCACCACGGGCAGCCTTTGCGTGGGGGGCTGGGTGTTGCGCGGGCGGGTCGGGGTTGGACTGTCGGCGAGTCAGGGAGCGGCGCCTTCGACGTTCTGGGGCGAAGATGTTCTGGACCGCATGGCCGGAGGCGCGGGTGCGCCCAGTGCGGTACGGGCCGTAACGGAGGCGGACCCGGGCCGGGCGCAGCGGCAGCTTACGGCGCTTGATGGCACTGGCACGGCGGCGATCTTTACCGGAGCGGACAACACGCCCGCGATGGGGCATTGCCTTTTGCCGGGTGGCATCGCGGCGGGCAATCTTCTGACCTCCGAAGCGGTTCTGGAGGCGGCGGCGGCGGGGTATGAGACGGCGCCGGGCGGCATGGCCGAGCGGTTGATTGCCGCGCTGCGCGCCGGGGAGCGCGCCGGAAGTGACAGCCGGGGGCTGATGTCGGCGGCTCTCCTGATCCTGCACCCGGAGCACGCGCCAATGACCCTGCGCGTGGATTATCACGACAGCGATCCCATCGGCGCCCTTGCGGCGCTGCACGCGCGGGCGAGTTCCGGCTTCTATGCGGAGTGGGCTGCAGAGGTGCCCTGCGAAGCCGATCCCACGCGGGTACTCTCTTCGGAATTCCTGAGGAAAAACAAGACAGACTGATCCGCCTGCGGATTTTCTGCACATCCCGTGCACCCCCTCTGACCGGTTCTGCTGCGACACCTTTCGCAGAGAAACAAATAACAAGAGGGACACCCATGGATATTCTGACCCTGCGCGGCGTGCCGCGTGCCTTGGCGCATGACGGTTGGTGGTTGATGAGCGAAACCACGGCGGAGACGGGCGGCAGTGTTGAGCCGCCTGCCTCACGGCATTGGATCGACCGCTTGCCGCGCCGCCTGATCCTTGTGCTTCTGGCGCTGATCGTGGTGGCGGATGTGCTGTTCTATAGACAGAATGCCGGGGTATCGCTGGCGCTCTATGCCTGGGCGGTGCTGAGCGGATTTCTGGCCTTGGGGCAGGCCAGGCGGGATTGGAAACTGCCGGTCCTGATCTCGGTGCTTGGCGCAGTGCCGGTGATCGAGCATGTGCAGCTGCTCTCGGTCGCGTTCCTTTTGGGCGGTCTGATCAGCGCGCTGGCACTGCTGCGCTGGCCATTGGGGACAGCGATGCACACTCTGATCGGTCAGGCACTGCGGCTGTTCCTGAAACTCATGGCTGCGCCTTTTGCCATCTTTATCGCCGCGATCCGGGCGATGGCCAGGCTCGGCCGGGTCGACGCGGGGCTGATCGCACGCCCGGACCGCAGCGCCGTCCGGATGGTGATCCGGAACTGGGCGTTGCCAGTTGGCGGCGGGTTGATCCTGCTGAGCTTGATGATCGAGGCGAATCCGGTTCTTGAGCTGCGTCTGAACCAGATTATCGCTTGGGACCTGTCGAGCGAGATGACGGTTCGCATGGTGTTCTGGACCGGAATTGCGCTCTTCGTCTGGCCACTCCTGACGGCGCAACCGAAGTCGCTTGCCATTCCCGGGCCGAAGGCTGTTCGCCTGAACCTTGGCGTCAACTCCGGGTCGGTTCTTCGGGCGCTTTGGGTGTTCAACGCGCTGCTTGGCGTTCAGACGCTGATGGACCTGAGTATCCTCGTCGGCCGGGGCAGCCTTCCCGAGGGGATGAGCTATGCCGAATACGCCCATCGCGGCGCCTATCCTTTGGTGTTGACCGCGATGCTGGCGGGGGTGTTCGCCCTCATGGCGCGGCCCTTTGCCCGCGAACACAGGGCGCTGATGCCGTTGCTGATGCTGTGGCTCGCACAGAATGTGGCGCTTTGTGCGTCGTCTGCACTGCGCCTCGAGTTGTATGTCGAGGCCTACGGGCTGACCTATCTGCGGCTGCATGCGATGATCTGGATGGCGCTGGTGGCGGCGGGGTTGGGGCTGATCGGCTGGCAAATCGTGCGGGGGCGCGACAATGGCTGGTTGCGCGGGCGGCTTGTCATGCTTGGCCTTGCCACGCTCTATGGCGCAAGTCTCGTCAATTTCGCCGAGATCGTCGCGCGGCAGCAGCTCTCGCGGGAGGTCGCGTCGGTGGAGCATCTGGACATAAGCTATGTCTGCGGCCTTGGCCCGATGGCCCATGACGCCGTTGCACTGGCGCGCGCGGAGAATGCAGAGATCGACCATGAGATTTCGTATCGCCACTGCCCGGCGGAACGCGTGCCGCACATCGATGGCTGGCGCGATTGGACTTTTCGCGCTTGGCGGGTTGCGCGATAAACGCCGGGAAGAATGGAGACGGTCATGAAAATCCTTCTGGTCGACGACGATCCAAGGCTGCGGGAGCTGGTGCGCATGGCGTTGGAGCGGGCCGATTACAGCGTTATCACCGCCCGCGACGGGCAAAGCGCGCTGACCCATGCGGGGCGGGAGGCACCGGATTTGATTGTGCTCGATATCGGCCTGCCGGAGATGGACGGGTTCGAGGTCTGCCGCCGGATCCGGACCACATCCGATGTGCCGATCCTGTTTCTGACGGCGCGTGATGACGAAGTGGACCGGATTGTCGGGCTGGAGCTGGGCGCGGATGATTACGTGACCAAACCGTTCAGCCCGCGCGAGCTTGTCGCGCGGGTTCGGGCGATCCTCAAACGCACCCAGGGGGCCGGTCAGCGGAGCGAGGCGCGCCATGGGACTGTGCGGCTTGATCGCGGGGCGCATCGCGCCTGGGTCGGGGCGGCGGAAATTGCCCTGACGTCCACAGAGTTTGCCCTGCTCGATCATCTCGTTCGACATCCCGGTCAGGTGCGATCGCGCAGACAATTGATCGCGGCGCATTGGGGCGCGAACAGCCCGGTGTCGGATCGCACGCTCGACAGCCACCTGCGCAATCTTCGCCGGAAACTGGCGGATGCGGGCGCGCCCGAGGCACTGGAAACGGTGCATGGCGTCGGCATGCGGCTGGGCGAAGCATGAGCAAGCGACGCTGGCGACCATCGCTTGGGTTCGTGCTGGGCGGCGGGCTGGCCGGGACGCTTGTCATTTCTTTGGCCGGGCTGGTGCTGTTTCGCTACCTCGGGCCGGAGATCGGCTATCGCCGCGCGGCGGTGCTGCTGGGCCTGTGTATCGCCGGGGCGACGGCGGTGCTTGGCTGGCTTCTGGTTCGGTTGCTGCTGCGGCCCATCCACGCGCTGCAGGATTACGCGGCACAGGTTCAAGCCGACCCCCGGGGCGACAGCGCGCCGCCATCGCATTTTGGCACGAAAGAACTGCACGCAACGGCGCGCAGCGTGATGGAGATGGCCAAGGTTCTCAAGGATCGCGAAAGCAGCCTGCGCAGCTACTCCGATCACGTCACCCATGAGATCAAGACGCCGGTGGCAGCGATCCGCGCTGCAGTTGAATTGCTTGAAGACGGGGTCGGGTTAAGCGATCAGGATCGCGCTTTGGTTGAGCAGGTCGGCGGTGCAGGGCGGCAGATCGAAGCGCAGCTTGGCGCGCTGCGCAGCGCCGCACGCGCGCGGGATGTCCGCCATGTCGGGAGCTCCACGCTCGCCGAGGCGCTGGCGGATCGGAAAGCACTATTGCCTGCGGTGCATGTCGGGGTCGAGGATGCTTACAAGCCTCTGCCTCTGGCTGCGACGGGGCTGCGGATCGTTCTGGAACAATTGATCGGCAACGCCGCCGCGCATGGGGCAGGCACCGTCGATCTGTCTGTTCGGGACGCCGGGGGCGCCCGTGTCCTGCGGGTGGCCGATGACGGACCGGGTATTTCCGATGGCAATCGCGCGCGTATCTTCGATCCTTATTTCACGACGCGCCGAGAGAGTGACGGCACGGGCATGGGGCTGACCATTGTGCGCACTTTGCTGCAGGCACATGGCGCGCAGATTGATTATGTGCCCGATGCGGGCGGCGCGGTGTTCGATATTCAATTTGCGCCATAAATAAAAGGCAGCGCGCGGGCGCTGCCTTGTTTTTTCTTTGCGAGGCTGCGGCGCTATTGGCCCGATCAACCGGGCGATTCAGCGGCGACGGTTGCCCATCGCGAGCCCGACGAGCACGCCAACACCGACGGCGCCGGCGATGGCGAGGACGGGGTTCCGGCGAACCATGCGTTCGGCTTCGCTGCTGACGTTGCCAAGGCGCTCTTTACCAAGCTCGTACTCGAATTCGGCGCGATCCCGCAGATCATGGGCGGTCTGGTCAGCGCGTTCCCGCAGGTCGTGCGCGGTTTCGCTTGCGCGATGGCGAGCGTCCTGAATGCTCTTGCGGGCACGGTCGGCAACGCCGTCGTTCTCGCTCTCGCGGGTGATTTGGGTATCGGCTTCCATGGGATGAACGGTGGTCATCGGAAATCTCCTTTCACGTGGTTCGTGTCACATCGACAACGGTCAAGACCCGGGTTTGTTCCGTTCTTTCTTTCGCGCATTGACGCCGACCGGCATGGGAACCTTTTCGGCTTTTGCGGGGTTGACACACCAGAAAGAAAAAAACGGCAACTCAACCGAAAGGATAAACCAATGCTGAATTGGGCCATTCTCTTCTTCATCGTTGCCATCATCGCCGGTGTCTTTGGTTTTGGTGGTATCGCATCCGCATCTGCCGGTGTGGCGCAGATCCTCTTTGTTCTGTTCCTCATCCTCTTCGTCGTCGCCATGGTGGTGCGCGCGCTCAAGGGGCGCACACCCTGAGGAGCGACATCACACACGGATTGCACTGAAAAAACGGGGCCTTATGGCTCCGTTTTTTTTGTGCGCGGGTCATCGGTCCCGGGCCGCAGGAGGCGAACAATCTCATGGTTTTCGGAACAGGGCGCTCTGGCGGGAGTTGATCAGTCAAACCAAGAGCAATCATTGGAGAGTAGAAATGAAAGACGCATTGAACGTTACCCCGACCGACGATCAGATCGCGACCGGCGTGCGCGATACCGGCGCGATCGCCGATGCCCTGTCGAACATTCTTGCGGACACGTACCGGTTGATGTTCAAAACTCACGCCTATCACTGGAATGTCGAAGGGCCGCTGTTCTACACGCTGCACAAGCTGACAGAGGAGCAGTATGAAAACATCTTCGAAGCGGCGGATGATCTGGCCGAGCGTATCCGGGCCCTGGGCCATCTGGCGCCGATGCAGATGAGTGACATCATGGCCCGCTCGCAGATCGTGGATGCCGAGGGCGCCCTGACGGCCGCCGACATGGTCGAAAATCTCGCAAAGGATCACGAGCGCGTCGCGCACCGCTTGCATGCGCTGATCAGGCTGCTGGATGGGCGTCATGACCCGGTGACCGAGGATCTCGCCACGGCACGCAGTGCATTCCATGAGCAGGCTGCCTGGATGCTGCGGGCAACCGCGAAGTCCTGACGCTGAACAAGCTCAGGCGCGTGACAAGCACACGAAAAATCCCCCGGCCGATTGGTCGGGGGATCGTTTTCAGGACGTCGAATCAGACCGGATCAGACTTTGAGTGTCTCGGTCGAGGAAAAGAACATCGCCTGGCTGATCGCGGAGCGCACCTGATCTTCGGTGTAAGGCTTCGAGATCAGGAAGGCCGGTTCCGGGCCTTCGCCCGTCAGCAGGCGTTCGGGGAAGGCGGTGATGAAAATCACCGGCGTGTTCGGCACGTCCTTGAGAATGCGGTTCACCGCGTCAATACCGCTGGAATTGTCGGCAAGCTGGATGTCCGACAGGATCAGGTCCGGAGTTTCCCGCGCGGCAAGGTCGACTGCGGCGGACTCTGTGCGGGCAACGCCCGTGACCTTGTGGCCCATTTCGGCGGTGATGGCTTCGAGATCGACGGCGATGATTGCTTCGTCTTCGATGATCATGACGCGGCCAGAGACGCTTTCGGCCATTTCGGTGTAGGCGATGCTCACCAGTTGTTCGACTTCGGAGGTCGGCACGTCCATGATCTGGGCCACCTCGTCAAAGGTGAGCTCTTCGATGGTGTGCAGCAACAGGGCCTCGCGGGTGCCGGACGTCAGGCGGGACAAGTGATCCTGCGCCCTGCTGGCCAATCCGGTTTCATCCTCGCTCAGCGGCGCGCCGGTCGTTACCCAGATCGAGTGAAACACCTTGAACAGCGCACATTTGGGGGCAAGCGATGAATCGAAACTCGAAGGGTCGCTCAGGATGGCTTCAAGCGTCGCCATTGCATACTGATCACCGCGCTGTTGCGATCCTGTCAAAGCGCGCGCGTACCGTCTCAAGAATGGCAGGTTTCTTCCGACTTTTGTCGCCAGATCCCCTCCGTTGGCTTCAGTCATTTTCTTCGGTCCTTTTTTTCGATAATCTGGGAACCAAACGCCGTCTTGCGTGTTTTGTTCCCAGCCAACCGTGGAAATTTTATACGGACAAGTTGATCACATGACGCGAGACAATGACAATTCGAGACTGCAACGCGAGATAGACGCGAACCTCAAACGCGCCTACAACGACGTGCTCAAAGAGGACGTGCCGGACCGTTTCACGCAACTCCTTGCACAGCTGCAGAATGCAGGTACGGACAACAAGGGGTCGCAAAGTGATGCGTGACCCGCGTGAGGAACTGGTCGAGCACATTCCGGCCATGCGCGCTTTTGCCATGAGCCTGACGCGCAACTCTGCCCTGGCCGACGATATGGTTCAGGATTCTCTGGTCAAGGCGTGGACCAAGATCGAGAGCTTCGAGGCCGGCACAAACATGCGCGCCTGGCTCTTTACGATCCTGCGCAACACGTATTACTCGCACTTCCGCAAAGCGCGTCGCGAGGTTGAAGACGGCGATGGCGCGATGTCCGCAAACCTGGCGCAGAAGCCCGACCATGACGGGCGGCTTCAGATGCGCGACTTCAATACCGCCTTCGCGCAGCTCAACGAAGAGCAGAAGGAAGCGCTGGTTCTGGTGGGCGCGGGTGGTTTTTCCTACGAGGAAGCAGCAGAGACATGCGGCGTGAAGGTTGGCACGATCAAGAGCCGTGTAAATCGTGCGCGTGCGCGTCTGACCGAACTCATGGGACTTCATGAAGACGACGCGCTCGAAGCGACGGATCTCGTGACGTCCGGTATCGTGGCGGAGAATCCGAGTGCTGCCTGACGGGCCTTGCCCGATAAAAATCTGTAAAGGCGTAACAGTCAAAGGAGGCAGCGGCGCGTGAGGCGACGTATTGCTAAGCTTCGCAGCTTGCCGGCGCGTCTGGTGTTCATGTTGTCCCTCGCGCTCTTGCCGCTCGGGGTGATATCCTTGTACCAGACGCAGGCTGTGCTCAACGAGGCGCGGTCGCTCAACCGCGCCTCGCTCAAGGGGCGCACGGTCGAGGCCGCCATGGCGGAACGCGAATTGATCAGAGAGGCGCTCGGTGCGGCGCAGGGGCTCGGGGCGGCGGTTCTCGCCACACCCTCCGACATCTGCACCAATGTCATGGCGCAATTCATCGACAGCCATCCGCAATTCGTGTTTGCCGGCTTCGTTCGCTCTTCGGGCCAGATGGAGTGCAGCTCGGCGCGCGTGGTCCGGGATTTTTCTGACAACGCGATGTTCCGTCAGATCATGTCCGAACCAAAACCGACAGTGGAGATCAGCGCCTCCGGCGCGGTCACCGGCTTGCAGGTGATCATTGCAAGCCATCCGGTCTGGCTGGATGGTGAGCAGGTCGGATATGTCAGCATTTCTATTCCGCATCGCCTCGCCAATGCGCTGATGTCCGACAGCACGGAGGACGTGGGCCTGAAGCTCGCGACGATCAACACCAAGGGACAAGTGATTTCCGCCAGTGGTGGCGCCGAGAGCGCGGCGGAGTTCATGCCGGCCAGCACGCAGATGTGGTCCACCCTGAGCGACCGCATCGGCGAGACATTCGATGCTGTGGCGGGCAATGGCGAAGACCGAGTTTTTGCCGTTAGCGAAATGATCCAGGGCAGCGTTGTGATCGTGGGGTCATGGCCCGAAAGCAGCGCCGATGAGAATGCCTCGCGGTTCAGTGTGATCCTGTCGATCCTGTTCCCGGCCTTGATGTGGGGCGCGGGGGTGACCGTCGCCTACATCAGCGTCCAGAGATTGGTGATCCGGCACATCTCCGAACTGCGGTCTGCCATGCGCAAATACGCCTTGGGCGAATTGCACGGGGGGCGCGTCGATCTGGACAATCCGCCCGAGGAACTCGCGGATACGGCGCGGGCCTTCAACCGCATGGTTCTGTTTCTGGCCCAGGCCGAGGCCCAGCAGGAGCAGGATCTGCGCGACAAGGAAGTGCTCTTGCGTGAGGTGCACCACAGGGTCAAAAACAATCTTCAGCTGATCGCGTCGATCATGAACATGCAAGCACGCACCGCCCGCACGCCCGAGGCCCGGCGCATGCTGGCCGGGCTGCAGCGGCGTGTGCGCGGGTTGGCGACGCTTCACCGCACTCTCTACACCAAACCGGACACCAGCACGGTAGATGGCGCCGAAATGATCCAGGCGATGGTCAAGGACCTCTCCGGCCTGTCCGGCGACGGTAGCGTGCGCGTGGAAACCAGCCTGCAGAATGTGCAGCTCTTCCCGGATCAGGCGGTGCCACTGTCCATGCTGTTGGCTGAAGCACTGACCAATGCGCTCAAATACGTTGGCAAATTGCCCGATGGCAGCGCGGTGATCAAAATCGACCTGACTGTCGAAGAAGACACCAACGCGGTTACGTTTTCTATCGAGAACACCATCGGCGAGCCAATCCGGCCGCCGGAGGCGGACGAAACCGAAAGCGGTGGGCTTGGCGGTACGCTGATGCGGGCCTTTGTCACGCAGCTCGACGGTCAGGAAGAGACCGAGTCCGGCGAGCAGTTCTATCGCTACTCGGTCAGCTTTCTGGCCGGTGGTTTTGACCCGTCAGCGTGATGTGATCGGGATGACAAGAAAAAAGGCAGCGCCGTGGGCGCTGCCTTTTGCGTTTGACTGCGATGAGAGCGATGCCGTCGTCAGCCGGCAGCCAGCGGGAGCGCGGCACGCTGCTCCGCGCGCGCCCGCGCGGCTTCGACCAAAGCCCGAAAGATCGCCCGCTGCCGATGGGCATAGAAGAGGTGTTCGGGGTGCCATTGCACACCGAGCGCAAAAGGATCACGGGGGTATTCAACCGCTTGCGGCATGCCCTCCTTGTCGCGCGCAACGATGCGCAACCCTTCTCCAAGCCGGTCAATGGCCTGCGTGTGCAGCGCGTTGACGGTCATTTCTTGCGGCCCGGCGATGCGTTCAAGAACGCTCCCCGGTGCGATGTCGATGGCGCGGCGGGGCAGGACGGTACGGATCACCTCCTGCTGTCCATAGGTTTGCCAGGCGGTCTGATCCAATGAGCCGCCAAGCGCGACATTGAGCATCTGTGCACCCCGGCAAATGCCAAGCACCGGAATACCGCGCGCGATGGCTTGTTCTGCAAGGTCTTGTTCGAAGGCGTCGCGGGCGCGATCGAGCCGGGCAGAAATGCCAAGCTTGCCGCCATAGAGCTCCGGTGCGATATCGTCCCCGCCGCCAATAATGATGCCATCGACCGTCGTCAGATCGGCCGGTCGTCCGGCGCCCCAACGAATGCCGCGCCCACCCGTGAGCCAAAGGTTCAGGTTGACCAGCGGGTATACGCGCCAGCCCGACCGTCTCGACGTGGTGACCCCAATTAATGGCCGGGTCATACGGTCTCTCCTGCGTTGCCAAGACGCGTACGGACGGTTTGAGACCAGCTTCCGCGCGTTGCCAGGAAACGCTCTTTGAGCGCAAGGCGGTCTTCGCAGAGACCGTCCATCAATGCGCGGTTCTGCGCCACCCGTTCCACGGTCTGCCACATGTTCCAGGCTTCCTTCAGGGACCAGCTCTCTTCGTCGATGCGGCAGTCCGGAAGGCGCACATGAAAGGCCGGGCGACCTGAAACATGCCCGTCGGTATGCTTGAATGACTTGTCGAAATTATCCGGGGCCGCATCCTTGAAAACCGGCAGCAGATCCAGACCGTGGTTCCGGCTTGTTGTTTCACCGGCATAAATCTCCATGATTTCGGACATGTCAGTGCTGCGCACCTCCGCCAGCCGATCCACCAGCGCCCGTGGCCAGGGATCCACAAAAGGCAAGAGACGGCGTGTTGTGTCGATTGGGTAGCGTTCGCGCAGGTAGTCTTCCAGCAGTCCATAAGCGAGGATCGTCGCGCAGTCATGCGCCGCATCGCCGGAAAGCGCCGGGTTCAGGTGTACGCCAAACCCCAGAAAGACGCCCTGCGTCGAGCCTGCGGCCCCCTCATCGCGCAGCACCGCCCGCAGCGCATCCAGCGCGCCGATCTGCTCGGGGGTCAACGGCTCGGTGATGATCTCCACGGGCACGACGTTGCGGGCCAGATCCAACCCGTTTTCCAGCCACCTGCCGCCTTTCTTGTTGCGCAAGAAGATGTCGAGCTCGACCCGGACATCGCCAAGCGCGCTGCCCTTCACACGGTAGGTGTGCGTGCCTTCGGTTTCGATTTCACCGCCGAGTTCACGCTGCACGATTTCGGCGCAGCGTGCCTCGGTCAGGCCGGAAAACTCGATTTCTATGCCGGTTTTCCGCGCAGATCCGCCGGCGGGCGTGGGGAGTGGCTCGAAAGTGATCGTCATACGGGTTGCGCCTGTTCTTGCGGAGCGGTGAAGCGCGGCGAGGCTATCCAGAACGTCGTCAGCCAGATCATGAAGGGAATGGCAACGATCCCGCCGATCGGCCCCCAGAGCCACAGCCCGAAGAGTATGCCGAGAAAGATGCCAAGCGGGTTGATCTGCAGCCGCTGTCCCACGAGAAATGGCGTGACGAACTGCGCTTCGGTCAGGTTCAACGCCAGAAACGAGAGCGGCGGGAGGAAGGAATAAAAGCCGTTGAACTGGGTGATCCCGGCGACGGTCAGCGCGCCAATCAGCGCAATGGGTCCAAGGTACAGCAGGAAATTCAGCATGAATGCGACAAAGCCCCAGATCATCGGATAGCTTACGCCGAGGGCCATCATCACGAGGCCGGTGGCGATACCGAGGCCGGCGTTGATCATCGTGATCGTAACAAAGTAATGCGATACCGCGCGGTCGGCCTTTTTCAGCGAGGGATTGAAGCGTTCAAAACGCGCATAGATATCGTCGCGCGTCATCAGGAAAAAGAACACGGTCCCGGCGAAAATCAGGGTTTGCCCGAGGAAATCGGGGGCCATCCACATCATGTCTATGATGGTCGGTACGGCGTTTTCGCCGCCTTCGGAAATGCTGCGTTCGATTTCGTCGCGCACACCTTCGAGCCCGCGTACGGAATACGTCAGGTTGCGCAGCCACATCTGGATTTCCTGCTCCACGCGAGGCATTTGCTGCATGGCGTCGATCAGGATCGGTCCGAGCAAGGCAATCAGCAGGATCGCCAGAAAACCGGCCATCAAGAGAGCGGCCGTGGCGCTGACGGCGCGGGGTACGCCCATGCGCTGCAGGATCGACACCGACGGCGCGAGAACCAGTGACAGCACCAGCCCCAATGCGATCGGTGCGACAAAGCTCTCTGCGAGCCGCAAACTGGTTACCAAGAGCAACCCTGCGATGATCACGAGGCTCCAGGTCTGCGCGAGGCGCAGGCCCGAAGGTCGCATACTGGCGTCAAACATCTGGGCGCGTCGCCTCCACACCATCGGTCATTGCCTTGGTGGCGCGCGCCTGAAGCGCGTCGATTTCCTCGTGCAACAGCGCCTCTGCCCGGCGCAGGGCCGCATCGCGGCGCGCTCCGAGCAATGCGCCTTCCTGCCGGGTAGACGGCAACAGGGCACCAGCGATAGCGCCCAGCCCGATGGCAAGCGCCGCAGTGGTGAAGGGGTGCTCCTGATGGGTCCGCGTGGCAGTCTCGCCGATGCGTGCGGCGTGGTGCTCCAGCTTGCGCTGCGCTTCGAGCGCCTGCGCGCGGGCAGCCATCACCCGGCGGCGCGCGCCCTCCGGCAGCCTCTCAAGGCCGCGATCCAGCGACTGCTCCAACGTGCGGGCGCTCGGCCCGGATTTGACCGGGGCGGGCGGCGTTTCAGTCTTCGGCTGCGACTGACGCGTATTTTGGGCAATCAGCAGGGCAGCGCCCGCGCCGATCAGGGCCAGGGCGGCGGGGTTCTTCTTGGCCATGTCGCCAAGGGAGGACACGGCGTCCTGCGCGAAATCTGCCCCGGTCCGCAATGCTTCCTGTCCGGCGCCGTCAGGGGTGGCCGTGTCCTTCAGGCGGTGCGCGAGGTCACTGACCTTCGCACGATGGTCATTCGCTTCGCGTTCAAGATGGTCGATCTCAGGGTTAGCCATGGGTCATCTCCTCGGTCAGGGACAAATCCTTGCGGATTTGCTCTGCGGTGCGTTTTGGTTTCAGGGCATTGCCGGACAGCCGTTTCCGGGCCAGCATCGCAAAAATAAGAGCTGCGAGTACAAGAACACCGCCGACGATAAGCGTCGCGGCCAGCCAGCCGAGCCCGGCCTGCGCGAGGCCGATCACTGCGGCGACGACCAGCGTCTGAACCGCGATCAGTGTGACGAGTGCTGCGGCCACGATCATCCCGATGCCCTGCGCCGCGCTTCTTGCGCTTTCGGACATTTCTGCCTTGGCCAAGGCGAGTTCCGTCATGAACAGCTTGCGCAGCTCCGACGCCAGGTCGGCCAGCAACTCGGGCAGATCCCGTATGGTGTCCCGCGGGGTTTCGGGGGGTTGATTCATTGCGGCTCTCCGGTGCGAACCGCAGGCGCCGCAAGGTGGCCGCTCCAAGGATCGTCGGTGGCAGCGGGCGCAGGCTCCGGCGTTTCGGCCTTCAGCACCCGTGCGGCGGCGAACCCGGCAAGGGCGGCGCCGCCAAGAAACAACAGCGGGTTGCGACGGGCAAAGGTGGCGACATCGGCGCTCAACTCGTCAAAGCCCTTGTCGCGGATGTGGGCCAATGCTCCGTCGATGCGGCTTGCCACCTCCTGCATTGCGCGCTCTTCAATCGAGCCAGCGGGGAATTGCTGTCCTGCGCTGCGGGCGGCGTCTGCCATGTCATCGCCCCGTCCCGTCACATCATCGCGTATGCTGCGGACGCCTTCGTCAAGTTTGGCCTCCGTGGCTTGGCGGAGGTCGGCGGCCGTGCTTTCGGCGGCCTGCTTCATTTCGGCGGCCGTGCTTTCGGCGGCGTCCTTGAGGTGTTCGGCGGTGCGATCGGCGGCTGACATCGTGTTCTTCCCCTTGTGCGTTTCGGTCCGTCATCTTGGCGCATGCAGACGCATTTGCGCGACAGTCCTGACAAGAACGCCAGAAATGGGGAAAAGTTCCTTCATACTCTCGCTCATGCCGGGTGGGGACGGGGGGCGGCCGCCCGCCGGGTTTTGACACCCCGGGCATCTTTGAGAGACACAGCCTTCCTTGCCCGCGCAAGCTGGACAGGCCGAGGTAAAGTCCCGCCTCGTGGGCGAGGGTTCTGCTTTGGCGACAGGATCCCCGATCACCGGGTCGAGAACGCTTTGGGTTTGCCACTCCAGCGCGCCGGTCGAGGAGCGGCCGATCCTGAAAGGACCATGCTGCCATCGGCTGGGACGCGCTGATTGACAATGCAGCGGATTGGCAATGATCATTGCACGACCGCTTCGGGAGACAGGAATGACCAGAATCGCGTTGCCCGGCTTTGGTCTGCACATGGCCAGCGCAAAAACGCGGGCTGTACGCTTTGCGCCAGAGGTCTGCCGCGACGGCAGGGGCCAGGCACGCGCCCCGGCCTGTTTCGCACTCATCGCCGCAGGGCGCACATGTCAGCTCTTGGAGGTCTGAACCCGTGAAAAAGAACCCGCTCAAGGCAATCTGGGCCGAAGGTCGCCCCGTGCTGCACGGATGGCTGTCCATCGGCAGCCCCTTCGTGGCCGAAATCATGGCTGAACAAGGGTATGACGCCATCAGCATCGACGGTCAGCATGGAGCGCTCGATTATAGCGATATCTTGCCGATGTTGCAGGCCATGCGCGCCAGTGGCGTGACACTTGGCGCGCGTGTGCCGTGGCTTGATCCTGCGGCGATCATGAAGATGCTGGACGCCGGCGTCTATCAGGTCATCTGTCCGATGATCAACACGCCGGAGCAGGCTGCGGAATTCATCAGTTACATGCGCTATCCGCCGGTCGGGAACCGCAGTTTCGGCCCGACACGCGCGGTCTATGCACAGGGCAGCGGGATCGCGCAGCAGGCGAATGACGAGGTGATCGCCTGGGCCATGGTCGAGACCAAGGAAGCCATGTCCAACCTTGACGCCATCGCGGCAACGCCGGGGCTCGACGGGATCTATGTTGGCCCAGCCGACCTGAGTTTCTCCCTCTCCGATGGCAGGCTGGCCCCCGGTTTCGACCGCGAAGAGCCCGAAATGATCGCCGCGCTCCAGCGTATCGCGGACACCTGCAAGGCGCATGGCAAGAAGGCCGCGCTGCATTGCGGCACACCCGACTACGCGGCGCGTGCGGTCAGCTGGGGGTACCACATGACCACGGTGTCCGGCGATGCGCGCATTCTGGCTTCCGGCGCGGCAGCGCAGGTCAAGGCCTTCCACGCGGCCTGCAAGGCGGGTGCCGGGGGCGAATTGGACGGCGAGGAGTGATGCACCCGCCTGGTCCGTCGGCGCTGAGCAAGTGAAAGACAGGCGGTTGCAGGTCGCTTCTCTCCGCCGATGGTCTGACGGGCGTTGATCGCCTGTCTTTCCGACGTGCCGGTTTGCGGGTTCAGAGCCCTGTGGAGACCATACGCGCCTCGTCCGCCGCGCGGGGGGCGGGGGCCGTGCCGGGATGAAGCGCAACCTGTAACCGAATGTATTTCCATAGGGCTGGATTATCGCAACGATCAGGTAATGCAATTTTACCTGATCGTTTTCTTTTGATAGATTCTAAACAGCAGATTCGATGGGGTAGAGAGCGGCTTCTAAGACGCGTTCGTTTTCAGAAGCTTATCTGGCCTCCACGACAAAAAGCCCGTCAACGGACGAGCTTTCTTGCACTATTGGCGTCGGGCAAAGCCCGGCGCCCGGATCACAGAGAGGAACGGAGAACACAATGGACGGAAATGATGGTGGCAAATGCCCGGTTATGCACGGGAAACCGCTTGCGACGAACTTTGGTGTGCGTGGCAACCGCGATTGGTGGCCGAACCAGCTCAACCTGAAAATTCTGGCGCAGAACACCCCCGCGACGACGCCGCTGGGCGAAGATTTCAACTACAGCGAGGCGTTCAAGACGCTCGACCTCGACGCGGTCAAGCAGGATCTATACGCGCTGATGACCGACAGCCAGGAGTGGTGGCCCGCCGACTATGGCCATTATGGTCCGTTCTTCATCCGCATGGCCTGGCACAGTGCCGGGACCTATCGCACGGCTGATGGCCGTGGCGGTGGCTCCACCGGAAACCAGCGCTTTGCGCCGCTGAACTCCTGGCCCGACAACGGCAACCTCGACAAGGCCCGCCGCTTGCTGTGGCCGGTGAAAAAGAAGTACGGCAACGCGTTGAGCTGGGCCGACCTGTTCATCCTCGCGGGCAACTGCGCTATCGAGTCGATGGGCGGTCGCACGTTTGGTTTCGGCGGCGGTCGGGCGGATATCTTCGAGCCCGAAGAAGACATCTACTGGGGCTCCGAAGCGGAGTGGCTTGCGACTTCCGACTCCGAGGGAAGCCGGTACACCGGTGACCGCGAACTGGAAAACCCGCTGGCCGCCGTGCAGATGGGTCTCATCTACGTCAACCCCGAAGGTCCGGACGGCAACCCCGATCCGCTCGCCTCGGCCAAGGACATCCGCGAAACCTTCGCAAGGATGGCCATGAACGATGAAGAAACCGTTGCGCTGACCGCTGGCGGACACACCTTCGGCAAGGCACATGGGGCAGGCGACGCCGGTCTCGTCGGGTCCGAGCCCGAAGCGGGCGCCATGGAAGACATGGGCTTTGGCTGGAAGAACGCCTTTGAATCCGGGCGCGGTGTGCACACCACGACCTCCGGCATCGAAGGTCCGTGGACGGCGAACCCGATCAAGTGGGACAATGGCTATTTTGATCTGCTGTTCGGCTATGAGTGGGAGCTGGTCAAATCCCCGGCTGGCGCGTGGCAGTGGCACCCCAAGGACCTCAAGGACGAGGATCACGCCCCACAGGTCGACGGTTCGGGCGAAAAGGTCACACCCATGATGACAACCGCCGACATGGCGATGCGCATGGATCCGGAATACGGCAAGATTTCCAAGCGCTTCCATGAAGACCCGGAGGCGTTTGCCGAGGCTTTTGCCCGCGCGTGGTTCAAACTGACCCACCGCGACATGGGTCCGAAGGTTTGCTATCTGGGCAAAGAGGTTCCGGATGAGGATCTGATCTGGCAGGACCCGATCCCTGCGGTCGATCACCCGCTGATTGACGCGTCTGACATCGCTGATCTGAAAGAGAAAATCCTTGCCAGCGATGTTTCCGAGTCGGAACTGATCAAGACCGCATGGGCCTCCGCCTCCACCTTCCGGGGGTCCGATCGCCGGGGTGGCGCGAATGGTGCGCGCATCCGTCTTGCCCCGCAGAAAGGCTGGGATGTCAACGAGCCCGACATGCTCTCAGGGGTTCTGAAGACACTCGAAGGCATCCAGTCCGACTTTAACGGCGCGGCCTCCGGTGGCAAGAAGGTCTCCCTCGCCGATCTGATCGTGCTCGGCGGCTCCGCAGCGGTCGAACAGGCGGCCAAGGCGGGCGGCTTAGACATCGAGGTTCCCTTCACTCCGGGCCGCATGGACGCCTCTGAAGAGCAGACCGACGCCGAAAGCTTCGAACCACTGGAGCCGAAGGCCGACGGCTTCCGCAACTACCTCGCGGGCGAATTTTCCGTTGCCGCAGAAGAGCTTATGATCGACCGGGCGCAGCTTCTGACGCTCTCTGCGCCGGAAATGACTGTCCTGGTTGGTGGGTTGCGGGTGCTTGGGGCGAATCATGGGAATCTGGCCCATGGGGTGCTCACGGACCGTAAGGGTACGCTTTCCCACGACTTTTTCCGCAATCTCATGGATATGAATACGGAATGGAAGCCGATGGGCGATGGCGTTTATGAAGGGCGCGACCGGAGCACCGGTGAGGTCGTCGGCACCGGGACGCGCTGTGATCTGGTGTTCGGCTCCAACTCGCAATTGCGGGCGATTGCAGAGGTTTACGCGCAGGACGACGCGGGCGAGAAGTTCGCGAAGGACTTCGTGAAAGCCTGGGTCAAGGTGATGAACGCGGATCGCTTCGACCTCGCTTAAGGCACCGCTCTTAACCAATCATAGCCGCGTCCGGGGCCCCCCGGGCGCGGCTTTTTAATGCAGCGAGCGCTGCGTTAAACCCCGGGCAGTCCCGCTCTGGCACGGTGATATGGTACAAAATGCGCCGGGTTCAGTACAAAATGCAGCCCCTCGCGCGGACCCCGTGGGGCCCCGGATCAGGACTTTGGTACGATTCTCGGCGTGTTTGGTACAAAACTCGAACCAGGACAAAGAGAACACGCCATGCACAGCCACTTTCGCAAAATGACCGTCTCACAGTTTCGTCAGGAGGCGGGGAAATCCATGAGTTGGGTCGAGCGGCAGGGCGGCCACCTCTGGCTGACCCGCCACGGCACCCCCGTCGCCGCCGTGATCCCGTTCCACGAAATGAAAGTGCTCGACGCGGTGCTGGGCAAGTCGGAGACCAGCCATGTGGCGCAGGTGGAGCGGGACTACCACCGCTTTCGCGCGGCCAAGGTGGTGCAGGAGGCAGAGGAAATTGCGCGCATGGTGGAGGGCAAGCTTGTGGGCGGCGATGACGCCACGGCGCGCAAACAACGGATGCTCGATCAGGGGCGCGACCCGTGGAAAGACGACCCGGTGCTGATCACAGCGCGCCCGCATCGCCCGGCGTTGCAATTTGCGACGCGGGAGGAAACCGGACAGCCGGACGACACGGGCGCGTGAGCCCCCTTGCAGAGCCGTCCGATGAAGCGCAGGCTGCGCGCCATCTGAAGTAAATGGACTTGCGCAGTCTTGCGCGGGTCACGAAGAGAGGAGGCGGCATGCGTGATCTTTTTGCGGACCTATGGCACCGGATGAACCCGGCGGAACCGGAGGCGTTTTATCTGGTGAAATTCGCGCTGGCGCTGGCCGCGATCATCGTCCTGGGCTGGGCAATCGGGCATGGGTGGTTTTAAAGGAAGGGGGTAAAGGCGGCGGAAGCGGTGCAGCGGCTTCTGGAGGGGAAGGGCGCCGGGGGCGCTGAGGAGAGCAAGTTGTAAATGATTTCACGGGCGCACGATCCTTTGTGAGACGATCTCGCGCGGGAGATGGACGGATTTAAAGTGAGACTGAGAGATTGATCACTCTCTTTAGTTGAAAGTATACTCTAGATGACTGGAACACAGATCGGAGTTCTTTTTAAATACACGGAAAGGTCCGGCCTATCGGCCGCCGATTAACTGTGTTGTCAACGTAGAGAAAAGAAACGAAACCAAAAAGCCTGCTGCGGCGTCACTTCCGATCTCTCGAAAAATGTCGTCAGTTTTTTGGCTGCAAAGATCGGATATTCCTCTAACGCTAAGGTACTTTGAAGCGCCTCCAACGTTTAAAGTGTAGTCTAATGCTCTGGTGATTGCCCCACTTTCCATTTCCACTGCAGCAAACGTCTTGGTTGCCGCCAGAATTCTCACTCGACGAGCCCTACTATTAAGAACGTACTCCCATGACAGTACATCACCGCGTTTAACAGGAACGTCCCAATCACGTGTTATGCGATCAGGATCGAAAAATTCTACGTCTTCTTTTACCTTCGACCGTTCAGTTTTCTTCCAGTTTGTTACGCCCTCAGCCCATCTAACTCTAAGGTCTGGATTTGAATCCAGCGGGGTGTAGTTTGGTCTTCCATGTTTTTTTGAATGAATAAAGTCATCCAGAGCATCACTCAAAGGCCCGTTTAAAACGTAAATAAAGTGGTCTTTCTCACGCATTTTCTCGTGAAGAGGCTGGTTCGGATCGATGTAGATTTTGTCAAATCCTTGCCAGATAACTTTTTTTGATACTACAACGCTGCCAAGTGGTGAGGTCTGTGGATCCAAGCTTCCGCCAATTCCGCAAAATGCTACTAGATCTGCGGGGAAAACAGGAAATACTCTCATAGCTTCTATACCAGCAAGCCCGTTTCCAGCACCGTGAAGGCACTTTATAAACACACCGATTAGCTCGCCTGTAGCATTCTTGAAGCACCAGTAGTCGCCGCGCAAAAATGTATCAGTTTTTAACTTTTGGGCGCCAATATTTACTAGATGTCGTTCTAAGCTCTCATGTTCTGGGTCATGTAGCGCCGTGAAAATTACTACTCTAATATCGAACGCAGGCAGATCGTTGACTCTTTTTCTACGTTCGTTCGCCTTCTGGCGCAAATTGTCTTCCATATTATTGAGGCTCGAATGTTATGTTTCCAAGAGACGGGTTGGAGGAAAACTCTAGAGATTCTATTCGAAAGGTTCCTGCAATTTCGTCAAATTCGGACGTCCTGCATTGCTCATAAAACTGGTGTATATCGGAGTCCTTGATTGTGACAAAGTCGACAATTAGGCATCCGTCAAAGAGCTTAAGGAAATAAAGATTAGTTCCGTACTTCGCGCTAATAAAATTCCGAAAACCAACTGCGTTACGTACAGCAGTTTTGCTGTATGGAAAATCGAATCGAATTCGTACTTTGGGATGCTGGTTGCCGCTCTCCAAATATGGGGCGAGCATCGAGTCAGTCTCTGTCGACAAGTTCTCAATTAACCGTAGAAATTCAATTTTTCTACTAGATCGAAAAAGCTTTGCCATCACGTTGCCTAGATGTTGTGCCCTCGCATCTGTTTGTGCCACATCTAGGCCGTCTTTCAAAGTTATTTTTCTCTAAGATATTCCCTTCTGAAAATTCGTTGCAAAAAAAATCAGCTGTCCATCTTGAGCGCCGAGATGAACGCCTCCTGCGGGATGTCGACTTTGCCGAATTGGCGCATCTTCTTCTTGCCGGCCTTCTGCTTTTCCAGAAGTTTCTTCTTCCGGGTGGCGTCGCCGCCGTAGCATTTGGCGGTCACGTCCTTGCGCAGGGCGGAGAGGGTTTCGCGGGCGATGACTTTGCCGCCGATGGCCGCCTGGATCGGGATCTTGAACATGTGGCGGGGGATCAGCTCCTTGAGCTTTTCGCACATGGCGCGGCCACGCATTTCGGCGCGGTCCCGGTGGACCATCATGGAGAGGGCGTCGACCGGCTCGTCGTTGACGAGGATCGACATTTTGACGAGGTTGTCCTCGCGGTAGCCTTCGAGTTGATAGTCGAAGCTGGCGTACCCCTTCGTTACGGATTTGAGCCTGTCGTAGAAGTCGAAGACCACTTCGTTGAGCGGCAGGTCGTAGACGGCCATGGCGCGCCCGCCCACATAGGTCAGGTCAAGCTGGATGCCGCGGCGGTCCTGGCAGAGTTTGAGCACGTCGCCGAGGTAGTCGTCGGGCACCATGATGGTGGCCTTGATGCGCGGCTCTTCGATGTGGTCGATGGTCGACGGGTCGGGCATGTCGGCGGGATTGTGCAGGTCCTGCTGTTCGCCGTCGCGCATGTGGACGTGGTAGATCACGGAGGGCGCTGTGGTGATCAGGTCGATGTCGTATTCGCGGTCGATGCGGTCGCGGATCACTTCGAGGTGCAGCAGGCCGAGGAAGCCGCACCGGAAGCCAAAGCCGAGGGCGGCGGAGGTTTCCATCTCGTAGGAGAAGGAGGCGTCGTTGAGGGCGAGTTTCTCGATGGCGTCGCGCAGATCTTCGAATTCGTTGGAATCGACCGGGAACAGACCACAGAAGACCACCGGCTGCGACGGTTTAAAACCAGGGAGGGGCGTTTCGCAGCCCTTCTTCTCGGTGGTGATGGTGTCGCCGACCTTGGTATCGCGGACCTGTTTGATGGAGCCGGTAAAGAAGCCGATCTCGCCGGGGCCGAGTTCCTTCACGTCCTGCATGGCGGGGCGGAAGACGCCGAGTTTGTCGACGCCGTATTTGCCGCCGGTGCGCATCATCTTGATGTTGTCGCCCTTGCGGATGGTGCCGTCCATGACTCGGATCAGGACGACCACGCCGAGGTAGGGGTCGTACCAGCTGTCGACGAGCATGGCCTTGAGCGGGGCGTCCGGGTCACCGCCGTGGGGCGGGGGCAGGCGGGTGACGATCGCCTCCAGAACGTCGGGAATGCCGAGGCCGGTCTTGGCGGAGATCAGGCAGGCGTTGGAGGCGTCGATGCCGATGACGTCCTCGATCTGTTCGGCCACGCGCTCGGGTTCGGCGGCGGGCAGGTCGACCTTGTTGAGGACGGGGACGATCTCGTGGTCGGCCTCGATGGCGGTGTAGACGTTGGCAAGGGTCTGCGCCTCGACACCCTGGGAGGCATCGACGACCAGCAGGGAGCCCTCGACCGCGCGCATGGAGCGGGAGACCTCGTAGGCAAAGTCCACGTGTCCGGGCGTGTCGATCAGGTTGAGCACATAAAGCTCGCCGTCCTTGGCGATATACTCGATGCGGACGGTGTTGGCCTTGATGGTGATCCCGCGTTCTCGCTCGATGTCCATGCTGTCGAGCAGCTGAGCCTTCATGTCCCGTTCGGACACGGTGTTCGTGGACTGGATCAGCCGGTCGGCCAGGGTGGACTTCCCGTGGTCGATGTGGGCAACAATGGAGAAATTGCGGATGTGGGACAGGGGTGTGCTCATGCCTTGCGATATGCTGTGGATTGGGGGTTTGGTCAAGGTCTGATGATGCCCGCCAAGGGCGGCAAAAGGACCAGTGGACCTTTTGAAACGCAGACAGGCGAAGCCAAAGTGCCGGTGGCACTTCGACCACGGCAGAGCTTTGGTTGGTCTCACACGTTGATGGCGATAAGCTGTTCTGGAGTGGCGGTTTATGAAGGCGGGAAATGGAGTTGGAAAAACGTCAGGTTCGCGAGCTTGTTTTGCGCAAGTTTGGTGGTTTCTCAGACGACGGCAGTGCAGTCGAGGAGCCGTTTTCGTCACTTGACGATATGGCGATTGTTTCCCTACGCGCAGCGCTGAGAAAACTCCCGGATATTTCTCCGAGTTCGCGTCCGGCAGAGGAACTTGTGACTTTGGAGGGACAAAGTGCTTTTCTACCAAGTGCACGGGCACTTATCTCGGCTTGGACAGTTATCCAGTTCGACCACGACGATAGTTTGACGTCGGCTGCTCTGCAGGCCGCATTTGGAGCAGGAGCCTTCAGCAAATTTGCTGCAACCACTGCAGCGACCGTTACGGCGCAGTTCGCGGCTCATACGGCGGTACTGCCAGATCGCACTGCTCGGATGCAAGCCTATGTTTCATTGCTGGATTGGTTAAGCCCTGAAGAGCTTCGGCAGGTTGTTTCTGATTGCGACGAAGTTGACTTCTTGTCGCCCAACAATATCGGCCTCAATGACTACCATCTTTGGAATCTGCGCGATCGCGATTGGGAGGCCTCGCTGAAAAGCCCTCTTTTGGCATTACGCAAAACTGAGTACTGTGTTTTTTGGTATCGTTGGTTCGAAGGTTTCATGCGAGGAGAGCCGCTGGACTGGGAGCTGCAGCGGCGGGTGGCGTTGATTGACGATGCCATTTGGCAAGCGGGCGCAGAAGCGGTTGCCGACGAGATTGCGCGGATCGAAGTGGACTGGCGGGCGGAGCGGGCGGCGAATGCCAATCGTGCCCCGGAGTTCGAGCCGGATAATGTCGCTTTTCTCTTTGATTATCCCAAGAGCGTGGTGGCGCAGGTCTCCGTGGCGTCCACGGCCATTGTGCACAATTTCGAGGTGTTCCGACGGGAAACCGGGCTGAACCAGACGCCGGAGGTCCTGGAGCCGTTGGAGGCGATCCCGGCGTCGCTGTCCCGCATTGGCGATATTCTCGCCTCACAGGCGCGAAGCGATGCCAGCGAGCAGGCGATGCGTGAGGAAATCGGGCGGCTTGGTGCGCGGGTGGCGGAGCTTGAGCGCGCGTTGGCCGAGGCCAACACCCGTATCCGGGACCTTGAAGGGCAGTCGTGGAAGCGCATTGCAGCCATGACGGTGGGAGGGGCAAACCTGTTCGGGGTTCTCGCCGCTGCGGTCTGGACCGTCTCCGGCGATGATATCGGCGCTCGAAAACGGCTTGAGACTTTGCTCGAATACCGCGACACGCTGTTCGGTGGCGCGGGCGACGCTGTCGATTGTGTTCCCGTGGGCGTGCCGATGACAGATCCGGTCGAGGTGTGAACCGCCCCGCCGCTCACCAAATCCCGAATTGATCCCTCCCGCGATTTGCGGCATGATCGCAAGCGAGGGCAGACAAGCCGAACAGACGGGAAAACCCGCGCGGCGTGAAGCGATGAGACAGGTATAATGAAGACAGTTGGATTGCTGATGGTGGCCGTTCTGGGCCTTGCCGCCTGTGGCGGGGGGGACCGGATGAAGCGCAATTACGGCGGGGCGGTGATCAGCCGCGCGCCGACGGTGAGCTTTGCCAGCGGGCCGATTTCGCGGGCCTGTCTGAGCTCTGGCCGGTCGGCGGCGAACGCGCGGCTTTGCGGGTGCATTCAAGGGGTTGCGAACCGGGATCTGTCCAGCTCGGATCAACGCACGGCGGTCAAATTCTTTTCCGACCCGCATCATGCGCAGGAGGTCCGGCAGTCGGACAATCCCGGAAATGAAGCCTTTTGGAAACGCTACAAGGCCTTTGCCGCCCGCGCGGAGCAGACCTGTCAGGGGCTGTGATCCTTCATGAATTGACCACGCGCGGCAGCGGCGGGCGCGGCAGGCGGGCCTCTGCGGTGAGGGCGTGGCCGGTCATGCCTTCGGCGTGGGAGATGGTGGCGGTGGCCCTTGCGAGGTCCGGCAGGGCCGCGTCGGTCACCCGCTGATAGGTGACGGTTTTCAGGAATTTATGGACCGAGAGGCCGCCGGTGTGCCGCGCGGCGCCGGAGGTGGGCAGGACGTGGTTCGGCCCTGATGCCTTGTCGCCGAAGGCCACGGTGGTGTTCTCCCCAAGGAACAGCGAGCCATAGGCCGTGAGGCGGTCCCGCCACCACGGCAGATCGGCGGCCTGCACGTGCAGGTGTTCGGGCGCGTAGCGGTCGGCGGTGCGGGCCATCTCCTCGCGGTCCGCGCAAAGGAGGATCTCTCCCATGGCGTCCCAGGCGGTGCGCGCGGCGGTGCGGTTCGGCTCGGGCAGCAAGGCAAGGGTTTGCGGGATGGCCTGCAGGGTTTGCCGGGCTGTGTCCGCGTCGTCGGTGATCAGCCAGCAGGGCGAGGTGGGGCCGTGTTCGGCCTGTCCGATCAGGTCGAGCGCGAGGCGCTGCGGATCGGCGGTCTGGTCGGCGAGGATGGCGATGTCGGTGGGACCGGCGATCATGTCGATGCCGGTGGGGCCGAAGAGTTGCCGTTTGGCTTCAGCCACATAGGCGTTTCCGGGGCCGCAGAGGATATCCGCCTCCGGCGTCCCGAAGAGGCCGAAGGCCATGGCAGCGACGGCCTGCACCCCGCCGATGGCGAGGATGGTGTCGGCCCCTGCGAGGCGCATGGCGTAGAGCGTGGCGGGGTCGATGCCGCCCTCTCGGGGCGGCGCGCAGGCGGTGATGTGGCGAACCCCGGCGGCCTTGGCGGTGGCGATGGTCATGAGCGCGGAGGCGATATGCGCGTAGCGCCCGCCGGGGACGTAGCAGCCGGCCGCGCTGACGGGGATGACCTTCTGGCCCGCGATGAGGCCGGGGCGCAGGGCGGTTTCGAATTCGGTGAGCGAGGCGCGCTGGGCCTTGGCAAAGGCACGGATGTTGTCATGCGCGTAGTGCAGCGCCTCCTTGAGGGCCGGGGGAATTTTGGTTTCGGCGGCCGTGATGTCGTGCTGCGGCACCGGAATGGGGCGGGTCCAGCCGTCGAGTGTCCGGGCGTAGTCCTGCGCGGTGGCTTCGCCGCCGGCTCTGATCCGGGCGAGCATGATCTGGACGGTGTCGCGGATGTCGCCCAGAGCCTCGGGGGGCAGGCCGGGGGCGGATTTGATTGTGCGGGGCATGGGAGAAATCCTTGACGGGGGCGGGTCAGTTTCGGAAAACGCAAAGGTAGCCGGAGCCGGGAGAGGGCGTGCGATGCTGATGAAAGGCGTGACCCTGCGCGGGCTGGAGGTTTTCGAGGCGCTGGCGGCGAGCGGATCGGTGGCGGGCGCGTCGGAGGCCACCGGGCTGAGCCAGCCCGCGGTGAGCCAGCAGATGCGCAACCTGGAGACGGCTTTGGGCGCCGACCTGGTGGATCATGCCCGCAGGCCGATGCAGCTGACCCCGGCGGGGCGGGCCTTTCTGGAGCGGACGCGCAGCGTGCTGGCGCAGTTGCGGCTGGCGCAGAACGAGCTGACGGTGATGGACTTGACGCATCTGAGCCAGCTCAGCCTCGGGGTGATCGACGATTTCGACAATGACCTGACGCCGCGGTTGGTGACGCTTTTGGCGGAGAGCATGACGCGGTGCCGGTTCCGCCTGCTGACCGCCCCGAGCCATCAGATCGTGGAGGAGATGAAGGCCCGGCGTTTGCATCTGGCCATTGCGGCCGCGCCGAGCGGGGCGGTGGACGGGGTGGTCGAATACCCGCTGGTGCGCGATCCGTTCATATTTGTATGCCCGAAAGGGATGAGGGACGAAAAAGGCAGCCTTGACAGCGTGATGCGGGATCTGCCGCTGCTGCGTCACGACCGCGATCTGCTGATCGGAAAGCAGGTGGAAGCGCAGTTGGCACGGCACAAGCTGCGCTTTGCCGAGCGCTTCGAGATCGGCGCGCACCTGTCCTTGATGACACTTGTGGCACGCGGCGTCGGCTGGACGATCACCACGCCGCTGGGCTACATGCGCGCGGCGCGGTTCCACGACCGTATGGAAGTGCACCCGCTGCCTTTCAGCCCGTTTTCGCGCAGCATTTCGCTGCTGGCTTCGACCGATTGGGCCGATGAGGTGCCGCGGGATGTGGCGCGCACGGCGCGGATGCTGATCCGGGAAATGGTGGTGATGCCCGCGCTGGAGCGGTTGCCGTGGCTGGACGGCGATCTGCGTATTCTGGAGGGCTAGGCGGGGCATGCGGCGGCTCAGGTTCCGGGGGGCTGCGGAACAGGGTGCGGCTTTGTCGCCGTCTCGCAAGGGGCCGCCGCGCTGTTTTCGGAAAGGCGGCGGCGAGTTTTCGAAAAATCGAAGATGCGGCGAGCGCTGCTCTGTTTCTGAGCAGGGCCAGCGCGCCGGCTTCGATGGCGGGCTTGGCAGGGGGCCGCAAAACTCCGGCGACGATTGGCGAGCGACATGGAAACCCCACCCCGGCGCGGCCTTCTGGCGTTGATCGCTGTCTGCCGTGTCAAGCGCGCTCATCCCGGCAACATCGGGCCTGCGACGGCGGTATTCAGCGGCCTGTCAGACGTCCATGGTCAGGAAGGCGCGGACCGAGGCTTCGAAATCGCGCGGCTTTTCCGCGTGCAGCCAATGGCCCGCACCGGGCAGTTTGGCAAAGCGCGCCTTGGGAAAGAGGGTCCGGATCGCGGGGCGATGCTCGGGCAGGACATAGGTGCTCTCGCCCCCGGAGAGGAACAACGTCGGACCGTCGAACGTGCCGTCAATCGCGGGGAAAGACAGGATTTTCGGCATCTCTGCGGCCAGCACATCGAGGTTCAGCTTCCAGCGCCGTTCCTTGAGGTCCAGCGATTGGGTGAAGAAGCTCTGCAGCGTCTTGTCCGGGACCGAGCGGGCCAGTTGCTCCGAGGCATCCGACCGCTTTTCGACCCGGGCAAGATCCACGCCGCGCATGGCGTCGATATACTGCATCTGGCTGTGGCTGTAGGCGACCGGTGCGATATCGGCGACGATCAGGCGGTTGACCAGCGCAGGCCGGGTCAGCGCCAGCGCCATGGCGGCCTTGCCCCCCATGGAATGGCCAACCACATCGGCGCGCCCGCCGTGGGCTTCGATCACCTCGGCCAGATCGTCCGCGAGATCGGGATAGCCGTGGCTCTCCGAGCGAAAGCTGTCGCCGTGGTTGCGCATGTCGGGGGCTATGACCTGCCGTTCGTCGGACAGGCGTTTGGCAATCACTCCCCAGTTGCGCCCCGAGCCGAAAAGCCCGTGGACGATCAGCAGGGGAGGGGCGTCGGTGGCGGAGCCGGTGATCAGGGTGTTGAGCATGTGTCCTTTTTGCGCCTTCTGACGCGGGCTTCAAGGGAGGGGGGGCGGCGAGAGGTGTCTTTCCCTCAAGAGCCCGGAGACCGCTGCAGGGGCGGCGGGTGGGTCAGTCGTCCATCGCGACGTCGACACCGAGCCAGCCGGGAAGATGTCCGATGTCGGGCAGGACCACATCCGCATGGGGGGCCAGCGCCGAGGCGCGGGCGGGGCCGGTGAGCACCCCGACTGTCTTCATGCCCGCCGCGCGGCCCGCGATCAGGTCGTGGGTGCTGTCGCCGACCATGACGCAGCGCTCCGGCGCGTGGCCGGTGGCGTCCGAGAAGGCGAGGAGCGGCGCGGGCGAGGGTTTGGCGCCAAAGCCGCTGTCGAACCCGGCGATGAAATCGAAAAGCGGGGCGATCCCGGCGGTGTCGAGGTGCGCGCGGGCCGCCTCTTCGGTGTCATTGGTCATCAACCCGAGTGCGAAGCCCTGCGTCTTGAGGGCTGTGAAGAACGCGGGAAGCGGCACCGTGGGTGCCAGCGGCGCGTCCTTGGCCAGGTCCGTCAGCAGCGCCTCGATCTGCGGCAGGCTGTGATCGGGCAGGGCGGCGGAGAGGCATTCGGCGGCTTCGCGGTTGGTCCCGGCGATGACCGGGCTGCTGGGGGCGAAGCTCTGGCTGTCGAGATCGAAGTGCGTGGCCCGGGCCAGGGTCGCCCTGCGGTCCGGATCGCCATCCGAGAGATGGTCGATGACCGAAATGGCCCAGGTGTTCCAGGTGTCCCCGAAATGAAAGAGGGTGCCGTCCTTGTCGAAGAGCAGCGCGGAGACGGCGCGTTGCGTCATGTCCAATGCACCATGTCTCCTCCGGGTAGAAGTGCGCGCGCGCGCATCAATCTATCGTAGGGCAGCGATTCCGCGTCGCAGAAAGCGATCACCCATTCATCATTCATTAACAGAAAGTCGAGAACCGATCCCTGGAAGGCGGGATCTTCGAGATTCTGGCGAAAATCGCTGATATTTGCGCCGGTTGAGCCCAAAAACACCGGTAAAAGCTCATCATTGCCCGCAAGCCAGGCCACGGCTTGCAGTCCGATCATGTCGGCGGTTTCTCGCTCTGCATTCATTTTGATCAATTTCCGAAAGGGTTTCTTAACCAATGTGGAGCAAATCTGACACTGCGGAAAGGTACAAGCGCAAGGGGCGTTTTTGTTAGGATGAATTGAATGACAGGACGAATTCTGGTTGTCGATGCGGTTCCGACAAACCGCATTATCCTGCGGGTCAAGCTTTCTGCCGCCTTTTATGAGGTGTCGCAGGCCGCCAGCGGTCAAGCGGCGCTGAAAATGTTCCGCAAGGCCCGGCCAGACGTTGTCATCGCAGCAGCCAGCCTGCCGGACATGTCGGGGCGCGCCCTGATCGAGAAGATTCGCACCCTGGCGGGCGACATGCGGCTGCCGGTGGTGCTCATGCATGACAGCAACGATGTGAACGAGCGGCTGATGTCGCTGGCGGCGGGGGCGGACGATGTTCTGTCCAAGCCGCTGGACGAGCTGGTGATGCTGGCGCGGCTGCGCTCGCTGCTGAGGGCGCGTGATGCGGAGGCCGAGCTGCAGTTGCGCGACGACACCCGCAGGGCGCTCGGGCTGCGCGAGCAGGCAAGCGAATTCGAGACGCCGGGGCTGGTGCGGATGATCTCTGCCGGGACGGGCACCGCGCTGCGCCGTCTTCAGGTCGAGCTGCATCACCGGATGCGCGACACCATCGAGCTTTGCCCCATGGACGAGGCACAGAAGATCATGGGCCCGGTGCCCGATGTCTTTGTCATCGTCGAAGGCGAGACCGGCGAGGGCGAGGGGCTCAAGCTGCTGCCGCAGATCCGGTCCAACCGCACGCTGCGCCATTCGGCGCTGATCTACGTGGCACAGCCCGAGCAGCGCAAGGAGGCGGCGGCGGCGTTGGACATGGGGGCGAACGACCTTCTGGCCACCGGACCGGACCCCGAAGAGCTGAGTCTGCGTCTCAAGAAGCAGATCGCCCGCAAGCGCACCAATGACCGGTTGCGGGCCAATATGCAGGACGGGCTGCGCGCGGCCGTCTGCGATCCGCTGACCGGGCTGTACAACCGGCGCTATGCCATGCCGCATTTGCAGCGGCTGGCCGAGCGGGCGGATACGCAGGGGCGCGATTACGGGCTGCTGCTGCTGGATCTCGATCACTTCAAGATGGTCAATGACACGTTCGGCCATGCCGCCGGAGACGCGGTGTTGCAGGAGGTGTCCAAGCGCCTGCTCGACAATCTGCGCGCCGCCGATCTCGTGGCGCGTTATGGCGGGGAAGAGTTCCTGGTGGCGATGCCGGACACCTCGCGCGAGCAGGCGCAGCGCACGGCGGAGCGGCTGTGCCGGGTGATGGCGGATCGGCCGATCATCCTGCCGACCGGAGAGACGCTGACCGTGACGCTGAGCATCGGCGTGGCGATCGGACGGTCCGGTCATGGCGACGAGCCGATGCAATTGATCGAAGGCGCGGATCAGGCGCTCTATGCGGCCAAGAACAAGGGGCGCAACACGCTTGTCATGGCCGATACGGTGACGGTTTTGTCAAAGCGTACGCGCTCCACGCCGGGGCGGAGCTTTCCCGGTCCGAATACCGGCGGCGGTGGCGGCGCGCTGGGCTGGACAGAGCCGAGGGATGTAAAGAGCGGCGGCTGATCCGCCTGGTTTCGTGGCGCTGGTGATGTGTTCAGTCCTCGCAACCCGACCGGGTGTGAGGATTTTGTTTCCGGGGCGGCGGAATCCGGCGCCCGCGCTCCCGGTCCGGCGAGGCGATCAGCGCTGTTTGTCCGAATGCCAGCGGTTGCGGCGCTCCTGCAGATGGTCGATTTCGCGCGCCAGCCGTGCGGCATAGGCGGCGCGTGCCTCGGGGGTGAGTGAGGCGAGGTAGGCGTTCAGCACCTGCTGCCCCACCTGCTGCCGCTCCGTGGCGCGGGCGCTCTGGCGATCGAGGATTGCCATCATCGCCGCGCTGTCGAAGCGGTCGGCGCGCAGCACCGCGAGGGCATCGCGATAATCCTGAATGAGATCCTGACGATCCTTGCCGTGCTGATCGCGCCGCTCGGAGAAATCGCGCTTCAGATCGCGCCAGACCGCGCGCCGCTGATCTGCGTCGAGCGCCCGGGTGTAGGGCATGACATAATCTGCGCCGCCGCGTTCGGGGCCACGCGGGGGCGCGCCCCGCAGCATGAGGCCGACGGCAAGGCCGATGACCGCGAGATTGAGGGCGAGCGACACGAAAAGCAGCGCCCGCAGCCAGCGGCGTTTGCCCGTCGGCCTGTCCGGTCCGGTGCCGCCATCGGCGGGCTGCTTTGGATCATCCATCATGTGATCAGCCTTCCATCATCGCAAGGTCAAAGCCTGACATCGGTTCGACGCCGTAGCTGTCAAGCCCGGCCGCATCCAGACCGAGATAGCCGCTGAGGCTCGCCGGTGGGCTGATGCCGATCCAGAGACCCACCGCGCAGGCGCTGACCAGGCCCGCGGCACCGGGCCAGCCGCCGAAGGTATGCAGAAGCTGGCGCAGCAGCCCGGGCGCGGGGGCGGGCGGCGCGCGGCGGGGCGCGGGCATGACTGCCACGGCCTGCGCCTCGATCCGGGCCATGAAATCACCGGACGGCAAAGGGGCGTCGGCCTTCGCGGCCTCGAAGAAATCATCGAGCCCGGCAGCATCGCTCCACAGCTTGTCATCCTTGCGCTTCGTCATCGTCCTCAAACCCCAATTCATCGCGCCGCCCCGAGAGCAGCGCCTCCAGCATCCGTTTGCCGCGCGCGGTGAGACTTTCCACCGCGCGCGGGCCTATGTCCATGATCTGCGCGATCTCGGGGTTCGAAAGCCCCTCGATGTGACGCAGGATGACCGCCTGGCGCTGGCGGTCCGGCAGCTGATCGAGCGCGCCTTGCAGCGCCTGCGCGCGGGCGCGGCTCTGCATGGCCGCTGCCGCCGAGGGTGTTTCGTCCACCGGCTCGGGAATGGCGTCGAGCGCCGGTCCGCCGTGCCGCCTGCGCAGGCGGTCGATGCACAGGTTGGCGGTGACCCGGTAGAGCCAGGTGGTCACCTGCGCCTCGCCCGCGCGCCAGTCCGGCGCGATGCGCCAGAGCTTGAGCAATGCGTCCTGGGCCACGTCCTCGGCCTCGGCGCGGTCGCCGCCAAGCATCCGCAGCGCATGGGCAAAAACCCGGGGGCCGAGACGCGCAGTCAAGGCGCGGGCCGCCATGGCATCGCCCGCCGCATAGGCCGCGAGCAGCGCGTCGTCGCTCAGATCGCTCATGGCGTCATAGGGCATCGGGTCCATTCCATCGCGCTACCGCGCCCGGAGGCGCGGCGCAAGATTGGCTTTGCGCCGGCCGGACGCGCCCGCCGCGCCGGTGCATGGGTGGCATCGGCGGGAACGGGCGGGCGGTCCGGCCCTGCGGGCGGTTACTGCATCCACCAGGGCGCGCGGTCGCCCCCGCCCATACGGCCATGGCCGCGCTCGCCGCCATGGTCTTTGTCGTGGCCGTTCCAGCGGCTGTGCTGACGCTCTCCGCCATCGCCGCGCTTTCCGCCCCAGTGGCGCATTTTCGATTGCGCGGACTGGATTTCTTCGAGGCTCACGGCACCGTCTTCATCGGCGTCGAGCTTCTTGAGCATACGGTCCTGGCCCGGGCCCATCGCCGCCGCTTCTTCTGCGCTGATCTTGCCGTCCTGGTCGGTGTCCATGCGCTTGAGCATGGCATCGGCGCGGGCAGCCTTGCGGGCGGCTTCGCGCTCGGCGCGGGCCTTGTCTGCATAGGCGCTCATTTCTTCGGCGGAGAGAAAGCCGTCCTTGTCGGTATCGGCCGCGGTGAAGCGGGCCTGCTTGAAGGCGTCGATTTCCGCAGGTGTGATCTTGCCGTCGCCGTCGGTATCGACCTGTGCGAACCATGTTTCCATCATGGCGCCGCGCATGCCGGAGCCGCGCTCCATGTCGCCGCCACGGGCCTGTGCCATGCCAGCCGTGCCCAGGATCAGGACCAGCGCACCGGTCACTACAGTCTTTGCGGTCTTCATCGTCATCTTTCAGGTTCCTTCCTGCTCGCGTTTTCGCGGATTGAAAGACATCCCGTTCGGGCGTCCATGCAGGCTTACACGCGCCAGCCCGCAGGTTCCGTCGCTCCGGCGCAAAGTTTTTTGCAAAAGGCCTTCGGTGCAGGGATCACGGGCCTGTGTGACATCCCGCCGCAAGGACATTTTGAACCCTTCTTTTCACGCGGACGTTTGCCCATACTTGTAAACTTGGACCGATGAGGACCGCATGACAGAAGAAGAATTGAATGCCGAGCGGCCGTTCTGGCCGACCCTTTACAAGGGCTGGCGCCGCCGTTGTCCGAAATGTGGCTCGGGTCCCTTGCTGACCGGGTATCTCAAGGTGCGCGATCATTGTCCGGTCTGCCGGGAAGATCTGCATCACCACCGCGCGGATGACGGGCCGGCCTATCTTACGATTCTCATCGTGGGGCATCTGATGGCGCCGCTGCTGCTGATGGTCTTCACGCGGTTTCGGCCCGAACCGCTGATCCTGTTCACGATCTTTGCGGTTGGCTCTGTCGGATTGTCGCTTTATCTTCTGCCACGATTGAAAGGGGCGATCGTGGCTTTCCAGTGGGCGCGCGGCATGCATGGATTTGCACCCCCAGCATCGTGACGCCGGGGGCCCATGAGTAGCACAGACACCGAAACCGCGAACCCGGTCGACAAGACCGCCATCCGTGATGCCGCGACGGTGATCGTGGTGCGCGATCGTGGCGCGCGTCCAAGCGTGTTGATGGGCCAGCGCGGCGCGAATGCCGCGTTCATGCCGAATAAATTCGTCTTCCCCGGCGGCGCCGTGGACAGCGGCGATGCGCAGGTCGCGCTGGCGCGGCCGTTGCCGCCGCTCTGTGCAAGCCGGCTCCAGGAAGAGGCGCCCGGCGCAAGGGCCGCCGCGCTTGCCGTGGCCGCCGTGCGGGAGCTTTGGGAAGAAACCGGGCAGATCCTTGGCGCTCCGGCGCCTTGGCCGTCGGATATTCCCGAAGATTGGCTGACCTTTGCCGGAACCGGCCATCGCCCGGCTGCGGACGCGCTGCAATTCGTGTTTCGTGCCATCACCCCACCGGGCCGGCCCCGGCGCTTCGACGCACGGTTCTTCCTCGTGGATGCGGAGGCGTTGCAGTCGGATCTGGACGATTTCGACGCTGCGGCGGACGAGCTGTCGCATCTGCAATGGATCCCGCTTGATGAGGTGCGCAGCTTTGATCTGCCGTTCATCACCGAGGTGGTGCTGGCCGAGGTCGCGGCGCGGTTGCATGAGCCGGGCCCGCCGGATTCGGTGCCCTTCTTCCGCAACAACGACGAAGCCAGCCTGTTCCTGCGCCTGCGTGGCGGTCGCCTGCCGGAATAAGGCGAAATTTCCTTGCAATTTTCGCTGTTACGCCGATGTTAAGAGTCGTCAGCGCACAAAGGCCCGGTATTAGAGGGTTTTTGCGCCGCCATGATGCATGGGCTTATATTCAAGACATTCCAGGTGTTTATCGAGGACACGTATGGCTTGGACACCTGGATTGCGATCGCCGAAGCGGCTGATCTCGATCCGTCGGAGTTCGAGGCCATGCTGAGCTACGAGCACAAGCTCCTGGCGACCCTGGTTCGCTCGACGGAGCAGGTGCTTGGCAAGGTTGGCGTGCAATTTCTCGAAGACATCGGCACCTATCTTGTGTCGCATCCAAACCGCGAGGGGCTGCGGCGACTGTTGCGGTTTGGTGGCGACGATTTCATCGAGTTCCTGCATTCGCTGGACGATCTGCCGGGGCGTGCGCGGCTGGCGGTGCCCAACCTCATGTTGCCGGAGATGGAGCTGATCGAAGCGGACCCGACGCATTTCGTGCTCAACGTGGTCGGGAACATGAAGTCCTTTTCCTATGTCATGGTCGGCGTCATGCGGGCGATGGCGGACGACTATGGTGCGCTTGTTCTTCTTGATCACAAGGGGTGCGAGTCGAGTAACCTGCAGCGGATCGAGATCACGGTGGTCGAGACCGCCTTTGCGGAGGGCCGCAATTTCGAGCTGAGCGCGGCGCAGGGGACGTCGGTATGACCATCAGCAGAAATGTTCTCAGTGCGCTCTGTCCGATGCATGTCGCACTTGACCCGATGGGGCGGATCATCGGCTCGGGGGCGACGCTTGCCAAGCTGCAAATGCCGCCGCTGAAAGGGGCGTATTTCCTCGAAGCCTTTGACCTGTACCGTCCGCGCGGGATCGCTTCGATGGAGCACCTCCTGTCGGCGCGCGGCCGGAAACTTCATATCCGTTTGCGCAATCAGAAACGCACCCAGCTCAAGGGGGTCGTGGCCGCCGATGGTGCGGGGGGCGCAGTGGTCAACATGTCTTTTGGCATATCGGTGATCGACGCGGTGCGCGACTATTCCCTCACCAGCACCGATTTCGCGGCGACGGATCTGGCGGTGGAGATGCTTTACCTCGTTGAGGCGAAAACGGCTGCGATGAATTCGTCACTGCATCTGAATACCCGGCTGCAGGGCGCCAAGACGGAGGCAGAACGGCGCGCTGCGACCGATGGGCTCACCGGCCTGGTCAATCGCACGGCGCTGGATCAGGTGCTGGAGCGCCTGTGCCGGGGGGGGCAGCCCTTTGCGCTCATGCATATGGATCTCGATTTCTTCAAGCAGGTCAATGACACCTACGGTCATGCGGCGGGCGACATGGTGCTGCGGCAAGTTGCCCAGATTATGCGGGATGTGACGCGCAAGGACGATACCGCCGCGCGCATCGGTGGCGATGAATTCGTTCTGATTTTTCCCGAATTGACCAACCGGGAGCGCCTCGCGGCGATTGCGGAACGATTGATAGAGAGAATCGAACGGCCAGTGATTCACGACGGGCGGGCCTGCCATGTTTCGGCGAGTATCGGGATCACGATCGTACGAAGCGAGGAGATTTTACCCGGTGTCGTTTTGGAGCTGGCTGACCAGGCGCTTTACGCCTCCAAACGCGGCGGACGGGCACAATATTCGTTCCATGATCCGCGTCAGGACGATGGAGATTCCGGGGGCGGCGCGATGCTGGCGGGAGAATGAATTTTTTCCGGTTTAAGGGCTTGATCCCCGCCAATTCGCAAAGTAGATAGCGCTCCACAGTTGGGGTGTAGCCAAGTGGTAAGGCAGCGGTTTTTGGTACCGTGTACCGTAGGTTCGAATCCTACCACCCCAGCCAAATGCTACCAAAAATTGAAGAACACTGCCGTGAGGCCCTTGAAAACAAGGGCTTTTAGGGTTCATGCCATCCCGAGCCAGATGCCGTAACCCGCCCTGTGACACAGGGTATGACACATGGTGTGACACATCATGCGTCGCGAGGGCCTCAGCCCGTGGTCTGCGACGCGCCGATGATCATCATGATCAGGGCTCAGAGCAGCGCGCTTTCCTTCAGCGGGTGCCACAGCATCTGAATCGTCAGCACGCGGTAGGCCAGGCCGATCAGCAGGGTGTAGACACAGGCGATGACGCCGGCCTCGGAGGCGGTGGCAAAGCCGAAGACGATGGCGCCGAGGATGATGGCGGGGGCGACAAGGGCGGGGACGCCTTCGCGGATTGCGCGCTTGACCGAGGCCATACTCGGGGTGCTTCGCGCGGCATCTCCTGGAAGACGCACATCACGCTGATGTAGGCGATGAAGGAGATCGCCCCGAGAAGCCCTGGCACGATCCCGGCAATGAACAGGCGCGCGACGGATTCATTGGCCAGCCAGGCTTAGACGATCAGGCTGATTGACGGCGGCACGATGGGCCGGACCAGCGAGGTGGCGACGGTCAGCGCGGCGGCGAATTCATGCGAATATCCGCGTTCGCGCATGGCGCGCACCTCGATCTGGCCCGGCCCCGCGATATCGGCGGTGGCCGCGCCCGACACGCCTGCGAAGATCAGCGAGGCGATGACGTTCACATAGGCAAGGCCGGCGCGCACGCTGCCGATCAGGGCGAGCGCAATGTTGGAGAATTGTCGGTCATTCCGACCGCGTTCATCAGGTTCCCCGCAAGGATGTAGAACGGAATGGCGAGCAGGGCCGATAGGCCGCTGCGTGTGTCAGTCATGGTCAATCTCTGATTTGGGAGAAGGCGTTTCGTCGAGGCGGCGGACCTGGGGGTCAGGTCGAACAGGGCCGCTTCGCACAGGTCGAAGAAGTCCTTCGTCGCGCGGGCGGCATTGCCCCCGGCAGCGAAGAAGAATCCGAAGGTGAAATCCACCTTTTCGGTCCGCGGCCGCAGGATGACCCCGTTGGAACAAGTGCCATAAGCTGTCACCGGCTCGACGATGGCGGTGGCCCCGGTCAGCCGGGCGAACTGCAGCGCAGAGACCGAGGAATTGGCCCGTATCGCGCGGGCAGGATGTACCCCCGCGGTTTCCAGCGCCTGACGGATGCGGCCCTGCAGACGGGTCTGGTCCAGCATTGTCACCACCGTGTCCGTGGCGACCTGAGCCAGGGAAACCGGCTGGCCCTCTGGGAATTCCGCGGACCGGCTTTCGGGCAGGGCGGCGACCAGCGGGGCCGAAAAGACGCGTTTGGCGATGATGCCCGGCACGTCCAGCGGCAGCGACGCAAAGCCGACCCTTGCATTGCCGCTCAACAGGTCATGGGCGACCGCGTTGGGTGCGGCCTGCATCAGACGCACTTCGCGCGGTCGGTCCGTCTCGGGCCAGCGCGCCAGCGCATGTGGCACCAGCCCGGCGCCAAGCGCATAGGTCGCCGAGATCGACAATGGCTGCTCGCCTCCCGAGGCACGGGCCAGGGTGCGGGCGCGCAGGTCCTGAAACATGGACAGAAGGCGACCCGCCTCTTCCTCGAAGGCGACGCCCTCGGCGGTCAGCTGGATCCGTCGGCCGACACGCTGGACCAAAGGAAATCCGAGGGTCTCCTCGAGGTCCTTCAGGCAGCGCGTGACCGAGGGCTGGGACCGGCCGAGCATGTCCGCCACCAAGCTGTCGGAGCCGGTTTCGGCAACTTTCAGGAAGGTGGCGAGGTCTTTGGGGGTCATGAGACGAGGCTTCGTAAATTAATAGAAGCGATCAATTCAAGAATGGCATACATCAAGTTTTGAGGGCAAATTTGCTGAAAAATCGGGGATCATGCCGTAATTTTTTGGCAACACAACGCGTCCATCGTGCGGATTTATAGGGTCTTCAATGGGGCGACGCCCTACGGTTCGGGCCTATCGGGCCCCGCACATTGGTGTCAGGCGCAGAAATCGCATTTGACCAGCGATCAAGAGACATACCGCGCCTTTGATGAAGCGGGACCTGGCGATCCGGGCATTGAAGATGGCTTTAGCTCTTCGGTCGCCGCCCAAAGACTGCAGTCATTACAAGAACAGGGGCAGACAATACTGTTCGCATGAGGGATGGGATTTTGCCGGCAAGCCGGACGATCCCATCTCCTCCTCGAACATTGCTTCGACGGTGGCTCGGACGTCCGCACGCAGGCGATCCTCGATAGGGTCGACGCTGGCCCCGTCTGAGAGCGACGAAACGCTCGCGAGCTCGGTAATCTGGTTCATGGTGTAATCTCCCTGGCGGTTGCATCCGCCGGTTCGGGTGAGTTTTGGACCATCCGGAGATTGCGCCATACTCAAATTTCCACCATTTCCGCGACACGACCCATTTTGGCATGCCGATTTACACCAAATGTATGGTCGCGCGAATACCGACCTGCTCAAGGCTCGGCTTGTCGCGGCATCATAGTCGCAAAGGTTCATCGACACTGAGTCAGAGCCAATCTTGCGTGCCCGTTCACTGGGAAACGGGCACGGGCCGGGTGATCTGGCCCGTGCCCAACTGCCCGGCGGGGTCTCAGCCTGCTTGCAGGTAAGGGGCAAGGTCTTCGGGCGGATCGATCACGGACACGATTTTGAGTTGGGCAATGGTCCGTTTCAACGCGTTGCCCAAATGCGTCGACAGCATGCTTGCCGCCGCAGGGCGTGTGCGCGCCAGAATCAGGTCCACGATCATGCCTTGCTCTGTGAGCGTCTGTCGATCCGGTGGCAACCCGAGCGAAAACAGGACCCGCTGTGATGAGCGCAATGCCGCGCGGTTCGATCGCACGTACTCGGCAAGATCGTCGTTCGCGGTCGACAGGATGGCGAGATCGTAAAAGCGCCCCTCGAGTTCGAACCAAATTTCCGGGTCAGCGGGGCCATCCTGGGGCAAGCAGCGGATGTCGGCGCTCAGCCGGGCAAGCGCCTCGAAATTCGGTTGGGCGCTTTCCAGTGCCGCAACTTCGAGGACCGCGGCCAATTCGAACTTGTTGCGGAAACGATGCGCGGTCAGGGGCTCCACCACCCAGCGGGAGGTGCTGCTCTTCGTGACGAGGCCACGCTCCTGGAGGCGGCCCAGGACGTCTCGGACAACGGTGCGGCTCACGCCAAAGCGCTCGGCGACGAGGGATTCGATGATCCGATAGCGACCGAAGATGAGGCAGCGGGCGAGATCGGCCTCCATCTCTTCCTGGATCCGCAGCCAGTTGGGCTTGCCTGCGCTCTCCTCGAACTGGTCAAGGTCCAGGTCAATGGCGCGCAGGTCGTGCCGCAGGGGCTGATCCGATCCGGCGACAAGGTAGCCGCGTCCGTCGAAACGGCACAACCGTCCTTCTTCGGCCAGGAGGGTCAGCGCGCGTTTGACCGTCGCACGGGACACGGAAAGCCGTTCGGACAGGGCGCTTTCCTGCACCACGAGACCGGGCTTCAGGGTGCCGCTGTCGATGTTGCTGCGCAGGATGTCGGCGGTGCTCTCGAACAAGGGGCTGCGACGGGCGCCGAATGCATCCTCTGGCATCTGGGGGTCCTTTACTAACGGTCGGTTGAGTCGGGCACGGACGTTTTACCGGATCCAAGGCGGATTTTGGAATGTATTTTTGTGTGCAAAGATCATGACAGTGATCTACCGAAAACAGATCAGACGCAGGTTGGTGCAGATCAAAAGCTGCTTTTATCGCTTTTACACAGGTCAAAGCGAGCAATTTTTTGGCAAAATATGAATTTTGCACACGAAGATCATTTATGTCTTGCCTGAAAACTAAAACGATGTTTGTGTGCAAAAAACACCAAACCGGGAGTGAAGCGTGCTTAATCTCAGCGGGGTCACGCGGCGATACGGCGATACCGTCGCGTTAAAAGACCTCAACCTCATCGTGCCGGAAGACACTTACATGTCGCTGCTCGGGGCCTCCGGCTCGGGCAAGACGACGCTGCTGCGGCTCATCGCCGGCTTTGAAGAGCCGGACGCCGGCCAGCTTTGGCTGGATGGCGAAAGGCTTGACGGCAAGGCGCCGCACAAGCGCGACATCGGCTTCGTGTTTCAGAACTTCGCGCTCTTTCCGCACCTCAGCGTGCAGGAAAACGTCGAGTTTGGGCTGAAGCACCGCGAAACCGCGGCCTGCACCGATCCCAGGGAGCTGGCAGACCGCGCCGCCGAGGCGCTGCAACTCGTCGGCCTTGATGGCTTCGGGCATCGCGGTGTGGGTGAAATCTCCGGCGGTCAGAAACAGCGGGTGGCGTTGGCGCGCACCCTGGTGACCGAGCCGCGCATCGTCCTGCTCGACGAGCCGCTGGGCGCGCTCGACGCCAACCTGCGCAACCGGATGTGCGACGAGCTGCGCGCCATCCGCGAGCGGCTCAAGGTCAGCTTCCTGCATGTGACCGGATCGGAAACCGAGGCGCTGACCATGGGCGATACCGTCGCGGTGCTGTCCGATGGCAAGATCGCGCAGGCGGACGGGTCGACCAAGTTGTTCACCCGCCCGCAGAACGCCGCGGCGGCGCGCCATCTCAATGCGTGGAACCTGCTGGGCGGTACCGCCAGGGGCGGCGCGCTTGAAACCCCCGCCGGGTCCTTTCAGCTGCCGCGCACCCTGGCCGACGGGACGCAGGGGCAGATCGCCCTGCGCTTTGACCAGCTTGGCGTTTCCGACCCCGACTCCGTGCCCGGTGGCCATAGCCACTTCACTGCCCGTTACGTTACGGGTGAATTCAATGGCCCGACCGCGCTTGCCTTTTTCCGGGCCCCTGACGGCGCGCTGATCCAGGTGGTCGACCATCTTGGGGAACCGCGCCTGCCGGAGCTGACCGAGGGCCGCACCTACGCGCTGCACTATGCGCCCGAGGATGCGCTGCTGTTCGAGGGGGCCGCTACATGACAACGGTGACAACAGACATGACCGACACTTCCGAGATCAGCCCCGCCACACAGCGCGAGGCCAAGGACCGGCGCCGTGCATTGACGCTCCTGTCGCCCGGCCTGCTGTGGATGATCCTCTTCATGGTTCTGCCCATGGTGATGGTGATCTACGTCTCCTTCTGGACGCAGACGACCTTCGCCGTGAACGACACGCTGACCACGGAAAGCTGGGAGCGTTTCCTGTCGTCCTCCACCTACCTCGGTGCCATCGGCACGACACTGCGGATCTGGGCGATCGTGCTCGTGGCGACACTGCTGGTGGGTTATCCGGTGGCGCTGTTCATCGGCCTCTTCGTGAAAAACCAGACGGTGCAGACGGCGCTTCTGGTGGCCTGCGTCATCCCGTTCTGGACCTCCTTCCTGATCCGGGTCATCGCATGGCGCCCGATGCTGGGCACCGAGGGCGCGATCAACACGATCCTGCTGAAGCTCGGCATCATTTCGGAGCCGCTCACCTTCCTTCTGTTCTCGGAGTTCTCGGTGCTTGTCGGCATGACGCAGATCTACTGCGTGTTCATGGTCGGTCCGATCACCTTCATGATCTCACGCATCGACGAGAGCATCATCGAGGCGGCCCGCGACCTTGGCGCCTCCTTCGGAACGATCTTCCGCCGCATCGTGCTGCCGCTGTCCATGCCGGGCGTGATCGTGGGTGCGATCTTCGTCTCGGTCATGGTTCTGGGTGAATTCGCCACGGCAGCCTCGCTGTCGGGTCGCAAGGTCAACCTGCTGGGCAACATCATCGTCAGCCAGGTCGGCTCTTTGAAATGGGCTTTTGCCGCGGTCGCGGGCGTCGTCCTGACCGTCATCATCACTGCTGCCATCGCGCTCGCCCTGCGGGTCGTGGATCTGCGCAAGGAGATGTGATCCAATGAACGCCAACTTCCTCAAACCGACATTGGCCGCCTACACCGGGCTGTTCCTTCTGTTCCTCTACGGGCCGCTGATCGTGCTGGCGATCCTGAGCTTCCAGGGGCCGAACGGCGGCCCGCAGTTCCCGATCCAGGAATGGTCCACCTACTGGTACCAGCACCTGTTCGGCGCCACGGAAACCAGCCGCGTGTCGCAGCTGCCCGTGGGGGAAAGCCTGCTGCGCTCGCTCATGCTGGCCTTCATGACCACCGTCGTGTCTACCATCCTGGGCGTGATGAGCGCCGAGGCCTTCCGCACCCGGTTCAAGGGCTCCGGCCCGGCCTTCTACCTGATCATCCTCGGCATGATGGTGCCGGGCGTTCTTGTGGGCCTCGGCATGGCGCTTCTGTCGAACTACGTCGGCGTGTCGCGGGCATGGTGGGGCACGGCCTTTGTCCTGCACGTGGTCTATACCTACCCCTTCGCGTTCCTTGTGATGCTGGCGATCTTCAACCGCTTCGACCGCACGGTGGAGGAAGCCTCCCTCTCGCTCGGTGTCTCTCCGGCGCAGACCTTCCGCCGGGTGACCTTTCCGATCATCTTCCCGGGTGTCCTGTCGGCCATGCTGTTCAGCTTCACGCTCAGCTATGACGAATTCTCCCGGACGTTGTTCACAACCGGGCGGGAATTGACACTTCCGCTGTCGATCTACGGCACCTTCTCGGTCGAGATCTATCCCAACCTCTTCGCCTTCGGGGTTCTGACCACGCTGTTCAGCTTCACATTGCTGGTGGTCTACGGCCTGTTGATGAAACGGTTCACCGCCGTGAAATCGGGCAGCTACAAGGGCCAGGAGGACGCGGCATGATCGCCCTGGTCACCGGCGCAGGCTCCGGCATCGGGGCGGCCATCGCGGAACGCCTTGCCGCTGACGGGCACAGCGTCGCCGTAAACGATCTTCACCTCGAAGCGGCGCAGGCCGTGGCGTATCGGATCACCGCGGCGGGCGGCACGGCCAAGGGCTTTGCCGCGGATGTCAGCGACGAGGCGGCGGTCAACGCCATGGTCGAGGACATCCGCGCCACCTTCGGCGCTCCTCAGATCGTGGTGAACAACGCGGGCTTCGGCCACCAGGCGCTGTTTCTGGACATCGCGCCAGAGATGTTCGACCGCATCTTCGCGGTGCATGTACGGGGCACATTCCTTGTCACCCGCGCCTGCCTGCCTGCCATGCTCGAGGCGGGGCAGGGGATCGTGGTCAACATCGCCTCCCAGCTGGGGCAGGTCGGCGGGGTCGAGCTGACCCACTACGCCGGGGCCAAGGCGGCGATCATCGGCATGACGAAATCGCTGGCGCGGGAGGTTTCCGCCAAGGGCGTGCGGGTTAACGCCGTGGCACCCGGACCCATCAATACACCGCTGGTCGAAGCCCTCTCCGAGGACTGGAAGACCGTCAAGAAATCAGAACTGCCGCTCGGCCGCTTCGGCGAGCCGTCCGAGGTTGCGGGCGTCGTCTCCTTCCTGTGTTCGGACGACGCGGCGCTTTTTGTGGGCCAGACACTTGGCCCGAATTCCGGGGATGTGATGCTATGAGCAAGAAAATCGTACTCGTGACCGGTGCCGGCATCGGGATCGGCAAGGCCGTGGCCGAGCGTTTTGGCGGTGAGGGCGCGCATGTTGTCGTGACCGACGTGCTGCCCGAAGAAGGCCGGGCGGTGGTGGATGCCATCGTCGCCAAGGGCGGCAGCGCCGAGTTCCAGCCGCTGAACGTGCGCGACACGGAGGCCGCCAATGCGCTGGTCGCCGACGTGGTGGCGCGGCACGGCGGGATCGACGTGATCGTGGCCAACGCCGGCATCGCGCACCGCGTGCCCATGTCCGAGATGACGGACGAGAAGTGGGACGAGACCTTCGACATCGACCTGAAAGGGATGCTGCGCGTCGTGCGCCCGGCGCTGCCTGCGATGAAGGAAGGCGCGTCCATCATCTGCCTGAGCTCCATCATGGGCGTGGCCTATGGCTGGGACGAACACGTGCATTACTCCTCCGCCAAGGCGGGGGTCGTGGGCTTCGTGCGCGGCCTTGCGGTGGAACTGGCCCCGCGCGGTATCCGGGTGAACGGCGTCGCGCCGGGTTACATCCGCACCGCCCAGCTGCTCAGCGAACAGAACAGCCTCGGCCCGAAGGCGGCCGAGATCGCCTCCCCCTACATCCCGATGGGCCGCCTTGGCGAGCCGGAAGAGATCGCCTCGGTCATCGGGTTCCTCGCATCCTCCGACGCCTCCTACCTGACCGGTCAGGTGGTGACGGTCGATGGCGGCCTGCTTCCGGGCCGCTACTGACTCAACGCACAACGACAGGGAAATAACCAACCATGACACTGACCACGAACCGCCGCAGCTTTCTCAAGTATGGCGCCGCCGCCGGCGCCGCCGCACTTGGCACCGGGCTGCACCCCTGGGCGCGCATGGCCTATGCGCAGAACCTTTCGGCGCAGGAACTGCGCACCACCGGTCTGTCGACCACCGTTCAGGACCGTATCCTGAACGCCTTTCAGGCGGCCAGCGGCGTAAGCTCCGTCTCAGGCACCCCGGCAACCTACCCCGACGCACAGACCAAGATCCTTTCCGGTTCGGCGGATTACGACTGCTGGGAAATCATCGGTGAGCGTCTTCCGGCGCTGATCGCCACGAACAATGTCGAGACCATCCCGACCTCGGCACTGTCGAACTGGAACTCGATCCGCGACACCTTCACCACGCCGGACCCAAAGTGGGCCCCGCAGGCGCAGATCGCTGGCCAGATCTGGGCCGATGAAGCCCAGACTGAGCTTTACATGGTGCCGGCCGTCTACAATTTCGATTCCATCGGCTACAACCCCGAGGTGCTGTCCGACGAAGAGGCCAACACATGGACCGCGCTCTTTGACGAAAAGTGGAAGGGCCGTTCGGGACTTAACGTCGATCCGCTGATTGCCATCGGGCAGGCCATTCTGGCGCTGAACGCCTTGGGTATGCTGGAAGCCAAGAACCCCGGCAACCCGACCATGGCAGAGATCGACGAGGCGGCGAAGTTCCTGATCTCGAAAAAGAAAGACGGCCAGTTTCGCGCACTTTGGGGCGATTTCGGCGAGCTGGTGAACCTGATGGCTTCCGGCGAGATGGTCGTCTGCGACGCGTGGCAGCCCGCTGTCATGGCCGTCAAAGCACAGGGCAAGCCCGCGCGCTATGCGACACCCAAGGAAGGCACGCGCGGCTGGGCCATCGGCCCGTCCATGCTCAAGGGCACGCCGAACCGCGAAGCGGTCATCGCCTATGCCGATTACTGGCTGTCCGGCGAGCCGGGCATCACCGTGACCGAGCAGGGCTACTATTCGCCTTCGACCTCGATCAAGGATGCCATGGACCCCAAGAAATACGCCTTCTGGTACGAGGGCGCGCCCTGGGAAGGCGAGCCCGAGCGCGGCATCAACCCCGGCGACCTTCGGGACGGCGGCTCACTCGAGGAACGCTCCTCCAACGTCGCCTACTGGCACCAGTGGCCCGACGAATACGACCACCTCATCCAGAAGTGGGACGAGTTCCTCAACGCCTGAGCACACAAGGGGGAGGGCGCGTGCCTTCCCCCACACCATCCAACGAGGGGCCAAGATGCTTCACGATCTCGAACTGATCCAGGTCGGCAAGACCTATCCCGACGGCACGGTGGCGGTGTCGGATTTCGACCTGAAGGTGGAGAAGGGCGAATTCGTCGCCTTCCTCGGGCCGTCCGGCTGCGGCAAGTCCACCACGCTGCGCATGATCGCGGGCTTCGAGGACATCACCAACGGCGAGATCCTCATCAAGGGACACAACGTGTCCACGATGCCGCCGGAACGTCGCCCGACCTCAATGATCTTTCAGAACTACGCGCTGTTTCCGCATATGACCGTGCGGCAGAACGTGGCCTTTGGCCTCGATCTGAAGAAGATGCCGCAACGCGAAAAGGACGACAAGGTCGACCGCATCCTCGACATGTTCGACCTCAACGATTTCGCGGACCGCCGCGCGGACAAGCTTTCGGGCGGGCAACGTCAGCGGATCGCGCTGGCGCGCGGGCTGGTGGTGGAGCCCGAAATCCTGCTGCTTGACGAGCCGCTGGGCGCGCTGGACGCGAACCTGCGCCGTATCATCCAGAACGAGCTGAAGCTGCTGCAACGCGAGCTGGGCATTACCTTCATCTTCGTCACCCACGCCCAGTCCGAGGCGCTTGGCCTGTCGGACCGCGTCGTCGTGATGTCGAACGGCGTGGTGGAGCAGGTCTCTCCGCCCAAGGAGCTGTACCGCCGCCCGGCAAGCCGCTTCGTCGCGGACTTCATCGGTTCCAACACGATGATCGCGGGGCGGGCCGTAGGTGCCGGCCGGATCGACACGCCGCTTGGCCTGCTGAACGGGCATGGCGCAGGTGACCTGGCGGTGATCCCGGCCGAGGCCTTCCGCATCACGCCCGCAGGGATCCCCGACGAGATCCTCCTGGACGGCACGCTCACGGGCAAGTCGCTGGTCGGCTCGGTGGGGCATCTGAGAGTGCGCCTGGCGGATCAGCGCGAGATCAGCGTCGAAACCCACGCCGCCACCCCGGCCGCCCAGGCCCTGACCCTGGGCCAACCCATCACGCTGGGCGTCGATCCCTCGGCGGTCACGCTCATCCAATCCTGAAACACCTGACCTCAATTGACCAAGAAGGAAAACCCAATGACCAAGGATATTCTCGTAGGCTTCGGCATCGACGTGGACGCCGTCGCCGGCTGGCTCGGCTCTTACGGCGGCGAAGACAGCCCCGATGACATCTCGCGCGGCATGTTCGCCGGCGAAGTCGGCTCGCCGCGTCTGCTCGATCTCTTCGACAAGACCGGGCTGAAGACCACCTGGTTCATCCCCGGCCACTCCGCCGAGACGTTCCCGGAGCAGATGAAGGACGTCGCGGCGCGTGGCCATGAAATCGGCATTCACGGCTACAGCCACGAGAACCCGATCGCCATGACCCGCGAGCAGGAAATGGCAGTTCTCGACAAGAGCATCGAGCTGATCACCGAGATTTCCGGCAAGCGCCCTACGGGCTATGTTGCGCCGTGGTGGGAATTCTCCAACGTGACCAACGAGCTGCTGCTGGAACGCGGCATCAAGTACGATCACTCGCTGATGCACAACGACTTTACGCCCTACCGCGTGCGCGTCGGCGACAAATGGACCAAGATCGACTATTCCGGCAAGCCCGAGGACTGGATGAAGCCGCTGGAGCGTGGCGAGGAAACCGACCTGATCGAGATCCCGGCGAACTGGTATCTCGACGACCTGCCGCCGATGATGTTCATCAAGGCCGCGCCGAACAGCCATGGCTTCGTGAACCCGCGCGACATCGAGCAGATGTGGCAGGACCAGTTCGATTGGGTCTACGAGAACATGGACTACGCCGTTTTCCCGATCACCATCCACCCCGACGTGTCCGGCCGCCCGCAGGTTCTTTTGATGCTGGAACGGCTGATCAAGTACATGAAGGGCAAGGAAGGCGTGCGTTTCGTCACCATGAACGAAATGGCCGACGACTTCGACAAGCGCTTCCCGCGCTGAGCCAAACCCGGGGGAGCAGCCCACGCTCCCCCGATCTTCCAGGAGGTAGGCAGCATGTGCTCGCTTTGCGGCATCCTCGGATGCGACGACCATTGGACCAGCGCCGTGGACCGCCCAGGCGTCTACTCGCGCAACACCGATCGCCATTCCCGGCGCAGCGAAGGCGCCCGGCGGCTGAAGGCCGCGAACCGCGTGCTCGACTTTCGCCGCCTCAAGATGGCCGAGTTCCACGGCACGTCCTACGTCCTCAAGAGCCCCACCGGCGCGGCGCGGGTGTTCGACGCGCTGTCGCACCTCTGGCCCGAGGCAGAGGCCCTTGCCCCGCGTGGCTTCGATCCGCTGGACGAAGACCTGATCGCCTTCATGGAGCGCCAATGACCACGCCCGCCCTGACACCCGTCACGCTACTGACCGGCTTTCTCGGTTCCGGCAAGACGACATTGCTGCAAAAGCTGTTGACCGATCCCGGCATGGCGCGCGCCGCCGTGTTGATCAACGAATTCGGCGAGATCGGGCTGGATCACCAGTTGCTCGACCGGATCGACGACAACGTCGTGCTGATGAAGTCCGGCTGCATTTGCTGCACCGTGCGCGGCGAGGTGGCCGACGCGCTGATCAACCTCGACGAGATGCGCGCAAGCGGCGAGATCGACTTTGACCGCGTGGTGATCGAGACCACGGGCCTGGCCGATCCCTACCCGGTGTTGCAGACCCTGCAGGCGCATCCCGTGCTGCGCAGCCACTTCCGGTCGGGTGGGGTGCTGACGACGGTGGACGCGGTGAACGCCTCGGCCCAGATGGACCACCGCGCCGAGGCCGTGCGCCAGATCGCTGCCGCCGACCGCATCGTGCTGACAAAGACCGACCTGTCCGGCGATGTCACCGATCTGCGCGCCGCGCTGGCACGGGTGAACCCGGTGGCGCGGGTCCTGACCTCCGACCAGGGCGCGGCCGAGATCCTTGGCGATCTCGACACGACGCGCGACCTGATCGAGCCCGAGACTGAAACCGAGACCTGCGGCACCTGCGGACACGACCATGCCCCCGGCGCGCATCACCCGCACGGTCACGATCATGACCACCGGGATCACCACGGGCATCACCATCACGACGAAACCCTTGGTGTCGTGACCTTTTCGCTGACCGTGGAACAGCCGCTCGACTGGACGGACTTCGGCATCTGGATGACGCTGCTGCTGCATCGCCACGGCGACCGGATCTTCCGCGTCAAGGGCATCCTCGCCCTTGCAGGCGAAACGCGTCCCGTCGCCATCCACGGCGTGCAGCACCTTGTTCATGCGCCCGTGCACATGGAGCACTGGCCGGACGGGCCGCGGCACTCGCGCCTGGTTTTCATCCTCGAAGGGCTCGACCCGGCGTTGATCCGCCGCTCGTTCCATGCCTTCATACGGTTGAACGACGCGCGTGGGGCCCAAGCGGCCAAAGGGGAAGAGGCCGCCTGAATGGAAAAATTGTGCATCCTGTGTACCGAGATCCTGCCCTGGCGACTCCTGAAAGCGCAGGCCGAGGAAGACCTGGGATTCGAGCTGGAGTTCCTGGAACAGGATTTCGTGGGCGCGCAGCGCACGGCGGCGATGTCCCCGGACAGCTACGATGTCTACGACCAGTGCTTTCACAATCTCGACATCGTCTGGCACTGGCGCGCGATCCAGCCGATCGACGTGGCCCGTATCGAGACATGGGACGAAATGAACGGCCTTGCCCGCATAGACCAGAGCCCCTTGCAGGGGGCGTTCAACGGTGCGGGGGACAGGCCGTCCTCGCGGCTTTACGTGCAATCCGACGCAACGTTGGGCGATACGCCGACGGGGCGGATCTCCATGCTGCCCACGGTGTACAACTTTGACAGTTTCGCGGTTAACAGCGAAGTCGGAAACCTCGACGTGGACCGCGATATCACCAGCTGGGCAGAGCTTCTGGAAGACCGCTGGTTCGGCCGCGTCTCGCTGGTTGATGAACCGGCCATCGGGGCGTTCGACCTGACCATGGCGCTGATGGCGGCCGGGCGGATGCAGGTGCGTGACATCGGCAACATGACCGTGGCAGAGATCGAAGAGATGTTCACCCACGGCATGGACCTGGCCCGGTCCGGCCACCTCGCGCCGTTCTGGCGGCAGGCGACGGAGCCGGTCGATCGCTTCGCCAGCGGCGAACTGGCGATTTCCTCGATCTGGTCGCCCGCCGTGGTCGAGATGAAGGGGCGCGGCCTGAAGATACGGCAGGCCACGCCCGTCGAAGGTTACCGCGCCTGGCATGGCGGCATGTGCCTTTCGGCGCGGTTGTCGGGGCAAAAGCTCGACATGGCCTATGCCTGGATGAACTGGTTCCTGTCCGGATGGGCAGGGGCGACCATGGCCCGGCAGGGCTATTACATGTCCGTGCCCGACCGGGTGCGTACGGTTCTCGATCCCGACGAATGGGACTACTGGTACGGCGGCAAGCCTGCGGCCCGCGATCTGCCGGACCCGCGGGGCCGGCCTGCCATCCGGGCCGGCGAAATCCGCTCCGGCGGCGCCTTCGGCGACCGGGCCAGCCGCATCGCCGTCTGGAACACGACAATGGACGAACACAATTTCCTTGTACGCCGCTGGGGAGAGCTGACCAAAGCCGCCCGCGGCCGCGACGCACGGGGACGCAGGGCAGGATAAACTCATGAAAAACGTCGTACTCATCTCCACCGGCGGGACCATCGCGTCGGTCGCTGACCATGCGGGCGGCCCGGTCAATGCCGCCCTTGCGGGCGAACGACTGCTTGGCTCGCTGCACGCAAGGCCGGAAGGCATCGCGGTCAGGGTCGTGGATTTCCCGGCCCGCGGCAGCTATGCGCTCGATCTCGCGACGGTGCATGCGCTCTGTGCAAAGATCACCGAGACGCTGGCCGATGGCGATGTGGCGGGCGTCGTTGTCACCCACGGCACGGACACCATGGAGGAAAGCGTCTTCCTCGCGGATCTGCTGGTCGCCTCCGACAAGCCGGTGGTCTTCACCGGGGCGCAGCGCCATGCGGGGGTGGCCGATACGGACGGGCCGCGAAACCTGGGCGATGCACTCACATGTGCGGCGTCCGAGGCGCTTGTCGGGCTTGGCCCGGTCATCCTTTTCGAAGGCGAAATCCACGCGGCGCGCGATGTGAGCAAGGTCCATGCCTCCCGCGTCGACACCTTCCGCTCGCCGGGTGTCGGCAAGCTGGGGGATGTGGACGCGGGCAAGGTCTACGTCACCCGCAAACCGGCTGTGCGGGTCCGTATCGACGCGCCGCGGCTTGATCCGGATGTCGAACTCATCGCACCTGGTCTCGGCACCACCCCGCGCCTGCTGGATTTCTGTGCCGAGAGTGGCGTCACCGGCGTTGTCATCTCTGCCTTCGGCCGGGGCAATGCCCCCATGGGCTTCGCCGACGCAGCCGAACGCCTGATTGGCATGGGGATTCCGGTCGTGATCGCCACGCGTTGCACCGAAGGGCGGACCATGGCGGTCTACGGCAATGACTCCGGGGCGACGACGCTGGAAGACGCGGGTTGCATCCTTGGCGGCTCGCTATCTGCCTATAAATCGCGGCTGCTGCTGTCTGCCCTGCTGGGTGCAGGAGAGAGCGCCGAGGCCATCAAGACATATTTTCTGCACTTCGGTTAAAGTTGGACCCGCAAATAATCGAGGCCGTCAGTGAGCATGCAGAACTCGGGCACGATCGGGTCCTCCGGTTAGAGCAGGGCGAAACTTTCCTCGTTCCCCACTCATAGGCCCACTCGAGGAGCAGAATCGCACGCAGTTGGAGAAGGAGGTGCCGGAGGACACGCGTGATCGGCCCGGACTGGTCCATGCCGCGGCGGATCGCATTGAGGAGCCGCGCTCCGCGCCTGTCCTTGAGCAGGACGACCGCATTGCATTGCCTTGCCTGTTGAACGGAAATTTTCCGAGGTCAGGCAACCTGCTCGCTCAACGACGTAGCAAGGCGGCCTCGCGCCGTGGCGAAGGGGGCTGGCGCATGCAACTCGTGCTGATCCTGCTCTGCGATCGGTCGCTTTCGCGTTTCGCGAAAGTCAGCGCGCGCGGAAGTGGTCCGAGGGACCACGCGCAAACTCGACTTCTACATTACGCTGGCAATGCCGGTGCGGAATAGTCAGCCTTGTCTGGAAGCGGGCTGACTCGTCAGGAGCGATGTCACGTAAGAGCGGACCTCGTGCCTTGTCGTTCATAGAATGGTAAGCCAGTTGATGGCGCGGCTTTGAATTTTTGCCGACCCGTATGGTAACCCCCTGTTTTTGCGGGGGCCTTGTCGTAGAATTGATGCGGCCATCTCCAGGGTCAGGATGCATTGATTTTCGAAGCGCTGCGTGATTCACGGCTCTAAAAACGGAGCGGTGACATGAGCGACCTT
>NZ_JBLZMW010000017.1:0-122189 GCF_048553275.1 Pacificoceanicola niger
GACGGCTACGGGCAGTGCAATACGAAAGGCACGCTCTTAATGGCGCTGCTGCGTGGTGTTGGCGTTCGTTGCCGGTTGCATGGGTTTACGATCCACAAAGGCTTGCAGCGCGGTGTTGTCCCAGAGTTGGTGTATCCGCTTGCTCCAGAGGAAATTCTCCACTCGTGGGTAGAGATCGAATTTCAAGGGGCCTGGATCAACCTTGAAGGCTTCATCCTGGATGACGCTTTCTTCGAAGTCCTGCAAAGATCGTTCTCGGACACGGACAGTCTCTGCGGTTATGGCGCGGGCACGGATTGCCTTGGCGCGCCTCCCGTCGCCTGGAACGGAGAAGATACCTACATTCAGAAAACCGGCATCGTGCAAGATTTCGGCGTGTACGATACGCCCGACGCCTTCTATTTGTCCCATGAGCAATCCTTTGGAAGGCTGCGTGGTGCCCTTTACCGTCATATAATACGCCACTGGATGAATGCGCGCGTACGTGGTTTCCGCAGCGGCCGCCTGAAGACTGACCGACGCGCGACACACGCGCATGAGGAGCCTGCCAATGCCGCATGATCACGGGCACGCGAATATCGATCCGAATTCTGGGGATCGACGGGTTGCGATCGCGATCTGGGCGAATGGGCTACTTACTGTTGCGCAAATCGTCGGGGGCATATTGTCGGGCAGTCTAGCACTTATCGCCGATGCGCTGCACAACTTTTCCGATATGGCCTCGCTTGTCATTGCCTTCGCCGCGCGCAAGATCGCGCGCCGCCCGGCCGATGAGCGCATGACTTTCGGCTATGGCCGGGTCGAAATCGTCGCTGCCCTGATCAACTACACCACCCTGATCGTGATCGGCTTCTACCTGATCTACGAAGGTGGCATGCGCATGATTGATCCACCCGAAGTCATGGGGTGGACCGTCGTCATTCTCGGTGGAATTGCGCTTGTGGTCGACACGCTGACCGCAATGCTGACCTATTCGATGCAGAAGGGGAGCGTGAACATCCGCGCGCTGTTTCTCCACAACCTTTCGGACGCGTTGGCTTCAGTGGCCGTCATAGTCGGCGGGACGCTCATTATACTTTATGATATGCGTTGGGTGGATCCGGCCATCACCATCGGCATCGCGCTCTACATCCTGTATCTGTCCTTCACCGAAATAGGGGCCCCAATTCGAACCCTGATGCTTGGGAGCCCACCAGATATTGATGGAAATGACGTGGTCAGAGCGATCCAGATTGTCGATGGCGTTGTGGACGTGCATCATGTCCACCTGTGGCAAATGCAGGAGAACGCTGCGGCATTGGACTGCCATATTGTTGTCGAACGCGACCGGATGGGTGAGGCCGACAAAATTAAAGAAAACGTCAAATCGGTGCTGCATGAACGTTTCTCAATCGAGCATTCCACGCTTGAATTCGAAGCGACCGACAATGCGCATCAGGAGGCGCAGGTGTTCGGACACCGCTCATGACGATTGCCCAAGGCATACTAGTGGTCGTAGGCCTGCTGTCCGGTCTGGTTTTGATTGGTGCGCTCCTTTGGTCGATCGTCCGCCCGTCCAAGCGCATCTGGCCTCCAAACAGAGAGCATTCAGTCATACCAATCATTGCATGGGGCCTCACATTGGCCGTGTTTGGGGCGGTGATCGGTTTGGGCATCGTGGATTGGAAATCCGCTTCTATGCCCAACGCGCTCCGTTGGGCAGTCGGGCCGTTCTTGATCGCAATCGGAAATCTGATCGCCTGGTGGGGGGCATTCATCATTGGACTGAAAGCCACCAGTGGGGTGAGAGACGAGCTGATCACTTCGGGTCTCTACCGTTTCTCTCGGAATCCGCAGTATCTTGCCGACATGGCCATCCTAATAGGTTTGGGTCTTCTCTTCGCCTCACCTTGGGTTTGGCCTGTCGTCATCGTTGGAGTTGCCGCGCTGGCCCTTGCCCCGCTCGCAGAAGAGCCATGGCTGTGCGAACAATACGGCACCAAGTATCGCAACTATTGCGCTGAAACACGTAGATATCTCTAGTCTCGCCGCCTCACGAGAACGTCATCAATTTTCGGTTGAAGCTCTAGCAGCTAGAGGTCGTATCCGTTCATCAACAAAAGGGCGAGGCAAAGTATATTACTGATTCAAAGAAAACACGGTGCCAGTTCGTCTCGACAACTATGATCGGACTTCTGGGAACACCTTCCCTTCTCCGTGCTCAGGAGCAGGAGCCCTCGGCGGTACGCAGAAATATTTCTGTCCTTCAGTGCGGATCCCTGGCAAGACCACTTCGATAACCTTCAGCACGGTGCAATTATGTGCGACATTGACTCGCGTGCAGTCCAGTACTGGTCGGAAGACGAAAGTGTTTACAAACTCTACCCTTCAAGTGTCCCCGCCTCGGAAGAGCTGACCCGCCGAGGATATACAGAGGTTATAAGGAAGGTGGAGAGGCCCAGTTGGCGGCCCACTCCATCAATGAAAGAGCGCAACCCCGAATGGCCTGACTATTGGCCGCCGGGTCCTGACAACCCGCTTGGAACCCACGTGCTTTATTTGTCGTGGCTGTATTACCGGGTGCACGGGACCGGGGACACACGCAAGATCGGGCGCCAGTCATCAAACGGTTGTGTCGCGTAGCCTTTAATTGGGCTCTGCCTCAATCTGTGTGGCGGAACGGTAGCATTCTCGCCCGCAACAATTCTGGACCGGCTCGGCCGTACATGGCGCGCTTGAGGGTTTTCAGGCGGTTGATCTGACCTTCCGCCTGGCCGTTGTTACAGGGCATCTCGATCGCCTTTTTGACCACATTGAAGTCCCGGTTCAAGGTGCGGGCGAAGCGCACAATGGGCGTCAGGCCGGTTTCGATGGCGTCGTCGATCCATGCAGGGAGCGGACCCGCTTGGCGGCCACGCATGATACCGTTGAAACGCATGGCGAGGCTGCGCATCGTTGTGAAGGCGGGAGAACCGGCTTTGAGCGTGTCGACTTTCCGCGCCTGATCCGAGGTGAGCTTTCCGCTGGGTTTGATGCACAGCGCGGCCGCAATGACCGGAGAGATCGCATGCCCCGTTTCCGGGCCCCGGACCGGCTCCAGGATCTGGTGCTCCACGGCGGGGCCCTTCGTTTGCTTTTCGGCTCTGCGCCCGCCCGCCCCCAGCCGCTTTTAATGCGACTGACTCCCCTCGTAACCACGCTCTTGGATCATACGGTACAGGGCGCTGCCTGTTCGAATGCCGTCCTTCCAGCTTTGGCTCAGGAATTCTTCAAAGTACCACGGCGAAGTCGGTTTCAAAGCGGCCTGTTTGCGGTCCGGTGGCGTCTCGAACTGCAGCCATTTCGCGATGCTGCGGCGCGGGAACCCTGTTCGTCGCCCGATCTCGCTACAGTTAAGCCCCTGATTTCGGAGCGCATGGATGGTGGTGAAAATCTCTTCCCGAGATGTCCTGTGCGCAAGGCGTGACTTCAGAAGGCTGCCGGCTGCGGTGATATTGTCGGCGTCGGCCAGCAGCGCTCTGCCGGTCTCAGGGCCGTGGAGGTTCATTTGCTCCTCAATGGCCTGCCGCAGGTTTTGCACGATATGGAACCGATCAGCGACCTGCTTCGCCTGCGGTGCCCCTTGCCGTGCAGTCTAGGCGTAGAGACCACACCGATCTCTGCTAATCACTTTCACCTCGGGGTGTCGCTTGAGCCAGTTGGTGCAGGTGACGACATCTCGATCCTCAAGAATGTCGATCACCACGCGACGCTCCAGATCCACAATGATCGTGCCGTAGGTTTGCGACTTCCGCCAGCTCCAGTCGTCAATCCCGATGACCGTCGGCGGCTTGGCGGTGCCCTGAGCACGCTTTTTCAACTGCCTGAGCACCGTGTAATCGCTGACCCCAAGGCCCAAACGGTGCAAGAGCCGTTCGGCAGGCCGTCCGCCGGTTGCATGCCCAAGATGACTGACAATCTCCCCGACACGCGAAGTGCTACGTGCAAACGGATGCGCAATCGAGGTGAGTTGGTCTGCGAAAGTCCGGCGTGGGCAAGCGGGTGCCAAACATCGCCAACGGCAAATCGCGAGATCAACCGTTACCTCCTCTCCATGGGCGGGATAATCCTGCAACCGCCGACGCCGCCAGCCGTGACGTCGGCGTGAATGCAATCCACAGTCTGGGCAGATGCCGCTTGGTGTCAGACTGCCCGATACGATCCACCCGCCGAAATCACTTCGCTCAACGCATTGAACCGAAACTTCGGCCCCGGGCGACCAATGCTTCTTCGAGCTCACAACCATCCCTCCTGAATTTTCCTGTTTCAGGATAGTTGCGCCACACAAAGTGAGGCAGAGCCCAATTAAGGGCTACGCGACGCCAGCGCATCGGCGGGCAGATTGGGGTTGCGCGCCTTGCCGTCAGGCTGGTCAGAGACCGCCTCTGCCCGAGCCTGAGCCATTTCTGCCTCTGTGCGATGACGGATAAAGACAGGTTTTCCGCGCCAGTTGACGGTCAATTGCGTTCCAGGCGCGAGATCGGAAATGTCGACAGTGATCTGTGCCAAGGCGCGGACATCGGCGGAAGGGTTCATCTGGTTCACCAGTGGCCAGAGCGCGGCCCCTGCGGCCACGACCCCCGCCCCGGCCGTTGCGTAATACAGGAAATCCCTGCGCGCGGTATCCTCTGACGCTTCCATCACGGGACATGTGTCCATGTCTCCCGCGCGGGAAGGTCAACACGCGAGATGTAACGTTTTGTCAGTGCACCTCTCTACGGATCAACAAACAAGCCGTGTCGGCGCGTCAATGGTGCGGGGCTGCGCCTTTTGCCATCATGAGGTGGTGCTCCTGGTGATGCGCCCCGATGGTCATCAGGCCAAAGAAACCAAGTCCCTGAATCTGAGCGGCATCGCCATCGACACTGAGCGCCACGCCATCTTCGAGTTCCTCCGTGACAACGTCCCAGCCGGTTTCAGCCGCAAGAAAGGGCGCATGGGCGGGCACCATGGCGCGGATGGCTTCGAGAACACGGGGGGTGCCCCGAATCTCGAACCGGGCCCCTTCCGGCCGCAGGGTGCGGGTGACCACGGCCTCTTGGGTCAGAAGATCCATATCGACCAGATGGCGGCGCAATCCGTCGATATCGACCCGCTCCCAATCTGTCTCGGGATCGGCCTGCAGGATCGCAACGATCTCCGCCAGGGCGGCAAAGGCCGATTGCCCGGTTTCCTGCGGTCCACCCATGTCATGGCCAGTCGCGGAATGGGCGTGCTGAGCGGCCACGGGTGCGGCCATCAGTATGGCAAGGAGGAGGGAAATGAGACGCATGGACGGGTCCTTCAATGGGATGCTGTCATGTTTACGCTAGCAGGGGCGGGCGTATCGCAATATGATTGCAATCATATGTTGCCAGCCCCCTATGATCTTATCCCGAGTTCAGCCCTGCGCCCTTTTTCCGGCGCGGTTGGCGACATCATGTTTCACCAAGGCGGTCCCACCCACGGTCTCTATGTCGTGCAAACCGGGCGCGTGTATCTCGAGCGGGTCGGCCCAGATGGCGAGCGGTTCATCATTCACCGTGCCCAAGCCGGAACAAGCTTTGCCGAAGCTTCCGTGTTTTCAGAGGTCTATCATTGCGATGCTGTTTTCGTTCAGGCAGGGACGCTGATCCGGATCGAAAAGGATGCCGTTTTGGACGCCTTCGCCGACCCTGAGTTTGCGCGCGCTTTTGGTCGCCAGGCGGCTCAGCAGATACAGGCACAAAGACAGATGCTTGAGATCGTGGGTATCCGGCGTGCAGAAGACCGGGTGTTGGCGGGGTTGGTCGCGGGCCTGCTCGACGGCTCCGTGATCGAGTTCGCCGCCCGATTACAGCTGAGCCATGAGGCGACCTACAGGGCCTTGCGAAAGCTTGTGCAGGACGGGCGGGTCAAAAACCCCGCCCGCGGGATTTATCACCTGCGCCCATGACCCGATCAGCTGTGGCTCGCGAAGACCGAGGTCACCCCGTCGGAGCCGACAAGCAAGGTATCAAAAGTGTCACCAGCCCCGGGACCGCCCATGCCGGGCGAACTCATCGGCATGCCGGGAACCGTCAACCCGCGCGCCACCGGTTGTTCTGCCAGCAGCCGCGTGATGTCCGCGGCAGGCACGTGGCCCTCGATAAAATAGTCACTTATGATCGCCGTGTGACATCCAGCAAGTTCCGGAGCGATTTGTAGCCGGTCTTTGAACGCATAAAGCGCATCCTGATCGACATCCTGCGCCTCGACCGTGAAGCCCGCTTGCCGGACATGATCGACCCAGGCGGTACAGCACCCGCAGGTGGGGGTTTTCAGGACTTTAATGACCGGTTCTGTGTTGGCCAGTGCTCGCAGGGGGAGTGTGGCAGCCGCTCCGGCCAGCAAAAATGTGCGTCTTTTCATCATGTGTTCCTTTTTGAAGTATCCGAGACCGTAGAACTGTGTGTTTGAGAGTCCAGAGGCTGTTCCTGCTCTGTCGGCGAGAGGGCGGGTGCATCCAGGGCGTGCCCGCTTGCCGGCCCGCGAAGGGGCTGGATCAACATCTTGTCGACCCAGAGGTCGCGCGTCGTGCGAAACTGCTCGATGCCGATCGTCATTCCCTCGTGGCCCTTCGCGGGCTGGGCAACGTAAGTACCCATGAGGCGGTCCCACCACGGCAGGTTGAAGCCGTAGTTTGAGTTGGTTTCGCGCGGATCGACAGAATGATGCACGCGGTGCATGTCGGGTGTGACGACGATCCATCTGAGCCACCGGTCGACTGGTCTCGGCAGGTTGATGTTGGCATGGTTGAAGAGTGCCGTGGCGTTGAGGATGATCTCGAACAACAAAACCGCGACGGCGGGCGGACCAAGCGCTGCGACCAAGCTTAGCTTGATCGCCATCGAGATAAGGATCTCAATCGGGTGAAAGCGCAATCCCGTTGTGGCGTCGAACTCGAGGTCCGCGTGGTGCATCCGGTGCAGACGCCACAACGTAGGGACGGCATGGAACATGACGTGTTGCAAATAGATGGCCAGATCGAGAAGCAGCATGGACAGGACAACGGCCAACCAATACGGCGCGCCGATAGTGTTGAATAAACCCCAACCCCGCTCCTCGCCCATGACCGCCAGACCAACGGCCAGGATTGGGAAAGACAACCGCAGGATCGCCGTATCGATCACGACAAGAGCCAGATTGTTCGACCAACGGATGACACGCGGAATGTCACGCCGCCGACGCGGGGCGGCGAGTTCCCAAAGCGCCATGGCGGCCAGCACACTCAAAAACGCCGTCAGACGAATCTCCGGCTCTGCGGCAAGTATCGTGTCCATCACAGTCTATGGCCCTTCTGTGTTAGGGCTTGGGTGCGGATGCGCATCTCGCACATCAGTCTTTTCTTGCGCAGCCTTTGCAGCCGCTATCTGGACTATATCAACATCCAGCGCGTGGCGCTCGTCGAGACACTCGGTTTCGAGCTGCAGCGTGACCATGTGAAACCCATGCTGCTCCGTCAGCCGTCGATAGGCCCTGTTCAGCAAGTGCGCGGCCTCGGCGGGTGCCCTATGGCGGATATGGGCGGAAAACGCGTGTTTGCCGCTGGTCAGCGTCCAAGCATGCACGTGGTGAACATCCACAACCCCGTCCTGGTGGTTCAGATCCGCCATCACAGCGTCGAGATCCGTTCCCTCGGGCGTGCCTTCCATGAGAATGTGGACCGCTTCTTTGATTACGCCGACGGAGGCCCAGAGGAGAACCACCCCGAACGCCATGCCGAGGATCGGGTCGATCGCGAGAAAGCCGGTGAACTCGATCACGAGAGCGGTCACGATGATCAGGAGGCTGCCGACAAAGGTCTGGATGATGTGCCAGAGCGCGCCGCGGGCATTCAGATCGTCTTTGCTCGATTGCCACATCAGCCCCAGCGAGATGACCTCTGTGACCAGGCCACCGAAGGCGACCCAAAGCATTGGGCCCGTGGCCAGGTGGATCGGATTTCCGAGCCGAATCGCGCCCATCCAGATCACCAGAAGCGCCATGCCGAGAAGAAAGCTGCCATTCACCAGCGCGCCGATGATCTCGGCGCGGTACCATCCGAAACTGCGCGCCGAATCCGCTGGACGGCGCGCAATCCGCTTCGCGATGATGGCCACGAGAACACCGCCAACCGCCGACAGGGTGTGAAACGCATCCGACAGGACGGCGATCGAGCCGGTCCAGAGCCCGACGGCGAGTTCAATCATGAAATAGACGCCGGTGAGCCAGGCAGAAATCACAAGGGCCTTGCCGGAACTCGGCATGTGTCCAGCGTGAGAATGATTGGCCATATCAGCTCTCCTCCCGTTGCGTACCGGTCTTTCGCGTCGCGGCAAAGAGAACCGACAGGCCCGTAAAGCCACCGAGCGCAAGCGCGGTCCATGTGGCGGTGCGGGCATCTCCGTTCATCGCCTGGCTGCCCATGTGAGCGAGCAAAAAACTTGCGGGAATAATCCCGGCCATCGTGGCCAGCGCGAACCTCCAAAGATGCAGCTTGCTCAGACCTGCGGCGTAACTGATCATATCGAAGGACAGAAACGGCAGCAGGCGACTGCCGAAGACCAGGAAGGTCAGAGTGTTCTGGGACCCGAACAGGCCTGCGTTAATCTTCTGACCGAGATGACGCTCAACGAAGGGACGACCCAGGCCGCGGGCCAGACCAAAGGCGGCAAGCGCACCGAGTTCCGCACCTAGAACGACGAAGAGCGTCCCGTACGTGTGTCCATAAGCCGCTCCGGCGGCGAGTGCGATCGGCGCCGAGGGCAGGGGGCTTGCCACGATAGCGATTGTCATAAGCGCCACGATGACAATTGGTCCGGCAAGACCTGCCGCCTCGATCCAGCGGTCAATTTCCGCGCGATCCGGCAGGCGAATGTCAACGCCAAGGACGTCCGGGAAGGCCAATGCGACGACTCCCATCAGGAACACCGCAATAAGAAGAACGCGCATCATCATGGATCAAAACACGGCATAGAGCAGAACGAAGAACGTCGCAGCCAAAAGGTCAAAGGCCACGCAGAATGGAATATACCAGTTCGGAATCCGGGCGAGACGATAAGAATTGTGGTGTGACATGTCCCAAAGGGCGTGCAGGGCCAAGCCCAAGGGGAGGAAGGCCCAATGCCATATCAGCCCCAGGAAGGCTGCCGAGCCGAACAAAAGGGCCACGGCGAGCTCTGCCCAGAACACGCGCGCTCTGCCGTCCGCGGCGCCAAAGCCGATATAGGCACCGCCAATCAAAGCAAGCGTGATCGAAGCAAGAGCTATCGAGCTCTTTTCATCCAAAAACAAGTGAGCCGGCATTGAGAGCAAGACAATCAACACGCCAACCCATACGGGAAATTTCAAGATATCCCCGTGTCGATGGTGCGATAAGTGATCGCCTGTCTTTTTGAAAATCTGTGCCATGGCTTGGTACCTAGGGATTCCAGCAACTGGAAGGTCAAGGGTTATTCATCCACGCGCGCAACGCGGCGCTCACTCAACCGTTCCACGGGGAGGCCAAAGGACCGATATCAGGACGCATTTGACGCTGACGCCCGGTTCATGTCCGACGCGCGTGGCGATTTTCAGTCATCTTTCGCCTTCTGCCAGACTTGCTGGCAGGCTGAGTAAAGAAACGTCGCTGACCAGGTCAGCAACATGAAGCCCAAAAGCGATTGCAGCATCAGCAACAGTCGAAAGGGCCCGACCACCTCTATGGACGAATAGCCAAGGGTCGAGAACGAGATGCCCGTAACATAGAGAACATCCTGAAACATCGGCGGGCTGTTGCTGAACGATTGCGGCAGAACGCTTGCCACCACCATCGTGTTGAACACGGCGAGCGTCACAAGTTCCAATACGTGCAGCAACAGCAACGCGGAAAACGTCAGGATGATCCGAAAGCCGGAGCCATCCGACCGCTGCGGGGAAAACTTCAGAATGCCCGACAACGCATAATGATGGACAATTCCCATCAGGATCGCCGCGCATATTCCGACAAACATGGCCATCAACTCGGTCATACCCCCAAACCCGTCTTCCTATTCAAACAGGTCAATCTGACCATACATCAGGCTTTTTAGCACAACTGGACCGATTGATTCTTCACAGGTCAGGCCAACGCGGGGGGCAACCCGTTCAGGGCGACATCCACCGGAACGGTCGGCAAGTTCGATGCGATCCAGCCAGGCCCTTCGCCTGATCCCAACATCCCTTCCGAGATATCGGCGTAGCCCGAATAACCAGCTTGTCTTAACGCTCGAAGCAGCGATGCGGAGCGTCCGCCAGTGGCGCAGATCAGTCCAACGGTGCGATCACCGCTCAGTTCCTTCGCCCTGAACAATCGGTCCGGAAAACCGGACGCGTGCATGCTTATCGGCCATACACCAGCACCTACGCCGGTTTCTTGCCACTCTTCGCGCGTTCTGACATCGATGATCCGCGCCGTATCCGATAGAAGCGCGTCAAAGGCATTCTCTGCCGACCAGACAGATCGGCTCTGCGCCAGCAGCGGTGACGCCGTGACGGTCAGCACCGTCATATGAGCACCCAGAATGAAACGGCGCCGGTTCAAATCAAGAGCCATATTCGAAAACCTCATCCTTTGATCGGTTGCGATCCCAAAGGTCACATAACATGCCAGCAACGCTACCCGGGAGCACGACACGGTGCAGGCACAGATTTGTATCCATCTGTAGCAAGGGACTGACCTGATACAAATGGCTACAATTCTGCCCATGAAACACGATGCAACGATGATTTAGGAAAGACACCATGGGACCGCCACCTCATATCCTTATCGTGGATGACCACGCACAGATACGTGAAAGCGTCGCGCGCTTTCTGGAGAAGAACGGAATGCGCACGACCGTCGCCAGGGATGCCGTGGAGATGGATGCCAAGCTGGCCACCGGTCACTTCGACCTGCTCGTGCTCGATGTCATGATGCCGGGCGAGGACGGTTTGTCGGTTTGCCGCAGACTTGCGCCAGAAGGTGATCTTCCGATCATCATGCTAACGGCGCTTGGTGAGGAAACGGATCGGATCGTGGGGCTGGAAATCGGTGCGGACGATTATCTCGCCAAGCCATTCAATCCACGAGAACTGCTCGCCCGCATCAAGTCGGTTCTTCGGAGAAGCAACCGCGACGAACCCGTGGCCGGAACCCTGGCTGGGAGGAAGATTTGTTTTGCGCACTGGATACTGGATACCGACCGGCAGGTGCTGATTGACGAGGCCGCAACCGAAACGCCATTGACGACCTCCGAGTTCAAATTGCTGGCGGTCCTGCTGGAACGCGCGAGGATGGTGCTCAGCCGTGACCAGTTGCTTGACCTGACCGCTGGTCGGACGGCAGGCCCGATGGATCGCACCATCGACAATCAGATCAGCCGCCTCCGTCGCAAAATCGAGCCGGATGTATTGCGACCGAGTGTCATCAAGACTGTGCGGAACGGCGGATACTGCCTGGCTGCCGATGTCGAGGATGCGCCGTGATGCGCCGTGCGATGAGATCTCTGAGCGGCCAGTTGATCCTGCTTGTGGTCGCGGCACTTGTCGTGGCCCAGGCGATCAGCCTGTTCCTGTTCGCTGACGAGCGCAGCCTGGCCATCCGTGCTGCTTTGGGGTTCGAGGCTGCTGGACGCGCAGCGAATGTGGCGCGGTTGATCGAAGAGGCCCCGTTGGACCTGCAGAATTCCATCCTTCGCGCGGCAAATTCACCACTTATCCGGTTTGATCTGTCAGACGCTCCGAGTGTGGAACACACCAGTCATTCGCATGGCGACCTTGTTGAAGGGCGTATCCGTGCGCTAATGGACGATAGCTACAGCCGCGATATTCGCGTTGAACTGCACGAGATCGAGGGCGAATTGAGGCCCTTGCCCAATCTTTCTGACGAAATGACGGAAATGCATCTCGCGATGATGCGCGGAGAGTTGACAGCGGTTGAAATGAACCTGTCGATCGCCATTAAGGGAGCGCGTTGGCTGAATGTCGGAACGCGGTTCGAGCGTCCACCAATCCAATGGCCTTTCTATTCGATGCTGACCTTTGGAATTTCCGCCGGACTGCTTTTGGTGGCGATTTTCTGGTTTGTCATGACGCGCCTGACGCGTCCTTTGCGGCACCTGTCGAAGGCCTCGGACCATCTTGGCCGGGGCGAGGATGTGCCTGAATTGACCGTCGCAGGGCCGACCGAGGTCAGGGATCTGACCGTCGCCTTCAACCGCATGCAACGACGGCTGACCCGGTTTGTCAGTGATCGGACACGGATGCTCGCAGCGCTTGGTCACGATTTACGCTCGCCGTTGACTGCTATGCGTGTCCGCGCGGAGCTGGTTGACGAAGAAGAGACGCGGGACAGCCTCATCGCATCGGTCGAAGAGATGCAGAGTATGGTCGAAGCGACGCTCACCTTTGCACGGGGCCTTACCGGATCAGAAGGCTCCGAAGTGGTCGATCTGCGCAATTTTCTGGACAGCTTGTGCAGCGATATGGCGGCACACTGCACCTTTGCCCCGAGTGATGATGTTGCCGTGCGGCTTCGACCCAACGCGTTCCGAAGGGCACTGAGGAACTTGCTTGAGAACGCCGTTCGCTACGGTGGTGCCGCAAAAGTCAGCTGGGCGACCCACGGTTCGAACCTCGTACTCAACATCGATGACAATGGGCCCGGCATTCCCGTCGACCAGTTGGAAAAGGTCTTCGATCCCTTCTATCGCCTCGAGCAATCGAGGTCTCTGGAAACGGGCGGTTATGGGCTTGGGCTCTCAATCGCGAGGACAATCGTCCAATCCCATGGCGGCGATATCCAGCTGGTCAACCATAACAGCGCGGGTTTGCGCGCTGTTGTCACCATCCCACTGGATGAAAGCGAACTAATCGAAGGAGAAACAGATGAAACTGAAAACGCTCATTCCAACGTTGCTGGCCAGCTTGCCCGCCAGCATGGCGCGAGCTGATGGTCCAGGCTCCTGGACAGGTCACATATGGGGCGGAGGCTATGGCTTTATGGGCGGCTTCATGATGCTCGCCTTCTGGGGCGCCGTGATCGCATTGATCGTGTTTCTGGTACTCAGGCTGCGGGACAATGGCACCCGTCCCCCGGACTCGGACGCGCAGGAAGCGCTCCGGCGCCGCTTTGCGAATGGGGAAATCGACGAAGAAGAGTTCCGTCACCGCAAAGCAACGCTCGACGAATAGACCCCGCCGCGGACGCCAAAGCCGTCCGACGCGACGCCCACCGACACTGGATAGGAAAGAACGCCATGTTCCCGGAAATTGGTCACTTCGCACTGGCCCTCGCGCTGGCCCTCGCACTTGTTCAAAGCGTTCTGCCGATTGCAGGTGCATCGCGTGGAAACGCCGTCTGGATGAAATCCGCCCAGGCGACGGCAATAGGACAAGTGCTGTTTGTGGCCATAGCCTTCGCAGCGCTGATGCAGGCCTTCATCGCCAGCGACTTCACCGTCAGGAACGTCGTCGAGAATTCCCATTCGCTCAAGCCGATGCTCTACAAGGTGGCCGGGACCTGGGGCAGCCATGAGGGTTCGCTGCTGCTCTGGATCCTGATACTCGCGGTGTTCGGCGCGGGCGTCGCCTGGTTCGGATCGAACATCCCCGCCGAGACCAAGGCGCGCACCTTGTCGGTGCAGGCGTGGATCAGCGTCGGCTTCCTGTCCTTCCTGCTGCTGACGTCGAACCCCTTCGAGCGGGTGTTTCCGCCGCCGCTCGACGGCAATGACCTCAACCCGTTGCTTCAGGACATGGGTCTCGCCATGCACCCGCCGCTTTTGTATTTCGGGTATGTCGGCTACTCCATCGTATTTTCCTTTGCCGTTGCGGCTCTTCTGGAAGGGCGCGTCGATCCAGCCTGGGCCAGATGGGTCCGCCCGTGGACATTGGCCGCGTGGGTCAGCCTTACGGCAGGTATCGCTCTTGGATCTTGGTGGGCCTATTATGAACTGGGCTGGGGCGGCTGGTGGTTCTGGGACCCGGTCGAGAACGTGAGCTTCATGCCCTGGCTTCTGGGCACGGCGCTGCTGCATTCCGCCATCGTCACCGAAAAGCGCGACGCGTTCAAAAGCTGGACCATCCTGCTTGCCATCCTGACTTTCTCGCTTTCACTTCTCGGCACGTTCATTGTCCGATCCGGCCTGCTTACCTCCGTGCATGCCTTCGCCGTCGATCCAGAGCGCGGGCTTTACATTCTGGGTCTGCTGGCCGTGTCCATCGGTGGGTCGCTGGCGCTCTACGCCTGGCGGGCGCCCGAAATGGAGCCGGGTGGTCTGTTTCGCCCGATCAGCCGCGAAGCCGGGCTGCTCGTGAACAACCTCATTCTGGCCGCCGCTACGGGAACGGTCCTGTTCGGGACGCTTTATCCGCTGATCCTCGAAGCTGTCACCGGGGACAAGATCTCGGTGGGTCCACCTTTCTTCAACGCGGCCTTCATTCCGATGATGCTGGCGCTGGTCGTGTTCATGGGTCTTGGTCCATTCCTGTCGTGGAAGCGGGCTGATATCGCCGGTTTGCTCGATCGCATTCGGTTCGTGGCCGTGCTGGCGGTCATCGCAGCTTTGGCCGCATGGTATCTTCTGAACGGTGGGCCGATCATGGCCTATCTTGCCATCCTCGGTGCAGCGTGGCTGCTTTTTGCAACCCTACGGGAATGGGCGCTACGCATCCGCCTGTTCGAGGTTCCCCTTGCGGAGAGCGCGAGACGCGCGCGCAACCTCCCACGTGCGTCACACGGCATGACGCTTGCCCATGCCGGGGTCGCCGTTTTGATGATGGGGATGATCGGCTCGACCGGATGGAAAAGTGAGGAGATCGTCTTTGCCGGCCCCGGGACCGAAGTCACGATCGCCGGGTTCGACATCACCTTCGAAGGGGCCGCAAAGGTTCAAGGGCCGAACTACATCGCGGATCGCGGCACCCTTGTGGTGCGTCGGGATGGCGAACTGGTCACGAAGCTGTTCCCGGAACGGCGGTATTACCCGGTCGCGGAAAGTCAGACGACGGAGTCGGCCATCCGGTCCACATTGGCGGGTGATCTCTATACGTCGATTGCAACGCCGGCCTCCGATCAAGTGAACAACGCCGGAGCCTGGACCCTTCGGATCCTCTATGAACCGCTCGTCAACCTGATCTGGATCGGCTCGATCTTGCTGGTGATCGGTGGCTGTTTGTCCTTGTCGGATCGCCGTTTGAGGGTCGGGGCGCCGCGCCGCGCCAAACAGCCAGCCAGCGATGCTGTTCCTGCGGAGTAGGAGAGAAGATGAAACGTCTCACTGCCGGGCTGCCGTTTATTGCGGCGGTCATATTCGGGGGGTTTTTTCTCTGGGGGCTCAATCCCGACCGGGATCCCAATGAGATCCCTTCCGTCCTGATCTCGCAACCGGCCCCGGCGTTCGATCTCGATCCCGTGCCGGGGTTGGAGACACCCGGCCTGGCCCGAAGCGATCTTGTCGGCAACGAACGACCGGTCGTGGTCAATGTCTTTGCGTCCTGGTGCGTGCCCTGCCGCGCGGAACATGCCGTGTTGACACGCTTTGTCGAACGCGGGGGCATGCGGTTGTTCGGCATCAACTACAAAGACAAACCAGAGGATGCCGTGAAGTGGCTCAATGACCTCGGCAATCCCTACGAGCGGATCGGGTCCGACCTGTCGGGCCGCACCGGGATCGAATGGGGCCTGTCAGGCGTGCCGGAAACCTTCATCGTCGATGGCGGTGGTACCGTTTTGTTTCGCTATGTCGGGCCGGTCGTCGGTCCGGACGCCGTCGAACGGTTCACGCAAGCCCTGAAGCAAGCAGGCGCACTGCCAAATGGAGCAGCATTATGAGACAGTTGATTTTCGCGTTTTGCATCGGGCTCTTTCCCTTTGCCGCCAATGCGGTCGAACCGGACGAAATGCTGAGCGACCCGGTATTGGAACAGCGTGCGCGGGAGATTTCCAAGGATCTACGATGCGTCGTCTGTCAAAACCAGGACATCGACAGCTCGAACGCGGGTGTGGCGCGGGACTTGCGTCTGCTCGTACGCGAGCGACTGGTCACCGGAGACGCTGACACCGAGGTGATCGAATACATTCGGGCGCGGTACGGGGATTACGTGCTGCTGAAGCCGCCTCTGGAGCCTGCGACCTACGCGCTTTGGTTTGCGCCGATCGCTTTCGTCCTCATCGGGGTTTTCGTTGGTGGTGGGGTACTGATGAGTCGGCGAAAGCAAGAGGCATTTGAAGATTTGGGCTCGGAGGATGAAAACACCGTGTCCGAAATTCTCAGACGAAACGAAGCGGGGGATGCGTCATGATCTGGGGTATTTTCGGTCTTCTGACGCTGCTCGCAGTCGGAATTGTCCTCTACCCGCTGCTGCTGTCCAAATCGAACACTCTCACCAGAGGAGATGCGGTACCGGCGATCCTTGCCGATCAGATGCGGGAAATTCAACGAGACATGGACCGCGGTTTGATTTCTGAACAGGAAGCTCAAGCAGCCAGACTCGAAATCAAGAAACGGATCCTCGCGACGACCCGCAATTCGGGAGAAAAAACCGGATCATCCCGCAATGGCGGCAGAGTCACTCTCGTTGTCGCGGCGGTCCTCGCGCCGGTTATTGCCGCGGGCTACTATCTGACAATGGGATCGCCTGAGGTGCCTTCAATGGCCTTCGCTGCCCGTGCAGAGGAGCGCGCACAGACTGATGAAGTGATGGCGCTTGCAATACAACTTCGCGAAAGGCTTGTATCCGATCCGACCGGCGGCCCCAGCGAAGGGTGGATGCTGTTGGGCCAGACCTATCAGCGCATGGGCAGAACAGTTGATGCTGTCGAAGCATTTGAAGTTGTCGCCAAACGGGAGGATGCCACCTCCGCGACATTCTCTATGCTGGCGGAGGCTGTCGCGGTTGCCAATGATGGCGTTGTTATTCCACGGGCGAAATTGGCCATTGATCGCGCTTTGGAACTTGACCCATCCAATCCTGCGGCAACCTATTTCGAGTCTCTCTACCATCTTCAAAAAGAAGAGACGCGTAAGGCCTACGATCTGCTCGTTTCCCGGCTGAACCAGGAAAAGACGTTCGTGCCCTGGATGGAAACATACGTTTTGCAGATCAACCGGATTGCAGCGGCCGCCGACCTCCCGGTCGTCGATCTACCCAGCGGGCCGACATCACAACCCGGCCCGAGTGCGGCAGATGTTGCGGCGGCGTCAGAGATGAATGACGCGGACCGCGCGGAGTTCATCCGCTCGATGGTCTCGCGGCTGGCTGGGCGTCTTGAGGATGAACCGGAAGATCTGGATGGTTGGATGCGGCTGGCAAACGCCTATACCGTCCTTCAGGAGCAGGATCGCGCCATTGAGGCCTACCGTAAGGCTGAAGCGCTGTTGGAGCAGCAGCCCGCCAATGATCCTCGGCGTGCGGCGGTCCGCGCTGCGCTCGAGCGGCTCGGCGGCTGACTGCTGGTCGGTGTCCCGCCCGGGCAGATCACTCCTGTCCGGCAACCTTTGCGGAAACATCTCGACCGCTGGCTTGCGCCAAGGCGTCCATCACGTCTTCGGTCGTAAGCAATTCGGACAGCACAATGCCGTTTGGTGCCGACGGTCCATAGACGGCATTGAAAGGGATGCCATATCTGCCGAAACTCTCAAGGTAACGGGAAATGCGCGCGTCCGGGCGTGTCCAATCTGCCTGCATCGGCGTGACGCCTGGCGCGTCCAGCGTACTGCGGACCGGCTCCCGGTCGATGACAAGTGTCTTGTTCGCTTTGCAAGTCAGGCACCAGTCAGCTGTTACATCGACAAAGACGACCTCTCCTGCGGACACGCGTTTCGCTATGTCCGAACGGTCAAATGCGACCCAAGCCAACGCCGATTGCGACCCTGCACGGGCAGGCGCTGATTGCTGCAGGAGAGGACCCGCGGCAAGAGCCAGAACAAGACTGGCCGTGGCAATAGACCATCTGAATTGGGACTGCACATTCGGGAGGGACAAGATCAGAACGGCGAGACCGGAAGACGCCGCGACCGCGATGACGGAGGCCAGCCCGGCGACACCGTCGAGCACCCAGAACAGCCAAACGGCGGTTGCAAGCAGCAAGATCCCCATCAAGCTCTTGACGATCAGCATCCACCGGCCAGGTTTGGGCATGAACGCGACCAGACGCGGGAACGCGGCGATGACGAGATAGGGCAGGGCGAGGCCGAGCCCGAGGCTCGTAAAGACGATGAGAATGTCCACGCCACGCCCGGCCAAAGCAAAGGCCACCGCGGTGCCGAGGAACGGTGCCGAACAAGGCGTCGCCATGACGGCACCGAACATGCCGGTGAAAAAGTCGGCGGAATATCCGCTCCGCCCTCCGGTATCTGCAAGCCTTGTCTGCATGCCTTGTGGAAGGGCGAACTCGAACGCTCCGAACAGATTTGCCGAAAAGACGAGCAGGGCTGCGATCATCACCGCAAGAAATAGCGGACTTTGAAATTGCAGCCCCCACCCGACGCTGAGCCCTGCCGTCTGGAGCGCCCAAAGGATGAGCGCCAGACCCCACATGAACGTCATGATGCCAGCGGCGGCTGCGACGAAACCGAACCGGACACGGGTTGTGTCGTGATCTGTGTGTTTGAGCACAGACGACACCTTGATGGACAGCACCGGCAGCACGCAGGGCATCACGTTCAGGATCAATCCACCCAGCAGCGCGATCACGGCAATCCAGAGCAGTTCCATCATGTCCGGTGTCGTGGCGGCCAGTTCGAAGGGCGGTGCCGTACGTCGCGCCACGCGATCCGCAATCACGGTGAAGGCCCGGTTCTCGCCATCGGTGACGGTAATCGACGGCGCCACCGTCACATCCGTATTCGACGAGAGGATCGGCAAGCGCGCCCAAAGCAAATGATCCTCTTCTCCCAAACGTATATCGGGTTTGCCAAGCGCAACACCGATACCCAGTTCGGGAAACACATCCGGCGACTGGAGTGGTTCATCGACGCGCAGATTGACGATCAACTCCGTGAGGTCTTCGTCGATGAAGGCATTTGCCTCGCTGACGCCACCCGCCTCGGCTCCTTCGGGGACGCGCTCGGAAAACGTGCCAATCAGCCCAGCCGCAGTGCTGTCGATGTCGTTGCCGCGTCCGAGGCGAAGTGACAGGTCAAACTCTTCCGGGACACAGACATTGGAGCACACCAGCAGTTTGACTTGCGCGGAAAGAGTCACAGGTGCGCCGGGATCTTTGAGCGTTATGCGCAGCGGAAAGACGACTTCACCCGCATAACCAAAATTTTCGATGCCGAAGGCGGTGAAGCGTGTCGGGGAAGGCCACATGAATTCGACATCTGCGACGTTTTCGGAACCGCTCCATTCGACCGAAGGCGGTATTCCCACCTCTCCTGGCGACCGCCAATAGGTCTTCCAGTTTTCGTTCAGTTGGAGATGAAGTCCGGCGGAAAGAGTCTGCGTGTTCTTGGAAACACCGTCCTGTGCCGTGATGAGATGCGCCTTCAGCGGAGAGCTTTGATACGCGGCTGATGTCTCCGCCGAGCCACTGCCAGAGGAAAGCGCCAGGATCAGTGCGGGCAAAATCAGAACCCGGCGCAGTGTCGACAGGGTTTTCGCCAAGGATCCGCTTCCTTCCCTTAAAGCCGGCTCGGGTTGAATCTGCACCCGGAACTTTGTCTCAAAGACCGCCGACGGCAAAGCCTTGTCGACCATCAGAACAAACAACACGCGCTACGTCGACAGAGGACGAGGATATCAACCGACACCCGTCGGGGAGGATGATCGATGCCTGCTTGGTGGAAACGATGACCTCCCGCTCGGGACAGTCTTCAAGACTTGCGGCGCATCCGCCAAGCGTTGTAATCGTCAGCAACCATGCGCTTGCTCGCATTTTCCCGCGCAAATTATCGCCTGTTGCGTGCAACCACGGGAATCGCAGAAGGCACGGACACGGGTGTTTCTTCGATACTGCCTTTCTCTTCGTTCGAATGGCACGACTTTCCCATAAATTTGTGCATCACGAGATGCGCACCGACGCAAAGCAGGAGTGGGGCGAAAGCCGCTGCATTGCCCCACATGCCCGCCAATGTGCCGCCGGCAAGAAAAAATCCCGCAATGGGCAGCAGCATGACGACGCAACACGCCATCATTCCGTAATGCATGAGCCTGTCCGTGATCGGCTTTTTTCTGTGGTTTTGGTGGTCCATGACACCCTCATTGTCTCGTTCTTCGCGCCATTTGCGACCCTCCAGCAGGGTAAGGTCAAGGATACAAATGGATACACTTCTCGCGGCCTTGTCAGGTTGCCTGATGCCGGGTCTCCCGTAAAAGAGATGCAACAAACCCGAGGCTAGGAGTGTGTCATGACGACATTGCGAAACAAAAAGATCAATCGACGAAGCCTATTGGGGTATGCGGCTGTCGCTTTGGCTGCACCAAGCGTGGTTCGAGCCGAAACCATTCGCCGCAACATTTCTTCTTTCCGAGTTCATGACTGGCAAGACCACTTCGACGCACTCGGAAAGGGGATCATCATCTCCGATACCGTGACGAAGTCGCTCCAGCATTGGACATCAGATGGCGAGATGCGGATCTACCCAACTTCCGTTCCGCTGACCGACGAACTCACCAAACGCGGTTACACCGAAGTGGTGGAAAAACGCAAAAACCCCAGTTGGGCGCCAACGCCCTCCATGCGGGAACGCAATCCGGAATGGCCGGCTCGTGTCGAGGGGGGTGATCCGGACAACCCCTTGGGCACTCGTGCACTGTACCTGTCGTGGCAGTACTACCGTATTCACGGGACACAGGATACGCGCAAGATCGGCCGTCGGTCGTCAAACGGCTGCATCGGTTTGTTCAACAAACAAATCGAGGAGGTCTATGAGCGCATGCCTGTCGGCACTCAGGTCAAACTCATCTGACACAACGGGCAAGACGGAAGACACAAGCATGGATAAATTGACCGCACTTATCGCAGCCGTAGTTATAGCTGGCGGGGGAGTTGCAACTTGGCAGTTCATTTCTGCGGAAGATACAGCGATGGGTCATTCCATGACGCCTCCTGACACGAGTAAGATAGAAGCAGGCGACCCAATCGTTCAGGTCCAACTGCCGGCAGAATTCTCGGAGCAAGCCACGATTGGGAAAACCATATTCGAGGCTAAGTGTTCCGAGTGCCATGGAGCAAACGCAGCGGGACAAAACGGGATTGCCCCGCCTCTTGTGCACAAGATTTACGAGCCAAGCCACCATTCAGACATGGCCTTTGTTCTGGCCGCTCAAAATGGCGTGCGTGCGCATCACTGGAAATTCGGTAATATGCCAAGGATCGAAGGACTGACACAAGGAGACGTCAAGATGGTTGCCGCCTATGTCCGCGAACTACAGCGGGCCAACGGGATTGACTGATGCGTTGGTCGAAGACAAACCGATGGATTCTGTCGATCGTTTTCGGCCTTTTCCAAGTGGTTCTCGGAGTGCCTGAGGCGCCAGCGTTTCATGGTGAAGCGTCCTTGGCGCAAGAATTTCACGCTCACGAAGATGTAGGGTCATCGACGAACGAGGCCTCTGGCCACTGTCATCCGGGACTCGATTGTTCTGTCACGGCTGTGGTGTTTCTCCAGCCAAACGTGGTTTACGAGCCTCAGTTGCTGACGGCTGTCATGCAAGACGCCGCGACCCAACTAACAGAGTTGCGCTCCACCAGCGATCCTCCACCGCCACGACGGTGGGTCTGATTTCACATCGCTCGAAAAGCAGACCCAAAGAAGGATCCAAGACATGAAGAAGACAACTATCACAGCGGCAGTGTTGATTGCAGGAACCGCGGTTGCGGCATTTGCGCATAGCGGTGCCACGGGCATCGTAAAGGAACGCATGGATGCCATGGCCGCCATGGGAAAGGCAGTCAAAACCGTAGCCCCGATGATGCGGGGTGAAACGGCCTATGACGCAGAAACAGTGGGCGATGCAGCGCGCCTGTTCCAGCAGCACGCCGGCGAGAGCATGACAAAGCTGTTCCCGGAGGGCACGGGGGGCATGCCCTCGGAAGCCAAAGACGAGGTGTGGACCGATTGGGACCGCTTCGCAGCATTGGCAAGTCAGCTGGAGGAATACTCTGAGGGCCTGGAACGCGCAGCCGACAATGGGTTAGGCGGCATGGGTGGCAATACCTCCACGGATGGCGCCTCGATGATGGGCGGCGGATCCATGATGGGAAGCGATACAACCATGATGGGCGGGAGCGCGATGATGGGCAGAGGCGGCATGATGGATGCCGCCGCCATTTCCGAAATGCCCGCCGACGCGGCATTCGCGATGACGACCCAGGTCTGTTCCGCATGCCATGAACGCTTCCGGGCGGAAGAAGACTAACCATGCGCCGGTTTTTGACACTCGTCAGCGGGGTCGCCGTGCTTGGCACGGCCGGCCTCGGCGCTGTTATTGCATGGCCTGTCGGCAGTGCAGTGACTCCGATTGCAACAGAGGGCAATGTCGACCGGGGCGCATATTTGGCGCGCGCCAGTGGGTGCATTGCCTGTCATACCAATTTTGAAGCGGGCGGCGCACCACTTGCCGGAGGGGCGCCGCTCGAAACCCCGTTCGGAACGTTCTATCCGCCCAACCTGACGACCGACCCCAAACATGGCATGGGCGAATGGACGGCAGAACAGTTCGCAAAAGCCGTGCGGCAGGGGATCGGCCCCGATGGAACGCCCTACTATCCATCTTTCCCATATACGTTCTATGCGGATTTTTCTGACCAGGATATCGCTGACCTCTGGGCGGCGTTTCAAACCGTGCCGCCCGTGGACGAACCTGCACCAGAAAACGATGTCAGCTTCCCATTCGATCAACGATGGGGGCTGAAGCTCTGGCGAGCGGCGTTCTTCTACGATCCGGATACCGAACCGGTTGAAGGGCGAAGCGGCGCATGGAACCGCGGACGGGAATTGGTGCGCGGTGCGGCACATTGCGGAGCCTGCCATACGCCGCGCAATCTTGCAGGAGGTCGCGATATCGGTGCTTCCTTTGCAGGCAACGCCCAGCTTCCCGGTGGCAGCAAGGCACCCGCGATACGGCCAAAAGACCTGGCCAAAAACGACTGGACGGTTTCAAACCTCGCTTATGCGCTCCAGACCGGCATCACCCCTTCGGGCGATGCTTTCGGCGGCAGCATGGCGGAAGTGGTTCGCGAGGGAACTCGGTTTCTGACACCTGCCGATCGCGAAGCGATGGCGCTTTTCCTGCTGAACAAGGACACGGTCGAGGCGGAGAACCCCGCTTCGAACTAACATCACGCGGGGGCAACAAGCCCTCGCTTTATCGAGGATCGAAATGAAACAAACACGTCGGGATTTCTTGCGCCATGCGACACTGGCGGCCTGCGCGGCGGCCATCCCGCGGTCGGCTTATGCCGCAACCCCGTTCGAGGACGTGGTTGCCAAGGTTGCGCGTCAACAGCTTCTTCCGGACACCTACCCGGGAACAGAGATCTGGGGCTATGACGGCCTCGTTCCGGCTCCGGAAATTCGGGTCGCTCAAGGCGATCGGGTGCGCCGCAGGTTCCGCAACGAGGTTCCTGACCCCAGTTCGGTTCACTGGCACGGAATCCGGATCGACAACGCGATGGATGGCGTTTCAGGGCTGACCCAGGAGCCCGTGGCACCGGGTGAAACCTTTGACTACGACTTCGTCGTACCAGACGCGGGCACCTATTGGTATCACGCGCATAATCGCTCATACGAGCAAGTCGCGCGTGGTTTGCGCGGTGCCTTGATCGTCGAAGAGGCCGATGGGCCGGACATCGACAGCGAGGAAGTCATCGTTCTGGAGGACTGGTTGCTCGACCCTGAGAGCGGGCAGCTGTTCGACAATTTCGAACAGCCTATGATGATGAGCCATAGTGGACGTACCGGCAACTTCATCACGACCAATGGGCGCTATGACCTGACCTTGCCCGCGAAGCGTAACGAACGCATTCGCTTGCGCATCATCAACGCAGCTAGCGCGCGGATTTTCCCGCTGAGGCTATCGGGGGTGAGTGGCTGGACGATGGCCCTGGATGGGATGCCTATCGGCCAACCCCAGCCGGTTGACGGTGAATTGATCCTCGGTCCCGCACAGCGCGTGGACCTGATCGTCGATGTGACCGCAGACGAAGGCGGAACCGCAGAGGTGCTGCGCATCGGCGATGATGATCAACTGACCCCGCTGGTGACTTTTTCCGTCGATGGCACAACCAGTTCAGTACCGAGAGACAAGCCGCTGCCGCTGCCGCCGAATCCCGCGGCACACGCGCCGGACCTTGCCGAAGCGCGTGATTTGCGACTGGTCATGTCCGGTGGAGCAATGGGGCGGATGCAGTCTGCCATGCTCGGAGGGGAACGCCTTGGGTTTCGTCAGCTTGCCCAGGCGGGCAAGTTCTGGGCCCTGAATGATGTCGCCGAAATGACCGACACGCCATTGGCCGATCTATCCCTGAACGAGCCGGTGCGCTTGAAGATCGAGAACCAGACCGTGTTCCCACATGCGATGCACCTGCACGGAATGCATTTCCGTGAGCTGCGCCCCGACGGCGCGTTCGGACCGATGCGCGACACGATCCTGTTGGCTGGCAACGAGTCCCGCGAGATCGCCTTTACGGCGGACAATCCCGGCAAGTGGCTGTTCCATTGCCACATGCTCAGCCACGCCGCGTCCGGCATGACAACCTGGATGCGGGTCACATGAGGTATCTCGTTTGGTCCGTTCCGATCACTGTTGTCGCAGCCGCTTTCACCTATTGGCTCTCGACCAGTGCATCCTCGGATGTCGGCAGCGCGTCCAAGGCGGAGAGCTCCGACATCCAAGAAGGCGCGTTGCTCTACGCAGACAACTGCGCGTCTTGTCATGGCGCAAATCTGGAAGGCCAGCCGGAATGGCGAACGCCCGGCGCGGATGGGCGCCTGCCAGCACCACCGCATGATGAGACGGGTCACACCTGGCATCATCCTGACAGCCTGCTCTTCGATTACACAAAACTGGGGGGTGCGGCGCTTCTGGCGCGTCAGGGTGTCGAATACGACAGCGGAATGCCGGGTTTCGCAGACGTGCTGACCGACCAGCAAATTCACAACATCCTGGCCTTCATCCGGTCCACCTGGCCAGACCGCGTTCGCGAAGTCCAGGCCGCGCGGACAGAAGCCGACGAACAACGGGGAGATAATTAAAATGCGTTTCAGACAAGCCTTCACGACTGTCGCGATAGCTGCCTTGCTTCCGATACCGGTACTCGCCGACGAACTGTCAGAGTCCCGGGTCAAGGAACTTGTGCTCGAGGCAATCCGCGAGAACCCGGAGATTGTCATGGAGGCCGTGGCGATCCTCGAACAGAGGCAGGCGCAAGCGCAGGAGCTCAGTCAGGCCCAAGTTCTGAATGACCAGCGCGATCTGATCGAGAACGATCCGAATGCGCCGGTTCTCGGCAACCCGGAAGGGGACGTCACCGTTGTGGAATTTTTCGACTACAACTGTCCCTATTGTCGGCGGGTCAAACCCGAGGTGCGGGCTTTGATCGAAGAGGATCCAAACATTCGCCTCGTCTATCGTGAATGGCCCATTCTCGGAGACGGATCGGTGTTCGCCGCGAAAGCGGCCTTGGCAGCGCGCAAGCAGGACAAATACGAAGAGTTTCACTGGGCGATGATGGGGCTGGAAGGCCGCGCGGAAGAGGCCTCCGTGCTGCGCGTTGCCGAGGAGATCGGCCTGGATATCGCGCAGTTGCGCAAGGACATGGAGGCCCCCGAGGTCGAAGAGCACATTGCGACATCCATGCAACTGACCCAAGCTCTGGGCTTCAACGGCACGCCGTCTTTCGTGATCGGTGACGCGCTGGTGCCTGGCTTTGTCGAAAAGGCGCAGCTTGCCGACTTGGTCGAAGAAGCCCGCAAAGACGAAGACTGAAAGTTCTTGCCCGGACCGCCCCTGGGTGGTCCGGGCACTGCATCAAGCGGCCGCAGGTTCCACGTCATAGCCCGCATCCCGAATGATCGCTTGGACCTGATCGGCTGGTAACACGCTGTCGACACGCACTTGTCGGGCAGAAAGGTCACATTCTACGCCTGCATTCGGATCTGCGGTTTTCACTGCGCTTTCGATTGCTGCGGTGCAATGCCCACAGCTCATGTCCGGAACGCTGAACTTCATCGGAACCACTCCTTGATCTGATTTCTGCCGGTGACATGGGGCTTCCCCGCGCTGGAAGGTCAAGAGAAGAAATTTATTTGGCGCCCTCCCATTGACCCTCCAGTTACTGGAAGCCCTACATTCCACCTCGAATGGAAAAACAGGTGAAACATATGCCCGAACCCAAACAGATCAGCCTGCCGATCGAAGGCATGTCATGCGCGTCCTGTGTCGGCAGGGTCGATCGCGCATTGAATGCAATCGACGGCGTAGAGGATGTGTCGGTGAATCTTGCATCCGAAACCGCGCGTATGAGCGTGGACGCGCTCAAGCGCGTTCCGGAAGTCATCGAAACTCTCCGCGAGCTGGGCTACCCTGCGCGGACGGTCAGGGCCGAACTCACGATTGCGGCCATGTCCTGTGCCTCTTGTGTCGGGCGGGTCGACAAGGCGCTTGCCGCGGTGCCCGGGGTGGTCGAGGTGAACGTCAACCTCGCCTCCGAGACGGCGACGGTGGTTTACGTCGAAGGTCTTGTCACGACATCCGATCTGATCGATGCAAGCGGCGCGGCAGGGTATCCGGCCACCGTGGCAACGGCCCAAGCCGGTGACGACAGGGTTGCGCGCAAGGAGGAAGAGGCTCTGGCGCTTGCCAAACGGGTCACCTTTGCAGCCATCCTCGCCTTGCCGGTCTTTTTGATCGAGATGGGTGGCCACGTCATTCCGGCCGTTCATATGCTTATCGAGACCACGATTGGTCAGCAGACGAGTTGGCTTCTTCAATTCGTTCTCACGACAATCGTTCTCTTCGGCCCGGGCCGGACGTTTTACACCAAGGGTTTCCCGGCCCTATTCCGGGGCGCGCCCGACATGAACAGCCTCGTCGCGGTCGGCACCGGGGCGGCTTACTTCTATTCCGTAGTTGCGACATTCGTACCATCGGCCTTGCCTGACACGCTGCGCTCTGTCTACTTCGAGGCGGCAGCGGTCATCGTCGTCCTCATCTTGCTGGGGCGTTTTCTTGAAGCGCGCGCTAAGGGGAGAACGGGCGCGGCCATCCAGAAGCTGCTGGGGCTTCAGGCGCGGACCGCACGCGTGATGCGGGACGGTGAAAGCATAGAGATCGAGATCGATGCGCTAGTTCAGGGTGACATCGTCATCGTGCGCCCTGGTGAACGCATCGCGGTTGATGGCGAGGTCATCGAGGGGACCAGCCGCGTCGACGAAAGCATGCTGACAGGCGAGCCGATTCCCGCTGAAAAAAGTGCCGGAGATCCGGTGACCGGCGGGACGGTCAATGGTGCCGGAAGTCTGCAATTCCGCGCCACCCGGGTCGGCGCCGACACAACCCTGGCGCAAATTATTCGCATGGTCGAAGAGGCCCAGGGCGCCAAGCTGCCGATCCAGGGATTGGTCGACCGGATCACGCTTTGGTTCGTACCTGCCGTCATGGCGATCGCGGCGGCGACCGTGCTGGTCTGGCTGGTTTTCGGGCCTGATCCGGCCCTGACAATGGCGCTGATCGCCGGTGTGTCGGTGCTGATCATCGCGTGCCCCTGCGCGATGGGGCTTGCGACGCCGACCTCGATCATGGTCGGGACGGGACGTGCTGCGGAAATGGGTGTCCTGTTCCGCAAGGGCGACGCCTTGCAGCAACTTGATTCCGTTGATGTGGTCGCCCTCGACAAAACAGGCACGGTGACCGAGGGGCGACCCGCACTGACTGACCTGGTGCTGGCCGAAGGGTTCGATCGTTCAACAACGCTCTCGAAGATCACCGCCGTGGAGTCGCTCTCCGAGCATCCTGTCGCGGACGCCATCGTCCGTGCCGCGCGGGCCGAGGGCGCACCTCTTGCGGGGGCCGAAGGCTTTCAATCGGTCACAGGTTACGGCGTGCGCGCCGTGGTCGAAGACGTGGAGGTGTTGGTTGGGGCCGACCGCTACATGGCGCGCGAAGGCATTGACGTCTCGGCATTGACTCCAGAGGAAACGAAGATCGCAAGCAAGGGTCGCACGGCGCTTTACGCTGCCATAGATGGACGTGTCGCCGCCGTGATCGGCGTCGCCGATCCGGTCAAACCGGCAAGCCGCGCAGCCATCGCAGCGCTGCACGAGAAGGGTCTTGCGGTTGCGATGATCACAGGGGACAAACGCGAAACCGCCGAAGCCATCGCCCGCGAAACCGGCATCGACCATGTCGTTGCCGGCGTTCTGCCAGACGGCAAGGTCGCGGCGCTTGACGGTTTGCGCGAAGGGAACAAGCGCATCGCCTTTGTCGGCGACGGGATCAATGACGCCCCGGCGCTGGCGCATGCCGATGTGGGTATCGCCATTGGCACCGGCACTGATGTGGCCATCGAGTCCGCGGATGTCGTCCTGATGTCCGGCGATTTGCGCGGCGTGGTGAATGCCTTCGAAGTGTCGCGGCGAACCATGCGAAACATCCGGCAGAACCTGTTCTGGGCCTTTGCCTACAATGTCGCGCTGATTCCGGTCGCCGCCGGGGTGCTTTATCCGGCCTTTGGGCTGCTCCTGTCACCAATTCTCGCGGCGGGCGCGATGGCGTTGTCCTCGGTGTTCGTTCTAACCAATGCCCTGCGCCTGCGAGGTATCGCGCCGGCGATGGACGAGCAGCGCGCAATCCCGGCAGAGCTGGCAGCTGTCACTCCTGCTCCAGCAGAATAACGGAGGTTCGACATGAACATCGGAGACGTTTCCCGACAATCGGGTGTGCCCCCAAAAACAATCCGCTACTACGAGGAAATCGGGCTGATCCGCCCGAACCGAAGTGAGAACGGCTATCGCGCATTCACCGAGAACCACGTTCACAAGCTGGCGTTTCTCGGTCGAGCACGGGCCTTGGGGTTCACCATCGAAGATTGCAGGACGCTTCTGGCTCTCTACGAGGATGAAAACCGCGAAAGCGTTCAGGTGAAAACGGTTGCGGAAGACCATCTTCGCCAGATCGAGGAGAAGATAGAGAAACTGCAATCCATGAGAACGACGCTTACCGAGCTTGTGGAGAAATGTGCCGGGGATCATCGTCCGGATTGCCCGATCCTCGCAGATCTCTCACCTGTACGAATGTCCGAATAATCGATGCCGGTTCGGCACGTTTCAGAACCAAATTGCGCGGACCGGCATCCAGATACCCATGAAGATCATCATCAGGTTTTCCGTCAGCGAAATGAACCCCAGCGGGACGGAACTGTCACCGCCGACGCAGGCGCATTTCAACTCCCGCTTGTCAATGTAGACAGCCTTGAATACGCTGACAGCGCCGACCGTGCCGATAAACAGGGCGACAGGCGCCGAGAGCCACAGCAGCGCGCCGGCAGTCATCAGGACACCTGCCAACGCTTCGCCGAACGGATAAAGCTTGCCGTATCGTACCCATTTGCGCGCCAGCAGATCGTAGTTGAGGAACATCGTCGAAAACCCTTCGACATCCTGCAATTTCTGGATCGCGAGAATGGTCATGGACAGCGAAATGAACCATTCGAACCCGCGCAAGGTAAAGACCGACCCGTACTGGTGCCAAGACAGGCCCAGTGCCAATAGCGCGGCGACGGAAAAGATCGCGATGACCGGCTGGTAGGTCGTGTCGCTTTGCTCTTCCTCGGGTGGGTCGATGTCAAAGAACACCCTGAGATCATCGTAGCCGCCGATCCGTTCTCCGCCGATGAAGGTCTGCGGCGTCGTCTCGACCCCGTGCTTCTCCATGAAAGCATCGGTGTCTTCACGGGTCTCAAGCGGATGGTCTTCCACCTCGAAGCCTTGCCGCTCCAGCAGGTCTTTCGATTTCAGACCGTAGGGGCAGACATGGCCCGGCATGACCATGCGATAAAGCTGCGCGGATTTACTGTCTGTGTCCCGGGGCATATGCTTTCCTCCTTATCCGGCGCAGGTGAATTGACCACGGAACCCGGCTTCGTAGTCGGTTCCGCGCTGACGATCAGATCGGTCAGGTCACCGTCTGTCTCTACGATCTCGGCCGATAGCGGGCCTTGAGAAAACGCATTTTCGCCCTGCGCATCCAGGCGCACCAGGTCACCGCTGATCTTCATCGCGGCCCCAGTCCCTTCGCCGGTCTCACCGGTCACCAGCACGGCTGGACTGTCCGAGGTGTAGGCAAATCGGCAGTCTCCACCATTCGGGAACACCGCTGCGATTTCGTCTTCCGTCAGAAACTCGGGATCGATTTTTGACACGACCTCCGTTTGAAGCGCCTGTTGCGCATCCACGACCTGTACCGGCGTTCCGGTCGGCGTGGCCGATGCCTCACCGTTTGCGCCAATGTCAGCAATGAGGTAGCGCATTTCGGCGATTTCCTTGTCCTGCGCATAGATAATGTCGTCTGCGAGCCCCCGGACGCGCGGGTCGGTGATCTCGGCACGAGTCGACGTCATGATGGCGATCGAGTGGTGCGGGATCATGGCGCGCATGTAGGACCTGTCCTGCACCGTAAATTGCCCGCGTACCAGCCAGAGGCTTGCCGCAAAGACAAGTATGGCGCCCCCGAAGATCGCGATGTTGGCTTTGGTGTTCTGATACATGGACAACATGTACGCCAACATGATCACGGCCATGGTCGCCCCCATCAGGATGGCCATGTAAAGGCGTGTCTCCGAAAAGAAGATATGGCCCCAAAGATAGGTGTTCAGGTACATCAGAACGAACATGACCACGGTCGATGTTCCGATCATCATAAAGAACCGTGAGTAGTGCATTTCCAGTCACCTCCTTGCAGTTCTCTGTAAAACAACAACATTCCAGCGCTGGAGAGTTCCAAAAGCGCGAATTTTCGTAGTTTCAAGGCAACAAAGGCGCGTCGTTTGCCCCGGTTCACGGCTTCTTTTCTTTGCCCCTGACGCGCACTGAATTTTCATGGGTCCGAGGAGATCGCGCCATGCAGAATTTCACGAGACGAGAATTGATTTGTGCCGGAGCGATGGGTTGCTTTCTGCCCACAATTGCCTGGGCCCACAAAGTCAAATTGCCCGAACGGTTCGAACCGCAATTGGTAAACACCCGTCGTGGTGACTGGGTTAAAGACGATGTCCACGTCGTTCCCGACGATTTTTTCCTTTATTTCATGCTCGAGGACGGGATGGCGATCCGCTACGGGGTCGGGGTAGGGCGCAAAGGTTTGTACGAACCCGGAGAGTTCACGGTAGCGCGCAAGGCCAAATGGCCATGGTGGCGGCCAACGAACGCCATGATCCGGCGCGAGCCACGCAAATACGCGAAGTACAAGGATGGGCTGAAAGGCGGGCCAAACAACCCGCTCGGGGCCCGCGCGCTGTATCTCTATGATGATGAGGGACGCGATACCTATCTTCGTATTCATGGAACCAACGCTCCGGAAACCATTGGATCGGCCGTGTCGAATGGATGCGCGCGGTTGACGAATGAACACGTAAAAGATTTGTATGATCGCGTAGAAATTGGCGCCCGCGTCTTCCTGTATCCCAAAGTGACAACGGCGTGAGGAGCGTTCTGTCGCCTTGAAGTTCCTCTTCCGGAAATGGCACAAGTGCGGCAGTTGGCGAAAGCCAGTCCATCATTCATGAGGTGACGGAATTGTCTTTGAGCCGGAGGTCTTTCCTTGGCGGGATGACCGTTGCGCTGGCTGGTACCCGCTTGCCAGCAGCGACACGCGAGTTGATCCTCGCGCCCCAATCGATCAAGGCGCGCCTTGCTGGGTACGACGTGTCGATGTTGGGCTTCAACGGTGGTCTGCCGGGCCCAGAAGTCAGAATGCGACAAGGACAAACCGCCCGCATTACCCTCGATAACCGATTGGAGGAGGGCGCTCTTGTTCACTGGCATGGGTTGCGGGTTCCAAATCGGATGGATGGTGTCAACGTTCTCACTCAGGATGTGGTCATTCCGGGCGACACGTATCGTTATCAATTCGGCGTCCCGGATGCCGGCACGTATTGGTATCACTCGCATTACCTGTCTTACGATCAGGTCAGCCGCGGCCTTTTCGGCGCCTTCATCGTCGAGGAGCAAAATGCGCCGGCTGTCGACCATGACATTGTTGTTCAGTTCTTCGATGTCTTGTTGGATCAGTCCGGACAGTACGACGAAGGGTTCAACCCGGCTCATTTCGCGACCGAGGGCCGTATCGGCAATACGGTCACGGCGCTTGTTTCCAATGGAACCAGCAAGAATGTGAGACAAGGCGACCGCCTGCGTTTGCGCCTGATAAATCCCTCTATCGACAGGGTTTACCGTGTCGGGCTGGACGGTCTGGCAGGCAAGATCGTTGCACTGGATGGTATGCCCCTGGCGCAGCCACAGACACTCGAACCCATCCTCCTAGCTCCGGGGCAAAGATGCGATGTGATTGGTGATGCGACCGGGCCTATTAGATTCGACGACAGCTTTGGAGAGTGGACGTTGAGCCTTGGCGAAATCGCTGTTTCCGGCTCTCGTGACCCTGCGAAAGTGCCCATCACCGCGTTGCCCGCCAACCGAATGCCCGCCCCGCAAGACCCCGGCCAAACCGCGGAGCTGGTGCTCCAGGGAGGTGCGGGAAGCGCGTCCCATAACGGCACTGGAACATGGGCGCTCAATGACGTATCTGGACTGCCTCGAACCCCTTTCCTATCCGTCGCGCGGGGGACGACCGTGCGCATTTCAATCCGCAACGAAACCGGGTTTCCACACGTCATGCATCTGCATGGCCACCATTTCTGGGAACTCGATGCGGCGGGGGAAGCCGGTCCATACCGGGACTCGACCTTCCTGGATATCGGCGAGACGCGGGATATTCTCGTCGTCCTGGACAATCCGGGATCCTGGATGCTGCATTGCCACATGTTGAGCCACCAAGCCGACGGTATGGCAACGTGGATCAGAGTCGGCTGAGGGTCGAGACGGATACATACCGTTACAAATCTCTGAATGATAACAGGCCTTTTGCCGTCTACGTAACCTGACAAGCGAGAAACAGGTCCATCGATTGCCAACGGGAGCGTTCATTGACCCTGACACCAAAATCTCTCGGCATGACTGCGGCGGCAGGATCAGCCGCCTTGCTGTTAGGGGCCTTCGTTTTCCAGGCTCTTGGGTACGCGCCGTGCGCAATGTGCATCTGGCAACGCTACCCACACGCAATCGCCATTGGAATGGGCGCTCTGTTGCTCTTTGCTCTGCCGATTTTGCCAATCCTGATAATCGGTGCCCTGTCGGCACTCAGCACATCCGCGTTGGGAATGTTTCATACCGGTGTCGAGCGCGGCTGGTGGGAGGGACCGACTTCTTGCACGGGATCCGGCCTCGATGTTTCCCAAATGTCGGTATCGGAATTGCTGCCCTCTGCGAGTTCAAATGCGTCCACTCTTGTTCTGTGCAATGAGGTTGTCTGGGAATTTCTGACGTTGTCCATGGCGAGTTGGAACGCGATCCTAAGCGGTGTCCTTGCTTGCCTCTGGTTGGTCGCGATCGCAAGACATCAAAAGGGTCGATGGCATGGGGTCGCGGACGTTTCTTGAATCGTCTCGCATTCATCGAAAACAAACAAAGGGCTTCGCTTCATGGTTACAAGACGACACTTCCTTGCACTTTCCGGCTCGCTGTTTTCAGCTTCTCTGAGTTCGCCAGCATTCGCTAAGACCTGGCCGACAACAGCCGAAAAAGCAGCTTGGGATGCGCAGGTCACGCCCGCCAACTATGACCCGGCAACAACCAACCCATGGGGGCTGCATCCCAGGCTGCTGCCGCAACGCGTTTTGGCGAATGACGGTTTGCGCCCGGGTGACATTCACGTCGATGCGATCGCGCGCTATCTGTACCATATCGAGGAAGATGGCACCGCGATGCGCTACGGGGTCGCGATTGCCAAGGGCGATCTCTATGAACCCGGCACCTATACGATCCGCCGAAAGGTCGAATGGCCGCACTGGACGCCAACACAGTCAATGATCGAACGCGATCCGGAGGCTTACGAGCGGTTTGCCGACGGTATGGAGCCCGGCCCCAACAATGCCTTGGGCAGCAGGGCTTTGTATCTATTCGTCGGAGATCGGGATACGTACCTTCGAATTCACGGAACGCCGAGCCCTCGCAGCATTGGCGGCCGGGCCAGTTCGGGATGCGTGCGCATGGTGATGGCCCATATCAATGATCTCTATCCGAATGTCGCTGTCGGATCGACGGCGTTCCTTTACTCGGCCGAAGACAGCGTTACCGCTCGAAGCTGACCTATTCGTAGGACAGAGAATCTTTGGCTCACACGCCGAGTACCGCGTCGTGCAGGGACAACTTGCAACGAATTGTTGGACGAACACTCAAGGCCGCGTCGCAAGTGAATTTTCGAACTGTGCGATCGCTACGGATTTGTCGTCCTCATCGTTCTCGAACAGCTTTGTGGTTCGCACGCCCGGCAACTTGCCAAAATCCGCCATCAGGCGCTTTGGAAAAAATGTGCGTCCAATGGATTCAAATCCTGGTAATTGCCTTAGGATCGCAGAAGTACTGACGCTACAAAAGCCTGAAGCAGCCGGACCGTTTGCCAATGCAAGTTGCAAGGCGCGCTCCGCGACTTCGGGGGACACATCGATCTCTTGTATGACGACATGGTAGGTCTCCCGTGCATGAGCCCGTGCGTAAAAATCGGCCACTTGTGGAGTAATGCCATAAAGCACATCTCCCCGTTCCGGTACCGCGCTCAGCCGGACCGTTCCTGCCGGATCGAAGATAACGCGCTGCGACCCATTGATCATGACGCTGGTATGCGCACCCGCCCCGGACCTGTTATTGATCATAGTGTACAGCGTCAACGCGGCCGGTCCGTCGTGACTGTAGGATGCACTACTGATGACTTCGGCTGAAGCATCAGGGCGCATGTCGTTTCCTGCACCGCACCCCGCCAAAATCACCAAGGCAAGCACCAAGAAAATGCGGTTCAAAAAGAGCAACTTGCAGCCTCCTGCCATGGGTTGAATGACTGAATTTTCGGGAACATCAGGGCCTCTGCCACTCTCGACACCAACTCTTCCGAATTTCACTTCCACCGAAACATGGTTTCGGTGTCAGTTGGTACACGACTCCTCGACAGGTTTTTCTCTGGATATCGCATGTCTTAGATGAAGAGGAGCGTTCGCCCCGAATTGATTTGTCGCAGTTTGTAACAGACCCCGCCTTTGTGACCTCGCGATACAAAACACCGGCTCGCGTGTTATTCCGCATCTGCAGGTGCATCCCATATAGTGGGTATCGCAACACTGACACGAGGTGATCGAAATGAAACGCAACACTTTACTCGCTGCAATGACCCTGGCTGCAACCGCCTTTGGTGGCGCGGCCTTCGCGGATGCCAACCATGGGCACGGTGGGCAGCTTGGTGCCCAAGGTGGGGCAGGCATGATGCAGAACGGTGGTCCGGGCATGATGGCGAACATGGGCGGAATGATGGACATGATGAAGCGCATGCACGGGAACATGATGGGCGGCGGCATGATGGGCGCAGGCATGGGCAGTGGTATGATGGGCCCAGGCATGGGTGCCGGCATGATGCAAATGTTCGACACTGATGGAGACGGCACAACCACGCCGGAAGAAATGCGCACGCGGCTTCAGGCCAAGCTTTCCGAGTTTGACAGCGATGGGGATGGAAACCTCTCGATTACCGAGTTTGAAGCTCTCCACAGCGCAATGATCCGCGAAATGATGGTGGATCGTTTCCAACACCTCGATGCCGATGGCGACGGCGCGGTGACGCCGGAAGAGATGGCCGCTCCTGCCGATAGGATGGAGCGGATGCAGATGATGCGGTCGAATATGGCAGATGCGCCTGCGCGGCCCGGCAACGGTCAGGGCATGGGCAACGGCTCCATGATGCAGGACAACTGAGCCAATGGGTGCCGGTTTATTTTCCGGCACCCGTCCTCACAACGCCAAAACCATTCGCGGTCGGGACATTGAACCGAACCGCGACCTGAACCGTTTAGCCTCGGTATGCCAACAAATAGAGACACTGAAAGGAAAATTCCCATGGCCTATACCTATGATCGCGTCCTGAAAGACACCAAAATCGATGACGCAGAGATGCGTGTTCGGGATGCTTTGGCAGACAAGGGCTTCGGCGTTTTGACTGAGATTGACGTCAAAGCGACGATGAAAAAGAAACTTGATGCGGACATGCCGCCTTACCGCATCTTGGGGGCCTGTAATCCGGGCATGGCGCACAAAGCCATCGAGATCGAGCCTCGCATCGGTGCGATGCTTCCCTGCAATGTTATCCTGCGGCAAGTGGACGGCGACACCGAGGTCAGCGCGGTCGATCCTGTCGCTTCGATGCAGGCGGTGCAGAACCAAGACCTGGACGCGGTCGCCGGCGAAGTCCGCGATCTCCTGCGGGACGCCCTCGACACCGCGTGATGGCGGGATGGGCGTTGGATGCCCTGTCGCAGAGCCAGCGCCATTGGCGGTGCTCGATTAATGCCATCTAATCCCCACGTAAATTCCTGATGAGGAACTGACCCAGTGCTGCCAGCGGGATTGCCATTTCCGGATATTGGAACCGACCTCTTCTCCTTCGACATCGGGGGGGTCACATTCGCACTCCGCTGGTACGCGCTAGCCTATATCTTCGGTATCCTGATTGGCTGGCGCATTTGTTTGAGTGCCATAAGCCGTCCCGCGCTCTGGACATCAGTTGGACCGCCGCTTGACCGGACGCAGATCGAAGATCTTCTGACGTGGATCATCATCGGCGTGATTGCTGGTGGTCGCCTGGGCTTTGTACTGTTCTACCAGCCCGCATATTATCTCGCCAATCCCTTGGAGATTCTGATGGTCTGGCAAGGCGGCATGTCTTTCCACGGGGGCTTCGCGGGCGTTGTCATCGCGGCCTTGTTGTTCTGCCTTCGACAAAACGCGTCATTGCTCAGCACTGGCGACTTGCTGGCTTTGACAACACCACCAGGCTTGTTTCTTGGGAGGCTGGCGAACTTCACCAACAACGAGCTGTGGGGGCGGCCGACGGACGTTCCCTGGGCGGTGATCTTTCCCGGCGAAGTCGCGCAGGCCTGCCCAGGGATTAGCGGCCTCTGCGCCCGACACCCGTCCCAGCTGTACGAGGCGCTATTGGAGGGGCTCATTCTTGGAATGCTGCTCATTTATCTCGCTTGGGGCCGGGGCTGGCTGAAAATGCCCGGTGCCTTGGCTGGCGTGTTTCTGACCGGCTATGGTCTTGCCCGAAGTTTCGTCGAGATGTTCCGGCAACCGGACCAACAGTTTGTGACGGCGGACAACCCGATTGGCCATGCGCTCCATTTTGGTGAGTGGGGTTTGACGATGGGCCAGTTGCTCTCCATGCCGATGGTGTTGGTCGGGCTGGCGTTGATCGTGCTCGCCCGACGGGAACGGGGCCGGACAGCGCCACCCCGCAGATCCGCAATGTAATCACCATACTGATCTCTCTTGACCCTCCTGTGGATGGAAGCCTTAGGCAAGAGAAGCATTCTCGGAAAGGACCGCAAAATGAGCACCCCCGACAGTTCTGAAACCACAGCAGCTTCTTCGGTATTCGTTTGCCCAATGCACCCTGAGGTGCGGCAGGTTGAGCCCGGCAATTGTCCGAAATGCGGGATGCATCTCGTGCCGGAATCGGAGCTCGAGGTCCATTCAGCACATGATCATCACGACCACCAAGCAGGTGCCGCGCCGGCGGATGGACGATATGATCTGGTTCCCCAAGGGCATGATGGTCCCATTTACACTTGCCCGATGCACCCTCAGGTGCGGCAGCCTGATCCGGGCGCGTGCCCGATCTGTGGCATGGGGTTGGAACTGGAATCCGGTGTGCCGGGCGATGAAGGTCCAAATCCCGAACTGGTGGATTTCACACGGCGGTTCTGGGTCGGCACAGTCCTGACGATCCCGCTCCTTGTCCTCACGATGGGGCCATTCGTCGGTTTCCCCGCAGTCCGGACTTTTTTTGGCGAAGGCACCACACAATGGATCGAATTGATCCTGGCAACGCCAGTGGTCTTGTGGTGCGGCTGGCCGTTTCTGGAACGCGGATGGATTTCGTTCCGCACATTGAACCTCAACATGTTCTCCCTGATCGGCATGGGCGTTCTTGCCGCCTGGCTCTTCAGCGTCGTTGCCGTTCTCGCACCGGACATATTCCCTGATGGGTTCCGAGACTCCGAAGGCCATGTCGGCGTCTACTTCGAGGCGGCGGCGGTGATCGTGACGCTCGTGCTGCTCGGTCAGGTGATGGAATTGCGCGCACGTGAAGGAACCGGCAAGGCGATCCGTGCGCTACTCGATATGGCCGCCAAGACCGCGCGGGTCATGCGGGACGATGGCTCCGAAGAGGAGATCCCGCTGGAGGACGTACAGGTCGGCGACCGGCTGCGCGTACGGCCCGGTGACAAGGTTCCTGTCGATGGCGTGGTTCTGGACGGCCGGTCCTCGATCGACGAAAGCATGATCTCCGGTGAACCTGTGCCGGTCGAGAAGACCGAAGGCGACCCGGTAACTGGTGCGACGATCAACGGCACTGGCAGTCTGGTGATGGAGGCGACGCGTGTCGGGTCCGACACGATGCTGGCTCAAATTGTCGAGATGGTGTCGAACGCGCAGCGCTCGCGCGCCCCGATCCAGAAATATGCCGACAAGGTGGCGGGATATTTCGTTCCGGCCGTCATCGGTATCGCGGTCCTGTCCTTCATCGCCTGGGCGATCTGGGGGCCCGCGCCTGCGCTTTCCTACGCATTGATTTCGGCAGTGGCGGTTCTGATCATCGCTTGTCCTTGTGCGCTTGGCCTGGCGACACCGATGTCGATCATGACGGCGACAGGACGGGGCGCTCAGGCAGGGGTCCTAATCAAGAACGCCGAGGCGCTGGAGCGGTTCGAGAAAGTCGATACCCTGATCGTCGACAAGACCGGCACGTTGACCGAAGGCAAGCCGCGGCTTGTCGACGTACTCCCGCAACCCGGCCACGACGAAGCCGAGGTCTTGCGTCTCGCCGCATCGCTTGAGCGCGGATCGGAGCACCCCTTGGCCGAAGCGATCGTCAGGGGTGCGGAGGAGCGAGATGTCAAAATGGACAATGCTCGGGACTTCGAGGCGATCACTGGCAAGGGCGTCAAGGGTGTTGTGGGCGGCAAAGCGGTGGCGCTCGGCAATCTGGCGATGATCCGCGAACTAGGGCTCGAGGCAGGCGCGTTGACCGCCAAGGCCAATGCCCGCCGCGACGAAGGTGAGACGGTAATGTTCGTGGTGCTGGATGGCGACATTGCAGGTCTTGTCGCTGTCGCCGATCCGGTGAAGAAGAGCACACCTGCGGCCATCAAGGACCTGCATGAACTGGGGTTCCGCGTCATCATGGCGACCGGAGACAACGAACGCACTGCCAACGCCATCGGCGCACGGCTCGGCATCGATGAGATCCGGGCCGACGTGCTGCCGGAGGACAAGGCGCGGATCATCCGTGAATTGCAAGAGGCGGGTCACAGGGTCGCGATGGCCGGGGATGGCGTCAACGACGCGCCGGCCTTGGCACAAGCCGATGTCGGCATCGCCATGGGCACTGGCGCCGATGTGGCCATCGAAAGCGCGGGCATCACGCTGGTCAAGGGCAACCTCGACGGTATCGTGCGTGCGCGGCGGCTCGCCCGGGCCACTATGCGCAACATCCGCCAGAACCTGTTCTTCGCGCTGATCTACAACGCCTCCGGCGTGCCGGTCGCGGCGGGAGTTCTGTTTCCCTTCTTTGGCATCCTCATCAGTCCGATGTTTGCTGCCTTCGCCATGAGCGCGTCGTCAATCTCGGTGGTGCTCAATTCGCTGCGCCTTCGCGGCGTTCGTATCTAGAAGCGCGCAACAGCATTCGGACGAACCAAAATTAAAAGGGGACCATTTATGCAGAGCGAAAAAGAAACGTACCGCGAAGATTCCATCAGTCTGGGCGGAGCCATTGCGATGGGAACAGGCGTGATGATCGGCGCCGGAATCTTTGCGTTGACGGGGCAAATCGCGCAGCTCGCCGGCCCGCTTTTCCCGCTTGCATTCATCGCCGGCGCGGTCGTCACAAGCTTCAGCGCCTACAGCTACATCAGGATGTCGAACAAATGGCCGTCCTCGGGTGGCATCGCCATGATCCTGCAGAAGTGCTATGGCCCCGGAGCCATCGCGGGCGGTGCCGCGCTGCTGATGGCGCTCAGCATGGTGATCGCGGAAAGCCTCGTCGCGCGAACCTTCGCCACCTATGTCTTGCGCCCTTTCGATATCGAAGGCGGCCCACTGGTCCCCGCCCTGGCCGTGGCCGTGATCGTTTTCGCCTTTCTGGTGAACATCGCCGGAAATCGCTCGGTCGGGCTGTTCTCGCTGATCATGGCAGCGATCAAGATTGGAGGCATAGCTCTGTTTGGCATCGCGGCCCTGTGGTCTAGTGGTTTTGCGTTCGCCGCTGCGTCCGAGACCTCTCAATCCTACGGGCTCACGGGGTTCATCGCCTCTACGGCGCTGGCCATCCTCGCGTTCAAGGGGTTCACCACGATCACCAACAGCGGGGCCGAGATCACTGAACCAAATCGCAATGTTGGCCGAGCGATCATGTTCTCGATCGGAATCTGCGTCGTCGTCTACCTGTTGGTCGCCTACGGGGTCGGTTCGAGTCTCACGATCGAGGAGATCATCTCAGCGCGTGACTATTCGCTGGCACAGGCGGCGCAGCCCGCCCTTGGACAAACCGGCTTCATACTCACGGTGATCCTGGCCGCTGTCGCAACGGCGTCCGGCGTTCTGGCCAGCGTCTTCGCGGTGTCGCGTATGCTGGCGATGCTGACCGACATGGAAATGATCCCGCACAGCCACTTCGGTATGCCAGGTCCCATCCAACGCCACACCCTGGTCTATACTGTCGTCATCGCAGCGACGTTGGCCGTGCTCTTTGATTTAGGCCGGATCGCATCCCTCGGTGCCTTCTTTTACCTCGTCATGGACATGATCATACATTGGGGCGTGTTCCACTATCGTCGAGCAGACGTCGGCGCCTCAGGTATCGTGCTTTTGACTGCCCTGGCGCTCGATGTAGTTGTACTGGCAGCTTTCACCGTGATGAAGCTTCAAAGCGACCCGATGATCGTTCTGTATGCGGCTGTCGGAATGATCGCTGTCTTCGCTTTCGAGCGCGTTTACTTGTCGCGATGGTTGGCACCTCAGGCCGCGCATTCCCACGGTGAATAGCCAGCCATCATTTAGCCCTGAAGGAATGCGATGCCTTGTGCACCGATTGCGATCAATCCGACCGACAGGGCAAACGCAAACAAGGCGAGCAGCATCAAGCCCGCTTTTATTGGCAAGCGACGAACGGTCGGTCCAAGAAATTCCGACTGCCCGAAAGCTGAAACATATAGCGGCAGCGCGCTGATCATTGTCGCATAAAGATAAACTCCGGAGATGTTCTCAAAAAACGCCGAACGCGCAAGGGTTGGGGCAACGACCGACAACGCGGTTGCACGACTGCCCCCGAATGACTCGAACCAGTCGGCAGACAAAACGTAGATCAGTGCGTGGAGGCTTGGAAAGAGAATGGCTCTGAGCAAGATATCCACCAGCACGAAAAACGCCGTATCTCGGCGGGCGACCTTTGGTTTCTGTATCACCGCGAAAAGAAAAAAACTGACATAGTTTATGGCAAAAACTACGGGCAGACCGTTGGTCGTAACTTGCCTCAGAAAGCGGGCCAGCGATGGCCCGCCGGCGGCAAGAGCCGCTGCAAAGCCCGGCGAAAGCAAGATATAAAGGCAGAGGACCGCCAGTAACGCTGCGAGGCTGAATGCCAAGACAATGCTCACAAATTGAACACCGGGCATGTCGACGGAGAAAAACCTCTGCATGTTAGAACGTTGGCACATATACGGCTTGAGATCGAGGATGTTGAACCTGCGTTTGGGAACCAAGCATTCGCTCCAGGTCTTTGGGACGAATGAAATTTAAGTTTCGAAATCTCCTGAACCGCGTTCCATGTCTCGACTGCAGGCCGAGCGACATAACAAATGGTAGGTTACTGCCGGACCTAGTTGCGGAAATGTTGATAGCATTGGAAAGTAGCTTTTCTGCATGTCTTACGCTGGCGGTAATTTTCAGAACGGAATATTCCTATCCGAGTGGGCGGACTCCTTTCAGGGTCTATTGCAATCTGCGCGGAGATCGCGGCCATCGTGCCGCTTCCATGCAAAAGCCCATCATGGCTGCCGACCCAGATGCAAAAGTTTCGTGCGATCTGACTGCACCTATCGTCGGCGTCGACAGCACTCTGGATGAAACTGCATTGGCGGTAGCGATCAGCGACGCGGGCTACAGGTCTGAGAAGCTGGCTGAAGTTCGGTAGCACAAGACGCGTCAGCATCGCTCCGCTGACCGGAGGGGAATATTGGCTCTTTATATGTTTCTGATATGCAACATTTTCTGACGGCAGCGGCCGAATCTCGCCTTTTTCACAAAAAAGCGACAAACCTTCCTGCGCAGGACGGATTGACTGGATTGCTTCGGTATCCGATATCTAGAGCATGAGCTTTCGAGTTTTCATATCATGCTGGTTCAAGACGTTTACATGCATTGCGTTTGCGTTAGCCTTGGTATTTTCACCACCTTCTGCCGCTCACGCGGCGTCCGGCATGCATGACGGACATCAAGCCAAGTCTATTGTTGTCGTTGGTGCCGCCATGACTCATGACACCGGAAGCGATGCGCATCACGCGCATGAGAAGCTTAGGGTCGCAAGCGACATCGCAGCGTCCGACAAGGATGGCAAAGAGCAACAATCCCAAGAGTGTTGCAACGGTATCTGTATTTCTGTCGTCTTCCTCGAAGACACCAAGATCGAAGCAGAGCCGGTTGGTACAAGTGAATATGTCATTCTCGACGGTCAAACGTATTCGGTGGAAACAGCAGGGTTCCTGCGGCCCCCTCGATTCCTGATCTGAACCGACGCCCAAAACGGGTGTGAGCCTTGCGCAGAGTCTGCGTGAGACAACGTTCACCAATCAGGTTACTTTCATGAAAATTCATCTACTTATGGGGGCTTCGGCCCTCGGGCTTGGCGCATGCGCCTATGAGCCCACCCCGTTGCCGTCCGTCGCGACCCAACAGGCCGTCGTCAACACGGCAGTTTCATCGCCGATCAGCTATCAGGACCCCTTGGCGGGCTACACCTATCGCGGCCCTACAGGTCCCCGCGACTGGCGTTCCGTCAATCAAGAACAGACGGAGGGCAACTGATGCGGGTATCGAAGTTTCCGCTGGTTTTCGGCTTTCCGCTAATCCTGGGTGCCTGTGCTACCGCTGTGCCGGGCATCTACACGGAACCAAAAGCTGGCTTCGCCAATATTTCCAGCCAGGTCACACCAGCCCTCGGCAAACGGACAGCCTTCGCCGAAACCCAGGCCGAAAACGAGGCCTTGAAGAAGCAGGTGCACGCAATGGTGCACCGCAAGACCATTTCGGCGGACACCGCCGTTCAGGTCGCGCTTCTGAACAACAAAGGGTTGCAGGCGTCCTATGCAAACGTCGGCCTGTCTGCCGCAGAGGCCTGGCAGCAATCGATGCCGGAAAACCCAATCGTGTCGATTGGTATACTGGGCATCGGTGCGCCCGAACTGGGTGCCTACAGGGCGATCGAGGGACTGATCCGGTCGAACGTGCTCGATGCCACCACTCGCAAGCAGCGTACGGCCATTGCAGACGCAAACTTCCGGCAGGCTCAACTGAGCGCCGTGAACGACACACTCGCACTGGCCAATCAGACGCGGAAGGCATGGGTCGATGCCGTAGCCGCCTTCGAGGCTGTGAGTTATCTCCGCCGTGCGAAAGCGACGTCTGACGCCGGATCGGAATTAGCGATGAGACTGGGCGAGACCGGCGCGCTTAACACAGCCGGGCAGGCCCGTGAACAGGCATTCAATGCCGAACTCGCCGGACAACTTGCCCAGGCACGCTTGAATGCTACCCGGTCCAAAGAGCAGCTGACCAGGCTCATGGGGCTGTGGGGCACCGAAGTCGACTATTATGTGCCCGATGCTCTTCCCGCGCTGCCGCGTTCCGTCGGCCGTGTGACTGACATCGAAGCGAAAGCATTGCGAAATCGGGTTGATCTGCGCGTTGCCAAACTTGGCCTGGAAGCACAGGCCAAGGCGTTTGGTCTGACTGATCAGACTCGCATTATCAGCGATCTCGAATTCATTGCCGGGTTCGAAGCGGAGCGGGAAATTGAGGACGGAGAAACGGAGACCGTGACCACCCCTCAGGTGGAGGTGGAGTTCGCAATCCCGATCTACGACACCGGGAAGGCACGGATGCGCAAGGCGGAATTGTCGTACCTGCAAGCAGCCAACGTGCTGGCAGAAAGAGCCGTCAACGTCCGGTCCGAAGCGCGTGGTGCTGAAGCCTCCTATCACGCCGCGTATAAGATCGCCCGCCACTATCGCGACGTTCTGGTGCCGCTACGCACGACCGTCGAAGAAGAGGGGCTGCTGTCTTATAACGGCATGATCACCAACACTTTCGAGCTGCTGACAGACGTGCGCGAGAAACTGGGCGCATCACTGGAAGCGGCAAACGCAAAACGCGAATTCTACATGGCACAGGCTGATCTGACCGCTGCGATCTATGGCGGCGGCGAAGGCGGTGGCGGTGCTGGTGGAGAAGGCGCGACACTTGCCGCCGGTGGCGGCGCAGGACACTGAAAGGAACTGACATGCTAAATAGACGTCAATTACTCGGAGCCGGCGCGGCAGGTGCAACGCTGGTCTCTTCGAAAGCCTGGGGTCAAACCCTGAACATGGGCCTGCCCGAAGCTGCCCAAATGGATAGCGCAGCAACGGCGATCACGGCGCGTCCTAGTACCGGGCCGGACTACACACCTGTGGTCACATTGAACGGGTGGACCCTGCCGCACCGGATGAACAACGGGGTGAAAGAATTTCACCTCGTGGCCGAACCGGTAGAACGCGAGCTTGCCGACGGCATGATCGCGCATTTGTGGGGCTACAACGGCCAATCCACCGGCCCGACGATCGAAGCAGTCGAAGGCGACCGGGTGCGCATCTACGTCACCAATAAGCTGCCGGAAGGCACAACGGTGCACTGGCACGGGCTCATTCTTCCTTCAGGCATGGATGGGGTCTCCGGATTGAGCCATCCAAGCATCCCGCCGGGCAAAACCTTCGTCTACGAATTCGACTTGGTGAAGTCCGGAACGTTCATGTACCACCCCCACGGCGATGAAATGACCCAGATGGCGATGGGGATGATGGGCATGTTCGTGGTCCACCCCAAGGATCCCACATTCATGCCGGTGGATCGTGATTTCCTGATCATGCTGAATGCTTTCGACATCGATCCGGGTACCTATGTACCCCGCATCATGACGATGACGGATTTCAACCTTTGGACCTGGAACAGCCGGATCTTCCCCGACATCGATCCGCTGGTCGTGAACAAGGGCGACCGGGTGCGAGTACGGGTTGGGAACCTTACGATGACGAACCACCCGATCCATATGCACGGCTATGACTTCAAGGTCACCTGCACGGATGGCGGCTGGGTGCCGCCTGAAGCACAGTGGCCGGAGGTCAGCATCGACATTCCCGTAGGTGCGATGCGCGCCTACGAATTCGTCGCCGATCATCTGGGAGATTGGGCGATCCATTGCCACAAATCGCACCATACGATGAACGCCATGGGCCATGACGTGCCGACGTTCATCGGGGTGAACAAGAAGCCGCTGACCCAGAAGATCCGTCAATTCCAGCCGGAATACATGCCGATGGGCATGTCCGGCATGGGGGACATGGCAAAAATGGAAATGCCGCTACCCGACAATACCATCCCGATGATGACGGGTTGGGGCCCGTACGGACCCATCGAGATGGGCGGCATGTTTTCGGTCGTGAAGGTGCGGGACGGCATCGACGCGGACGATTACTCCGATCCCGGCTGGTACGAGAACCCTCCGGGCGAGATGGCCTACGAATGGACTGGCGAATTACCCGACTTTGCCTCCAACAACAGCCCCAAAACCATTCTCACACCGAAACCAACCTCGAAGGGCTGAGCGGCCCTTCGTCATCTCCAACCGAACCAACCTACAGGACAATAAAATGAGAAATCTTCTTTTGACGACAAGCTTCGCGATCGCGCTATCAGCACCGGCCTTTGCTGCAGGTACACACGACGGCGGACATGGGGAGACCAAGCCAGCCGCAATGATGGTCGGCATGCCGGGTGACGCCGCCAAGGTTGACCGCACAATCGACGTCACTTTGCTCGAAAACGATGAGGGCCAGATGCTGATCGAGAGTGAGCCGATGGATATCAAGGAGGGCGAAACCATCCGCTTCAACATCACCAACAAGGGTGAGCTGGAGCATGAATTCGTCCTCGACACGGTAGAGCGTAATGCCGAGCACAAGATCGAAATGGCCAAGATGGACATGGAACATGACGATCCGAACCGTATCCGTCTCGATGCGGGCGCCTCGGGCGAAGTTGTCTGGACTTTCGCAAATTCTGGCACATTCGAAGCAGCGTGCCTGATCCCGGGCCACTACGAATCGGGAATGCACCGTGAGGTCGCAGTCGGTGACCAGATGGCTCAGGCTGACGTGGAATACACAAGCGGCACCATCAAGAAAATCGACGCAAAGGCCGGCAAGGTCACAATTATCCACGGCCCTCTCGTCAACCTGGATATGCCGGCAATGACCATGGTGTTCCGCGCCGACGAGGCGATGGTGGCCAAGATGGCGGAAGGTCAGGACATCGAGTTCGTTGCCGACCGGGTCAAGGGTAAACTGACCGTCACGCAGATGAAGTAACTACTAACAATGGGGCCGGGGGTAAACACTCCGGCCCCATCGCCTTGATCGCTTAGCCCAAGCAAGCAAGAAGATCCCATAAAATCAAGCGCTACGGAGGTAGCCGAGCATGAAGAATTTCCTGAGAACCTGCACCATCGCCCTTGCGCTTGTCCTTCCGGCTTTTTCAGTGGGCGCTTCCAGTGGCAAGGGCCAGCAGCCTCACGCGCGAGCCTTCGAAGTGCCTGGCCATGATCCGATCGGGAAACCCGGTGATGGCTCCTCGATCGACAGGACGATTGAAATATCCATACGGGAGACGGAAAGCGGCTACATGCTTTTCGAGCCGGACGCGATCCAGATTGAAAGCGGCTCGGTTGTCCAGTTTTCAATCAGAAATACCGGCGCATTGGATCACGAGTTCTTTCTCGGTTCCTTTGACGAGGTCGCAAAACATCAGCAATGGATGCGCGAACATCCCGATATGCAGCATGACAGCGCCAACTCGGTTTCGATCCCTAGTGGGCAAAATGCCGAGTTGATCTGGGATTTCTCCGATATGACCAACCTGGAGTTCGTATGCTTGATTCCCGGCCACCGGGAAGCGGGCATGTGGGGCGTCATCATCGTGCACGATCACCTTGCGCCGAAGTCCAAGGATTAGACATTTTCAATGTCACTCTTGGATAGGTATCACCTGCTTGTACACGACGTAGCTGCCGCCCTTGGGTACGACTACAGCGATGCCACGCCGGACTGGGTTCATCCGTTCATTCATCTCATACTGGTCTTGGCCCCCGCGCTGCTGATCAGTGTTGGCTCATATCTTGCTATTCGCGGCATTCTGAAGCTTTGGAAGTACCGCAGCACGCCTGCGATCCACCCAGAGCCCATACGAGGGCTCGAAGGAAGTCTTTTCAGCACCGTCTTGCGCTATTCAAGAAGGCAGCAAGCGTTGATGATCGTGGTTAGCCTCATCGCGATGCCTATACTCTATCTGACTTTGGAACTGCCAAAACAGATCGTAAACAACGCTCTGGATTCTGGCCGTTTCCCAGTTGCCGTTTTGGGACGAGACGTCGACCAGGTCGTTTTCCTCATGCTTCTTTGCGGTCTCTACCTTTTGGCTATTATCCTGAATGGGCTAAACAAATATAGCCTTAACGTCTTCAAAGGGTATGTCGCCGAGCGTTTTCTGCGGCGCTTCCGCCTGCTGGTCTATCGGCAATGGCGCAGCGATCCAGACTCCGGAAACCAAAGCGAGATCGTCCCTATTCTCGCACAGGAAGTCGAGCCCATCGGTGGCTTCGCGGCAGATGTCCTTACGCTGCCAATCCTGCAAGGCGGTACGCTTCTGACGATCCTGTTTTTCATGTTCGTTCAGGACCCTGTCTTGGGTGCCGCCGCACTGACGGTACTGCCAATTCAGCTCGTGCTGCTGCCCAAGCTGCAACGGCGGGTCAACGCGCTTTCACGCACCAGGATCAAGGAGGTCCGACAGCTTGGCAGGCAGCTCAGCGATCAATTGCGCGAACGGCAGGTCAATCCGGCCGGGCTGCTGCCAGTAAGCGCAAGTTTTAGAGAGCTTGAGCACGTGCGCAGGAAGATTTTCCGTCTGAAGTTCTTCATCAAGGCCCTCAACAATTTTCTGACCGCGCTGACGCCATTCCTGTTCTACTCTCTGGGTGGATATTTCGTCATCGAAGGGCGGATCACACTCGGCGCGCTGGTGGCCGTCCTGGCAGCGCACAAGGACTTCTCGGCACCGCTGAAGGAACTTTTCCGCTACTATCAGACCTTGGAAGACACCCGAATCCGGTATCACGAAATCACGGCTTTTTTTGCCGGGTCAGGCCACTCGTCCGAAGTGGCCCAGGCTGATGACAGTACGCTGGAAAAGGTCAGCCAATTCGAGCAATCGCCGCTCAGAAAAACGACTTTGCCTTTCGAGGGGCATGGAGACCTCGCTTCACAATGAAGGAGTTTGATAGCATGAAATGGGCAGCAATATTTTTTGCTCTGATCGCCGTTTCTGCGGCAGGATGGTACATCCTGCAGCCGACCCACTCCCAGACGAGTACTCAGACGGACGAAAGAATGGCACTTCCCGCAGGTGCGCTTGCAACTGTCAGGCTGCCCCCAAGTTTCACCGAGCAAGAGCAAATCGGCAAGCGTGCCTATGGTGCGGCCTGCGCGACCTGCCACGGCGTCAATGGGCAGGGTCAGGACGGCGTTGCTCCACCGCTGGTGCACAAGATTTATGAGCCGGGCCACCACGGTGACATGGCGTTTGTCCTCGCAGCACAGAATGGTGTTCGGGCGCACCATTGGAAGTTTGGCAACATGCCAGCTGTCGAGGGCGTAACACGAGCAGAAGTATTGAATATCGTGGCATATATACGGGCTCTTCAAAGGGAAAACGGAATTAACTGAGTGACCTGTCGACCTGAGGCAAAAGCATAACAGCCATCCAGTAGATAATAACTGTCATCAACGGGGAGAGAAACGAATGAAACCTAAATTTATCGCAACGCTAGCATTGGCATTGTCCGGAACAGGTGTTCTCGCCGATGGACATGCAACCGGCGACGCATCGGCCGGAGACAAGGTATTTAACAAGTGCAAGGCCTGCCACTCAATCGTCAGGACGGATGGTGACGTTATCCGAAAGGGTGGCGCGGTTGGGCCAAATCTTTATGGTGTGTACAACCGAACAGCAGGGACCGAAGAAATGTTTGGGAATAAATTTCGGGACTCTATTCGTGAAGCGGGCGAGAATGGCTTGGTCTGGAACGAGAGCGATTTCGTAGCCTATATTGCAGATCCGAAGAAGTTCCTCGCGACTTTTCTGAACGACAGCAAGGCGAAATCTGGCATGTCATTCAAATTGAAGAAAGAAACGGATGCCAAGGCAGTCTGGGCTTATCTCGTTTCGGTTGGACCGGAGGTTGAGGCCGATTAGATTTTTATTCGTTTGCACGGCTCTTTTTATGCTCGGTGCGCCCTTTGTAGCGGCTGAAGATGCCCCTCTGTTTCCAGTCAGACCACTGGTTGCACCGGTTGGGGATCACGCACGTGAACCCTCGCTTTCAACACTGCCCGATGGTCGGATCGTGATGAGTTGGACCGAAGGTAACAACGCCGTTCGGATGGCCCTGTTCGATGGCACCTATTGGACGGAGGCGCGTACAATTCATCAATCTGAGACACTGTTTGTGAACTGGGCCGACTTTCCGTCAGTCGTTGGGCTTAGCGATGGGACGCTTGCAGCGCATTGGTTGGAATTGAATGGGCCGGGCAGCTATCAATACGACGTAAAGATCGCTTTCTCCTTCGATGAGGGTTTGAACTGGACAACGCCAATCATACCCCACGATGACCGATCAAAGCGTGAACATGGTTTCGTGTCGCTAATCCCTGATGATAGCGCTGGTTTGACAGCTCTTTGGCTAGATGGTCGTGCATACGATAATCAAGCCGCAGACGACAGCTATGAGAATGCCATGCAGGTCCGCGCACGTCGCATTGCGCCGGACGGTTCAATGGGACCGGAAAGCCTGCTCGACCCACGCGCTTGTACGTGCTGTCAAACATCGGCCGTCCGCAAGGAAGCAGGTAACATCATAGCGGTTTACAGGGACCGAACAGCCGAAGAAATCCGCGATATTTCGGTTGTCAGGTTGGTCGAAGAAGAATGGACCGACCCCGAAACAATCTACGGCGACGGCTGGGAAATCGCAGGATGCCCTGTCAACGGACCTGCCATCGATGCGTTGGGAACGTACGCGGTAGTCGTGTGGTTCACCGGTGCCAATGGCGAGGCAAAGGCTCGAATTGCGTTTTCCAGGGATGGGGGCGCATCCTTTGAAGACCCGTTGCAACTCGATCTCGGCACACCCGCAGGTCGCGTAGATGTCTTGCAGATGGGTGACGGCAAAGCACTTGCTCTTTGGTTGGAGTATGCGAATGGCGGTGAAGCAATAGTCGTGTGTCAGGTGTCGCCGGAGAGCGGGTGTACTTCGCCACAAGCACTCCACATCAATCGTGGGCGAGAGTCGGTAGGATTTCCAAGGATTACGCGATCAGCAGCTGGCGTTGTCGTTGCGTGGACCGGGTCTGCACAGGGCAACTTGGCGGGGACAACCGTGGTTGGTGTCGAAGTAGCGATACCGTCTCCCGCAAGGTAATCTTCAGGACCAAAGCGACAAGTCGGTTCAAGGCTGTTCCATGGCGGTGAAAGTCAATATTCCGTCCTACTCTTAGAACCCCGCAAACGGATTATTCTAGCCTTGGAGGTTTATCGCTGCGCGAGGATCTCGTAGCCAAACAATCTGGTCACTAGAGCTTCGAAATCGTGAAATCTTTAGATCAAGAGCGCAACAATTGGACCGTCGAGGAATCGCTTCAAGATCGTCGGTAAACCATGGATAAAGATCCCGTCATTATTTACGGGACTGGTGTGATTGTTGTAGGTGCTTCAAGTTGTTGTGCGCCTTACTGTTTTCGAAAACATGCTGCGAAGAGACAGCGAAGGTGGAGTTTGGACTTTGTGACATTTAGCCAGATTGAATGACCGCATTGGCAACTTGAGCTGCAACGCAGCGACAAACCTGCCGCATGCGCGAAGCCGTGCTGCGTCAGCGAAATATGAAAAACGAATGACGGCATTGTCCCGCGATGTGCACCTTTACCAAGCATAAGCGAAGGTCGGCATTAGCCGGAGAAGAAATAACATAAACTTCATTATGCGACTTTATACTTAGCGTTGCGATAGTATATTATTGTATGTATGCTGAACTCCTATCACGGAGGCTCCACAGCATGCGCCATTTACTCAAGAAGCTCCTCCCCTCGGTCGCAGTCGCTTTGACCGTGACAGGTTCTTCGCTGCCAATACCCGCCCGCGCGCAGACATACCCGATCGATTGCGCGATCCTCTTGTGCCTGTCTGGCGGCTGGCCTGCTTCCGTCCCTTGCGCCCGAGCCCGCGCCGAATTTATCCGGCGGATTACACCTTGGCCGGTCGAACCACCGCTGCAAATCTGGCGCTGTCCCATGGGCGCCTCCTACGAGAACGATCGGTTACAAAACAACGCTGGCGGCATCTTTGAAGCCTTGTACCGAACCGACAGCCGTCGACCGCTTCAATCCTTGCCAGTAGATAATCTCGTTCCCACCGACCTCGCCCTGCGGCTCGTTCAGGACCGCGCGGACATCGATATCAGCGGGCCAGAGTTCAATTTCGTGCGGTCCATCCGCGTCTTCGATGTACGGTATGCACGACAGCACGAGTCCGGGCGCGATGGGGATTGTAACCGAAGCGCGACCGTGGTCCTCGGCACCTACGGGACCCAAGGCGATTTCTCATGGCAGCGATCTTCGATAACTGCCCTGCCCGAGGCCCATGTGGGACTTGAACGTTGGGGCGAGCATTGCCCTGGCATTTATCACCGATCCGTCTTCGTCGATTGGCGTGACTATGACGGCAACTACGGGTTCGAGCAGGTGAACTACTGACCTGCCGCTACGTAGATTTGTCATGGAAGACGGCTTCTTTGGCTTGCACGACCGCACCGCATACGCTTCGCGGTCCACATGCTGTTTGGCGTTTAGGCAAACACCGCGGGTTCGCTCTGTTCACCCGTCGTCGCTTCTTCCGATCCTCGTCAGCGCATCGAAGTCGATTTCTTGCTTCTGTTCGTCACTTATATCCGGCCGGGTTTCCGATACCGGCTGGGGCCCTTGGACGTCCCACATCACCGCATGTGAGCCTGTCCTCCAGCGATAAACCCAACCAACAACACTGCACCCATCGGTCCCGATCAGATTGGCGATCGCGACGCCCTCACCCTTATCTTCGTTCACTGTTTACTGGCTTCCTGCACTGCGGCGCTGCGAATTGCGGCGTGGGGTTGCAGAGCGTTCACTACGACCGCGCGCCGGGCTTCTTTGATGTTGGCTAACTGGTCCTCGATGAGGAAATGATCATCAGACCGGGAAAGTGGGTTCCCGTGTTCTCAACAATTCATTGGCTTCAAATCCTGTGGTCGGGCTCCGTGGCGGCTTCAACGATCGCCAGAACCTCGAACGGGTCAAAGCCGATGGCGCGCGCCAAGACGACCAGCTCGACAACGTCGACCCGGCGCTGGCCGCTCTCAAGGCGGGCAATAAGGGACTGGTGGCATCTGAGCCTGTCTGCCAGGTCTTTCTGACCAAGGCCCGCTTTGACACGGGCGTCGACCAACGCCTGACAGAGTGCCACTTGTCCCTTGCTTCTGATTGTCTTTGCCACGCGTCACATACCTTTTGTGACGTCGCTAGCGGATGAAATCTGTTATCTAAAAAGTAGATATATGAGGGTGTTATCGGCGTCTGGTTTCCATGGGCTGCAAGTCTGATGCTCCCGAGGTTGCCCATCAATCCCCTACCAATTGCAGGAACCGGCCATATTCCTCGCTGACTTCGCGCGCTTCCTCGAAGGCGCGGGCCCGTTCACCGTCGAGGCAACGGAAGTAGCTCTGGATATCCTGAATGTAATCTTCGAAGTCGCCGCGGATGATATCCGCATAGTCCCGCGCGGCCTGCGAATCGCTTGGCAGGAAAGGACGGGATGGCGCAAAGCAGGATTCCGCCAAAACCGGCCCAGGAACGCAGATCAGAAGGGCCATAGCTTGCAATGGGAGCAGGCATGTCAACCTTGGGTTTCTCAAACCTGTTATCTCCTTGATCGCGGACACTGGCCGTGACTAGTGTTTGCGTAACCAAACTACAGCCAAAGCACGATATTACATCTTGCGGTTGATAATATACTATCGTAACTCTGGGCTTCAAGTAGGAATGCCTGGGGTCGCGCCATTGGAGAAAGCGTGAGCCGGGCCATGAACTGGGACATCGAAGCACCAAATGTGGTTACGGAAGCCAGGTTCCGCGAGCTCGTGGAAAGCGGCTATAGCGCAGAAATCCTGTGCCAGGAGTCGGCACATAAGAAAGGCCCCAGCTATTACGGGGTCTGGATCATGCGCGTTGTCTCTGATGATGGGGTGGAAAAGCTCCTCGTCACCGCCCGCACACGGACGACCTACAACGATATCAAGATCCGCGAGTTCAAGACGATCTCCGGCGTGGTGTCTTTCTTCATTGGCCTTGGCTTTGCGCATGTCGACCTGCCGCTTGAGGCGGGCACAAGCCGCACGCATAAACTCGCCCCGTCAGACAAAGCCTCGTCAGACAAGGCCGCTGACAACTAACCTCGTCTGCCTCTGGCTGGTCGCAGCACCTGCCTCAGCGCAAATGGTCCTGGTCATGGAGAGCGACGGCTCCCTGATCCCGTCCCGCTCCCAAAGCAGCTTTGCTCGAAACTACTATGACGGGATTGGTCAGAGTTCGGCTTCCGATGGGATCGCGATCTTCGGCGAGGTAGAGGCCGAGCAAGAGGGCGTCCAAGTCGCGGCCCTTGCCCGCATGACTCCCCTGCCCCGCGCCGATGTTCTCTCCGGGATTCAGACCACGGCCTTGCGCTATGCCGGCCATCCTGGCCTGCGTCGCGCGGGGCTTTCCGTGACGGATTGGCTGGCTCTCTATCGGGCCAATATCGAGGTTGAGAGCGCCTACCGGCAGGATGCGATTTCAAGTGCAGGTGCCATTGGCCTTGGTCAATTGATGCCAGCGACGGCGCGTGATCTGGGCGTCGACCCGCGTGATCCGCTGCAGAACCTCGACGGCTCCGCCCGCTACCTCGCGATAATGCTGGAGACGTTCGGCGATCCGCACCTGGCGCTGGCTGCCTACAACGCCGGACCCGATGCGGTCCGCCAGTATGGCGGCGTTCCCCCCTACCGAGAAACCCAGAACCACGTGGCCCGCGTCATGGCCGTCGCGGCCCGATTGGAAGGATCAAATTCATGAAACAGATTTCAAACCTCTTTGTCGCCTCGCTGGCGCTATTCCTGCTGATTGCCGAACCCGCCCTCGCCCAGAGCATTGATCTCTCCCCGATCCAGAGCCTGTTACAGGGCATCGTGGATGCGCTGACCGGCCCACTTGGCGTTGTCATCGCGACGCTTGCCGTTCTCGGCGTTTTCTTGAGCTGGTTCTTCAACATCATCGACCTGCGCCAAGCGCTTTGGGTCCTCGTGGGCATCGCCGGTGTCGCGGCTGCCCCCACCATCGTTGCCGCGGTCTTTGCCGGTGGCTGAGCGCTCGCCTCTCTTTCTCGGCCTCGTGCGCCCGCCGAAGCTTCTGGGCCTGCCCATCATGTACGCGATGGTCTGGCTCTTTGGCTCGGTGCTCTTGTTCGTCTGGGTCCAGCACATCGCGGTGCTGGGCGTGGCCACCCTTCTCTATCCGGTGCTGTGGAAGGCCGCCGATTGGGACCCGCGTTTCATCGACGTGATGATGACGGCCCTGCAGGAGACACCGCCCACGCGCAACAGGTCCATCCATGGCGGGGACAGCTATGCCCCGTGATGACGCCCGTGATGCTGCGCTCGATGCCCGCACGATGACGCCGGACTGGTATGCGCGCGAGACCCGCCTCGCGCATATGCTGCCCTATGTGAGCCTCGTCGACGACCAGACCGTGCGGACCCGGGTGAACGAACTCTTCCGCTGCATCCGGCTCGAGGGGATCAACAGCTACACGACGGACGATGCCTATCTCGACAAGGTGACGGCGCTCTTTGCCCGCATCGTCGCGCAGCTCGGGCCGGAATTCAGCTATTACGTCCACAAGGTCTCCAAGGCCATCAAACCTGATCTCGACCCGATCCGTGAGGACAGCTTCGCAGGCGAGGTTGACCGGCGCTGGCGCGCGAAACTCGAGACCAGCGGGCTCCGCGACAAAACACTGACGCTCACCGTCATTCACCGCCCGCCCCCGAAAAGCCTCCTGCCGTTCCTCAGCCGCAGCGCGCCGGACCGACTGAAGGAGGAGACCCGCAAACGCCTGCAGCGCCTCGGTGAGGCCGTGAACGTCTTCCTGTCCGGCCTCGCAGAGCTCAAGCCGCGCATGCTCTCAGCCGGATCGGGAGAGTTGGTGGGATTCTTGGGCGCGCTGAACACGGGCACCGAGCTGCCGCTCTACCCGGCCAACACCTACGGCTTTTTGTCCTTCAACGTCGCCAATACCCGCGTAACGTTTCACGGAGACCATTTCGAGCTTTCCGAAGGCGTCGTGGGCCATCGCTACGGCAAGAGTTTCACCATCGGGGAATATGCTGAGGCCACCTCCTGCACCATGTTCGACATGCTGAACCTGCCGGTCGACATGATCGTGACGCACTCCTTCACGCCGATCAATTCGAACCTCATGGCGGGCCGCATCAAGCGGCAAAAGCGCCAGATGCAGGCCAGCCAGGACGCGGCCCTCTCGCTCCTGGAAGCCCTCGACATCGCCGCCGATGATCTCGAGGCCAAGCGCCAAAGCTTCGGCGAGCATCACATGGTCGTGACGCTCTTTTGCGACACGCTCGAAGAACTGCAAACCCTCAGCGCCGAGATCATGAACGCCGCCGCAACCGAAGGCGTGAAGATGATCGGCGAGCGGGTCGCGGCCAAGGCGCATTACTTGAGCCAGCATCCCGGCAACCAGCCCAAGCGCGTCCGTGCCAGCGCCGTCACCAATCGCAACTTCGCGGATTTTGCGGCCTTTCACCGGACACAGCTCGGCAAACCCGCCGCGAAAACCCCATGGGGCCGGGTCGTCACCTATTTGCCCACGCCGGAGCAGAGCGCCTACCGGTTTTCCTATCACGAGCAAGGTTCGCCCGACAAAGAACCGACCAGCGGGCATACCCTGATCATGGGACGGCCCGGGTCGGGTAAATCGGTGTTGTCGGCCTTCCTGATGACCCAGGCCCGTCGCGCAGGCGCACGGATCTTCGTCTTCGATTACCGTAATGGTATGGAGATGGCGGTCCGCGCCAATGGCGGGCGTTACGCGTCCCTGAACGCCGGTCAGCCTACGGGTCTCAACCCGCTCTGGACCGAAACCGATGCACGCGGCACCGCCTGGCTCTCGGACTGGCTCACCACGCTGCTCTACCGCGCCGACAAGCCCCTGACCCCGGCACAGACCAACCGCATCCAGGAAGTGGTGCGCCAGAACGCGCAGGCCTCCAATCCGGCCCTGCGGAACTGGCGGGATTTCGCATCGCTTTTTGTGTCCACCGATGATGGCGGCGATCTGCACCAGCGCCTGTTTGAGTGGACCGAAGACGGCCGCTATGGGTGGATCTTCGGCCAGACGCTGGAAGATACGTTCTCGCTCGAAGGCGAAGTGGTCGGGTTCGATCTCACCGGCATTCTCGACAGCGAGGCCGAGAAAGAACGCATGGCGGTCCTATCCTATCTTTTCCGCCGGGTCGAGCGCGAGATCGAGGATCGTCGCCCCACAATCATCGTGATCGACGAGGCCTGGAAGGCGCTCGACAACGCATATTTCGCCGAACGGTTGTCGAACTGGCTCGTGACTGCGCGCAAGCAGAACACCGTCGCGGTGATGATGACGCAATACGCAAGCCAGCTCGAGCGCACCCGGACCGGCAAGACCATCGTCGAGGCCGTGCCGACGCAGATCCTGCTGCCCAATATCCGCGCGCAGCCTGCGGACTACGCCATGCTGAACCTCACGGAGAAGGAGCTCGACGTCCTTCTCAACACGGGCAGCAACAGCCGCTTGGCGCTCATCCGTGACGATCAGGGCTCGATCGTCGTCGATGCCGATCTGAGCGCGCTTGGACCCAATCTCACCATCCTTGGCGGCATGGAAAAGGGCGAAGCGCACGTTGGCGCCGATTATCGCACCCGCCCGGACTTCTGGAGGCTTTCATGATCCGTATTCTCTTGTCCCTGACAGCACTCGGCCTGCTCGCTTCCTGTGCGCAGTATCGCGAACCGCAGGCAAACTGCTTCACCTTCCTGGCCTCGACAGCCCCTGTCGCGCCTGATTGCACCTTCACGCCTCTAGATGCGCCGGAGGGCGACATTGAAGTCTAGCCTGCCTCATATCCTCGCGTTTTGCCTGCTGCCTGGTCTCGCCTTGTCTCAAGGTGTGCCGACCAATGACAGTGGGCTGACCTCGCGTGACATCGTCGAGACCGGTGATCGCGAGGCTGACTTGGCCGTTCAGGCCGACAAGCTCGCCGTGCGCGAACTCATCGCGGAGATCGAGCGCGAACAGCTGGCAACCCTGCAACGCATCCTCGATGCCCAGACCAGCTTCGGCGGTCAGGGCTTGCCGGCTATGGTCTCGGGGCTGGAAAGCGGCAGCGGGTATCCGGCCCGGTCAGTCGAGGCGGTCTATGGCAATGCCGACATCGACCCCAATCCCGGCGGTGCGCAGATGTTCGGCGACGCCGCCGAGAACATCGAGCAGCTCATCATCCGCGTCGCCCAGGAAACCAGCGACTTTGCGGGTGTCGGCCGCGCTGGTCTCTCACCCGTCCAATGGCGCGCGTTGCTGCAAGCGCTCATCTGGCAGGAAAGCCGTTTCACCATTGGGGCACGGTCTCCCGTCGGCGCCTATGGCCTCACCCAGATCATGCCCGGCACCGCCAGCGATCTCGGCATCAACCCGGATTACTATGACAGCCCTTACCTGCAGGTGCATGGCGGCGCGCGCTATCTCGCGACCCAGCTCAACACATTCGATGGCAACATCATCAACGCGCTCGCGGCCTATAACGCCGGACCCGGCCGGGTGTTCGAGTATGGCGGCGTGCCGCCCTTTGCCGAAACCCAGCATTACGTTCAGGTCATTCCCGAACGCTACAATCTCTACCTGAGCCGTATCGGCGGGATCGAAGCGCTTGGCACGATCGACCCCGCGCTTCTGGCCAATGCCAACCTCTCAATCACCGGGCACGGCGCGGCCTTCTATGGTAACAACTCACCCGCCGCGATCAGGCAAGCCGCCTTCCGTATTGCGGACATCGTCGAGCGGATTTCCGAGACGGAAGACGTGCAAGAAAGCATCGCGCTCAACACCTATGCCCGCGCCGAACTCGTGCGCCTCGTCGCTGCACGCATCCGGCTTCAGGCGGCCCGCACCCGAGTCCTCTCTGCCGAGGAGCTGGCCCAGGCCAGCGCCCGCATGGCCGAAGGCGCGTTCATGGATTTTACGATCAGGGAGATTGAATGATGGGACGGAAGTTTCTGAGAGCGGCCTTGGCCGCAACGCTTGGGATTGGCCTGCATCTGGGAGCCCTCTCCCCTGCCGCGGCGCAGGGCGTGCCCGTCGTCGACACCCAGAACATCGCGCAAAACATCCAGCAGCTCCGGCAGATGATCGAAGACGAGATCCTGCAAAACGAGCAGCTGACGCAGCTCCGCGAACAGCTCGGCCTTCTCACGGATCAACTCGCGGAGCTGCAAAGAACCTATGAAGCGCTCACCCGACTTGCCGAGCTTCCAGAAATCATCCGCACGGAAATGGAAGACGAGTTGAACGGACTGCTCGACCAGGAGTTCGGAGACATCCTCGCCACCATCGAGGCCATCAAGACGGGTGACTTCTCAGGTCTGTCGGGCTCCGGTGCAGGCGAGATCGAAACCCAGATGGACCGGGTGCTGGCCGATCTCGGCTTCGATGAAGACACGCTCTCGGAAATGGCCACCAGCGGCAATCCCGGGGCCAACCGTGTGGCCACGCAGGCAACAACCGGCGCACTCGTCTCAGCCGCCGCCCAGAACAGCTATGAAGATGCCGGCCAGTCGCTCGAGCGGGTAGACCGCCTTGTCGGGCTCATCGACGACATGGAAGAGCTCAAGCAAAGCATCGATCTCAACACGCGCGTGACCGCGGAGCTCGCCATTGCGCTGGTCGCCATGTGGCAACTCGAAGCCATCCAGACCGTAGGCGATGGCACAGGCGGCGTGATCGATGCCGCCACCATCGCCGAAGAGCAGCGCTTCATGGATTTCACGTTACCGGACCTCCGGGCCGAGTGATCGCGAGGGCATGACGGGTGGCGACTGAACAAGAAATCATCGAGGAAGAACTGGTCTACGGTGCCTTGCGCCGCGAACGGCTCTGGCAACGCCTTGGTCTGGCAGGTCTTGTCTTCGGCATCATCGGCTGTCTGAGCGCAGCAGCAGTCGCGATCCTCGATGTCGATCCGCCCCCCGTCGTTGTCCCCTATGATCCCGCCACCGGCTTTGCACTCCCCGAAGCCTCGGTGGGCGCCTCCTCGGTGACCGCCAACCAGGCGATCATCGAGGCGGAGGTGTTCCGCTATGTGGCCGACCGGGAGGTCTATAACCAGCTCGACAACGATCTGCGCATCCGCAGCGTCCTGCGCCGCTCGGACGGAGCTGCCGAGAGCGGGCTGCGCCAGATCTGGAACAGCGCAAATGAAAACTATCCGCCGACCGTCTATGGCCCCAATGCTCGGCTCGACGTGGAAATCCTCAGCATCAACCGGATCGGAACCAACCGCGCGACGGTCCGCCTGCGCAAGCGCCTGACGTCCATTAACGGCACCCAGACCGGCCTCTTCACTGCGACGCTTCTCTTCGAGTTCCGCCCGGAGACCCGCCGCTCCATCGATGAGGTCTGGACCAATCCATTCGGCTTCACCGTCCTCGAATATTCCATCCGCTCCGACAGATTGGAGAACTGATCTTGTTTCCCGTACGAATTGCATTTGTTGTCCTTATCGTTTTGTTGCCGGGGTTGGTCGCCGCCGAAGCCATCCCGCGTGGCGGTCCCAACGACAGCCGGGTGCGCTTGGCCACCTACCAGGAGGGTCAGGTCTACCGTCTCAGCGTGTCACTCACCCATGTGACCACCATCGAGTTCGGGATCGGCGAAAGCATCCGCTCGATCATCGCGGGCGACACCGAGGGCTTCGAGATCGACGGCGTCCCGGGCGGTCAGGCCTTCGCGATCAAGCCCGTCGCGCGCGGGGTGCATACCAATGTGACAGTCTATACGAACCGCCGGAGCTACTACTTCAACGTCGAGGAGGTCCGCAGCCCAACCTTCTACGTGGTGCAGTTCCGCTATCCTGATGACGCTGCGCGCCCGACCCGGGCCATCGCCGCCCAAGCACCAAACTACAATTACGGCGCCAGCGCGCGGACCGAGTTCACGCCAACGCGCATCTGGGATGACGGGACGTTCACGTATTTCGCGTTTCCGAGAAACGCACCTGTGCCAGCGATCTTCCGCTACGCGGGCGGCCGTGAACGCACGGTCAACACGCAAACCCCTGAAGACGGCGTGATCCGCGTCAGCGGCGTGAACCGCCAATGGATCCTGCGACTTGGCGAAGAGGTGGTCTGCATCGAGGCGATCGCGCCCGCGGAGGCCACCTCATGAGCGATACCGGGAACACCGAGCTGGAAAAACGCCTCGCCGCCCTTGAGAAAGGCAGTGCCCGCGCCCCCACGGCGGCGCAGCGCCGGTCGCCCCTTCTCGCGCTGATCGTGATCCTCGTCATCGGCGTGGGTGGTGCCCTGCTTTATCTCCTCTCACAGCCCGACGAAGAGGAAGCCTTACCGACGGCCACCCCGGACGTCTTCCAAAACGAAGGGGACGGCTTTGGCGCTATCGAGACCTTGCCCCCGCCCGAGCCCGAGGTTGTGTTCGTCGGACCAGACCCCGTCGAGCCCAACGCGGAGCTTCTGGCGCAGATCACCGCCCTGCAGGCCCAGATCGAGGAGTTGCGCAACGCCCCTGAACCAGTTGTCGAGGAAGACACCGCCGCCGCAGAGGCAATTGACGCGCTGACTGCTCAGATCGCGGCGCTACAAGCCGCCTCGGAAGCAGCACAGCAACGATTTCAGGACGAACTGACGGCGCGGGATCGAAGTCTTGAACAACTCCGCATGGATCTGGAATTGGCCCAACTCGAGGCCAGCCGACCGCAACCCGCACCAGCGGGCCCCACGGAAGATGAGCTGCGCGCACGCGAGCAAGAGCGACTGCGCCGCGAGGAAGAAGCCCGGCGCATGGCCGAGCTGGAGCGCCGGGCCGCGGAGGAACGCGCCTTCCAGGAGCGGCGCATCGCCTCGCCCACCATCGCGTTTGGCGGTGCCTCAGGAGCGAATGAAACGGCTCTGACCGAACGCACCTTCGGCGAGGTGACGGATTTCGTGCTGAACGGTGCGCTGCCCTCCACCGTGACGCAGGCCGAGGTGATCGCCAATCCTTCCAACACCATCATCCAGGGCACCATGATCCAGGCCGTCATGGAAACCGCCCTCGACAGCTCACTGCCCGGCCAGACCCGTGCCGTGGTGTCCGAGGATGTCTACAGCGTCGATGGCGCGCGCCTCTTGATCCCCCGCGGATCCCGTCTCGTCGGGCGCTACCGCGCTGGCGTCGATATTGCGCAGCGCCGCGTCACGATCGCTTGGGACCGGATCATCCTGCCCGCGGGCCAAACCGTCCAGATCAGCTCCTTCGGGGGCGATGAACTTGGCCGCTCCGGCGTCACGGGTTTCGTGGACACGCGTTTTGCCGAGCGTTTCGGGTCGGCCGCCCTGATCTCGCTGATTTCGGCCGCGCCAAGTGCCGCCGCCTCCGAGGTCCAGGATGAGACTGCCGCCGACGTTCTCGAAGACGTTGGCGATGATCTGGCAGATGCCACGGACAGCGTCATTGGCGATTACCTCTCCATCGGCCCCGTCATCTATGTCGACCAAGGCGCGCGCGTCACCGTCATGGTCGACCGCGATCTGGAGATCTTCTAGCCCGATGTCGCTCAGCTATCTCGAGACATCCCTTGACCGGATCGACGCCGCCGCCCGCGACGATGTCATCGAGATCTGTATCAACCCCGACGGGACCTGTTGGGGCGAATTCCAGGGCGATCACTTCATGCGCGCGCTGGATCAAAGGCTGACGGGCGTTCAGGTCAGGGACCTCGGCAACCAGATCGCCTCCTCGGCCAATACCACGATGAGCAAGGACCGCCCCATCGTCTCGGTCTCGATCACCTACAAGGGGCGCCCGATCCGCGCACAGGTCATCACCCCGCCCGCCGTGCTCTCGGCCTCGTCGATCAGCCTGCGGTTCTTTTCCAGCCTGCCGCTCAAGGGCATCGAACTCGACTTTCTCTTCGGTAAGGAACGCAAGCTCGAAGAACTGCGCCTCGAGAAAACGCGCGAGCTGCGCGAGGTCGTGGCCTCCGGTTTGATCGATGACGCCCTCGCCTTCTGTGTCGAGAACAAGCTCAACATGATCGTCTCGGGCGGCACCTCGACCGGCAAGACCGTCGCTGCGCGAAAGATCCTCTCCCATGTCCCGTCTGAGGAACGCATCGTCACCATCGAAGAAGCCGCCGAGCTTCTACCGACGCAGCCCAATGCTGTGACCCTGATCGCCAATCGCGATGCGGAATTCCAGACCGCCGATGTGCTTCTCACCGCCACGCTGCGCATGCGCCCCGACCGGATCATCCTGGGCGAGGTGCGCGGCAAGGAGGCCATGACCTTTCTGGAAGCCATCAACACCGGCCATGGAGGCTCGATGACCACGCTGCATGCCGAAACCCCGCAATTGGCCGTGCAGCGGCTCGCGATCGCGGCGCTGAAGACCGAAATCCCGATGACCTATGCCGACATGATCCAGTACATCGAGAACTCCATCGACGTGATCATCCAGGCCGGCCGCCATGACGGCAAACGCGGCATCACAGAATTCTACCTCCCCGGCGCAACTGAGATTGGAATTTCCCAATGAAGACATTTGAATACGATATTCTGTCCTTTCCCATGACCCGCAAAGCCAGCCTTGCCGACATGCAGGCCAGCCTGAATGCCAAAGGTGCGAAAGGCTGGGAGGTGGTGTCGATCAGCTCCTCGGAATTCGCCAATGTGGGACACACGGTCTTCCTGAAGCGTGAAACCACAGCCACCGGATCCACGGCATGAGGCAGGCGAGCTGTACCCTCGTACTGACTGCGCTGGTCCTGGGCCTGACGTCGGCACCCGGCTTCGCTGAGCGCAATCTCGTGCCGACCCTCGAGCGCAGTTTCGACGTCTGTCCAGACCGGCCCGCTGAACCCGTGTGGATGCAGGAGATCCCCCTGCGCCAATCTTATCAGCGAGTTCTGGTTCAGGACATCTACCGCGCCCAGAACCTCGAGCGGATTGTCGAGACCGTCAGCTGCGCCTGCGAAATCCGGTTCCCGTCCTGGGACGCTGCCGAAGCGGTGTTTCGGGAGAGCTACGCGAGCGACGAACGATGGGAAATGCTCGAAGCCTCCGACGCCTACAACCGCCGCGCCAACGCCGCCCGAACTGCCGCCAAGGCCATCTGCGACGCCGCAGGTAATTGGTAAGGCAGCCCCGCGATGAGTGTCGTCACCTACTTCGTTGAAACCTCCCAGGGCTATCTCGACACCGCCGCAGAAACCCAGTTCGGATCGGTTGCGGCAACGGTTGGCACGCTTCTGGTGCTGGGAACAACGCTGGTGGTGGTTCTCGTTTTCCTGAACATGGTCTACCAGTACAAGGCGATGGACGGACGCACGGCATTCTGGCTCGCGGTCAAGATCGGGCTCATCGGGATATTTGCAACCAACTGGGTGCAGTTCAACGCCCTCTCCTCCGCCATCCTGGCCGGGATCGACAGCATTGCGGGTGCGCTGGTTGCTTCCGTTGGTGGTGGAACTCCCGGCCCTTCTGGCACTTTCGCAGAAGAGTTTGACCGGCTAATCGCGGAACTAGGGGACTATCTCAACGCCGCTGGGTCCGAGCTGAACTGGATGGCAGGGGCCATGCTCGACATTGTCGGGGTCCTCTTGCTCTCGATCCTCGGCGGGCTGGCCGCCTTCATCCTCGTGGCATCCCGCCTGATGATCGCACTTCTGATCGGGATCGCACCGGTGATGATTTTCCTGACCCTCTTCGAGGTCACCAAGGACTATTTCGCGCGCTGGCTGTCGGCGCTGGTCTCCTTCGCGCTCTACCCCATAGTCGTGGCCGGTGTGTTCGCGACAATCACGGGTGTCTCCTCTGCCCTCATCGGCGAACTCGGCGACCCGGAGGGAGCCTCAAACATCGGCGCGCTCATTCCCTTCTTCATGATGGTGCTCATGGCCAAGGGCTTCATCATTGCCACGCCCTTCATCGTCCGCGCGATCTCCGGAAACATTATGATGCCCGCCCTCTCCGGTGGTCTCGGCGGCGGCTACAGCTTTGCCCGCGCCGCCATGGGAAGCCAGCAGGCCTACAATCGCTACCTGATCGGAGGCGCAAGTGGCGCAGAATACGCAGCCCTCAGGGCGCGGCAGTTCTTCGGCGTGCAGCAGATGCCCGTGAGGCAGGGCATGGGGCAGACGGGTTCCGCAGGAGGCGCAGGATCCGCAGACTCGGGGTCAAAAATGCTGGCGCAGCTGGCGAGACTGGGTCGACTTGGCCGACGGTGACGGCCCGTAGCGGACCTTCACATATCGAGTCGCGAAGGTCCGGTTCCGGGGTGTTACTAACATGAAGGAGTGCGCAACGGAAAGCCGTTGCACCATCAGAACATTGACCCCAAGTCAGAAGCCCCTGTCGGGTAAGCGGCAGGCATCGCTTTCACCTGCGCCGCCGTCAGCCCCAGCTTGATCGCCAGCGAGAAGACGTTGATCAGCTCGGCATACTCCGGGCCGAACATGTGGGCTCCGAGGATCTTGCCATCCTTGCCGGTGATAATCTTCGCACCGGCATGTGTTTCACCGATGCGCTTCTGCGAGAACCAGCCCGAGGTGTCGGTGAAGCTCACCTCCACATCACCCACCTCTCGCGCCTCTTCCTCGAGCAACCCGACCCGCGCCAGCTCGGGTATGGTGAACACCACGCTCGGCACTCCAGTGTAGTCGGGTTCAGTCCGCTTGCCCTTCAGCATGTTGGAGGCGGCGATCTTACCTTCGAACACAGCTACCGGGGTCAGCGGCTTTCCTGGCGAGGCGGCAGCGTCTCCGGCCGCATAGATGCGTGGGTTCGACGGAGATTGCAGCCAAGGCATGACCTTCACGCCACCGTGCTCGGTTTCGATATCGGCAGCCGCAAGGTCAAGATGGTCGATGGCAGGCACCCTACCTGCACCGTGAACGACGAGATCGGCTTCGATGGAATGGCTCTGACCGGCCCTGCGGTAGAGCACCCGGCGCGCCCCATTCGCGTCCTCGATCCGTTCCATTTCGGCCTCGGCCGCGATCTTAATCCCGGCTTCGCGGCTCCGTTCGAGCAACATCTTTACGAGTTCGGGGTCAAACATCTTCAACTGGCGTGCGCCGCGGTCGAGGATTGTCACCTCAGCTCCCGCCAGCGCGGCGATATGGGCGAATTCGAAGGAGATGTAGCCGCCACCGACAAAGGCGATCCGGCGCGGCAGTTCGGCGAGGTTCAGGAAATCGGTGCTGTCGATCAGTCGCTCGGCACCGGGAAATTTCAGCGGCCTCGGCTTTGCGCCCGTAGCAATCAGTGCGCGGCGAAAGGCGATCTCGCCGTAGCCGTCGATCTCGATCCGGTCCTCGGCGGTGAAGCGCGCGCGGCCATGTAGCGTTTTCACCCCGGCCTCTGTCAGCGCACTTTCCATGCTCTCGGGCACCGGGTCGGTGAAGCTCTCCTTGTGCTTCATCAGCGTGGGCCAATCGATCCTGGTCTCTCCTGCGACGCCCTTGCCTTCGAGCAGCCGCACGGCCTCCACCGCCTCGGCGCCGGCGCGCAGCATCTTCTTCGGGTCGCAGCCCCGGAGTGCGCAGGTGCCGCCATAAGGCAGCTCGTCGACGATGGCGACGGACCAACCCGCCTGGCTGCATTTTTTCGCGGCGTTGATCCCGGCCATGCCGGCGCCGATGACGATCAGGTCGAGTGTCTCGGTCATATGTGCTCCTCGTTCATGCTTGTCAGTCTGGGGCCGCTTACGCGTTCAACGATAGCGACCCATCAATCGTTCACTCAGCCCCCAGATCGCCATAGTGCCTCCACCCGTCGCAATGCCGAGCCAACGCCAGCCGTCCTCTCCGAGCGGCACCAGCCCCGTGCCATGGCCCAGCACAGGAAGCGTCATCGCCAGCAGGAAGGGCCCGGTGTAGCGGCAATGGACCCGGCCACAGCGCCGGGCATTGAACAGGCAGGCACTTCCCATCCACACCAATGCCAGCAACCAGATCCCCATCTTGGGTCCATCGGGCAGTGGAATCGCCAGCACCATGGCACCTATCGGCAACCACCAGGCAAGAGCGGCGCCGAGAGTCGAACCGAGGAGGTCGCGCTTCGATTTTCCGCTCATGCCTTCACCCAGCGCAGCAACTGAGAGCGGCCACGTCCTTCTCGAAGGTCTGGGCCGCAAGCTTCAGCCCTTCCACTGTCGTGAGATAGGGCATGATGGTATCGCCCAACTCCTCGTAGGTGAGCCCGGCTTTCAGCGCCATCGCTGCGGTCTGGATGCTGTCTGCGCCCTCGGGGGCGAGGATCTGCGCCCCCAGCAGGCGTTTGCTGCCTGCCTCGGCCACCAGCTTGATCAGACCGCGCGTGTCGCGGGCGGCAAGCGCGCGGGGGACTGCGTCGAGCGGCAGGACCGAGGTGAGGACCTCGTGTCCAGCGGCGCGGGCCTGTGCCTCGCTCAGTCCCACGCCCGCCACCTGCGGATCGGAGAACACGACCCAGGGCATCGTGCTGTTGTCGTAGCTGCGTGCCTCTCCCGCCACCGCGTTCCGGGCGGCGAGCTTGGCGCCGTAGGCCGCCATATAGACGAACTGGTTGCGCCCTGTGACATCGCCAGCGGCCCAGACGTTCGAGTTGGTGGTGCGCATCTGCGCGTCCACCACGATGCCGCCGCGCGCGCCGGTCACGATCCCGGCCGCGCCGAGGTTCAAGCCATCACTGTTCGGCACCCGCCCGGTGGCAAGCACCAGTCGCTCGGCGATGAAGTTCTCACCCCCGTTACCGGTCAAACGTAGGCCGTCGCCGTCGCGCACCACGCTCTCGTAGCCGGCGACCCGCGCCAAGCGAATACCCTCGGAAGCGAGGTAGCCCTCCAGTGCTTCGGAAATCTCGGGTTCGGCCTCGGGCAGCACACCGCGGCGGCTGACCAGCGTCACCGCGACACCGGCACGGGCGAAGAGCTGCGCAAACTCCACGCCGATATAGCCCGCACCGAGGACCAGCATTGAGGCGGGTAGAACGGTGAGTTCCAGCGCCGACGTGCTGTCGAGGGCGCCGATATCCTGAATGCCGGGGATCGCGGGCGCGTGGGGACGCGATCCGGTGGCGATAACGATCTTCGCTGCCGGGAACGCCGCGTCGTCTACGGTAAGACTGCCTTTGCCGTCGAACCGGGCGCGACCTTCGATGTAGTCCACGTTCTCGTGCCGAGGCAGCACGTCGGCGTATTTTGCCGCGCGCAACTCCTCAACGAGCGCCTGCTTTTGCGCAACCGTCGCAGTCCAATCAGTCACGCTGGCTTCGGCACTGATGCCGTCAAACCGATTGGCGGCGCGGGCGTGGTGAAGGCCCTCCACGGCGCGGATCAGGGCCTTGGAGGGCACGCAGCCCACGTTCACGCAGGTCCCGCCAATCGTCCCATCGCCGATCAGCGCGACTCGAGCCCCGGCTTCGGCGGCGGTAATGGCGGCCGAAAATCCGGCCGAACCAGCGCCGATCACAGCGAGATCGTAACCGCCCTTGGGAGTGCAGCAATCTTTCATATCATTCTCTCTTCAATTCGTGCGTTGGCGCCGCCAGAGCGCAAAAATGGTGATGCCGATGAACACTGCCAGCGCCGGCAGGAGCACGAAGTCGAGCCAGCCCAGCATGGCCGAGAGCCCGACCGCGCCCAGCAGGACCACAAGGACCGGGGTGAAGCAGCACAGCGCCACCAGGACGGTGCCGATCAGCCCGTATTTCAGCATGCGGTCGTCCTTGGGGTTTGTCTCGCGCTCGCTCACGAGACGTCTTCCTGGGCCACTGTTGCTCCATAGCCCACTCCGGTGACGGCGGCGATCAGCTGGTCCGGGTCGGTGGCGAGATCGTCATAGTGCAGGACGTAAACGCCATCCTCGGCCTCGCCCTCGAGGAATTCCGCGATCTCCACAGTCTCCACGCGCTTGAGCGCAGTGGCGACGATATAGCTGCACGAGGGGCAGGTCAGACCAGTGACGTGCAGGCGGGTCTCGGCTTCGGCTGCAAAGATCGCGGTCGGCGAGATCCAGAGGATGGCAGCGAGTAACACTTGTCTCATGATGGGCTCCGATATCAGAAGGTTAGGATGCGCGGCGCGACATAGGGAAAGACCAAGGCCAGCAGCACCACGGCCAGCGCACCCCAAAGCAGTCCGCGCATCAGGCCGCGATCCACCGGGCGCGCGCAGACCCCGGTGCCACAGTCCTCGGCAGACACAGGTCGGTAAGCCTTCCAGAATCCATAGCCGAGCGCCGCCAAGGCGAAGGAGAGGGTTATCCACTTGTAGGAGTAGAGCGCTGTAAGTTGGCCGATGAAGACCCCGGTGACGCCAAGGCTAACCAGGACCAGCGGCAGGATGCAGCAGGAGGTCATCGCCAGCGCCCCGAGCACCCCGGCGCCAGTGGCGGTCCATCCGGTCCTGTCGGGGCTGTCGCCCTCCCAACGTTCGGTATCGTTCGTCTCGATCGTCATCGTGTCACCCTGTTGTCGTTCGATGACTGACAAGATAGGGTCTGTAGCAGCTACAGGATCAAGGAGAAATTTCATGTCGGCTGATCACGCCCCCGCGAGCGAGCTCAAACGCTCCGATCTGGCCAGGCTGACCGGCTGCAACCTCGAGACGATCCGTTATTACGAAAATGTCGGCCTGGTGCCTGATCCGCCACGCACCGCATCGGGCCATCGCCGCTACAGCACGGCACATGTGGAGCGGCTGAACTTCGTGATGCGCGCGCGGGACCTTGGCTTTACTATGGAAGAGATCCGCGGGCTGCTATCTCTCGTCGATCGCGGCAGCCACACTTGTGCCGAGGTCGAGCGGATGGGGCGCCACCATCTCGAGGTAGTGCGCGACAAGATCCGCGATCTCCAAGTGATCGAGACCGTGCTCGCTCAGACAATCGCACGCTGCACCGGCTCGGACACACCAGATTGCCCCCTGCTCGACGTCCTTAGTGCGGGACAGACCAAGTCAGAGTAATCAGAAAGCTCGGTGGAATAGCTGTCATACACGCGAATTGCAGCGAATGGCCGTTGTCCGCCCTCTATGACCGTCAGACCATGCCCACCGCCCTACCGGTGAATTGGCTTTTTGCCACCCTCCTCCTCTCGCAGCATCTCTTCCATTTCATCCAATCCATCGACAGCAGAGCGCATCTGCGCCTCATCATCCACGCCCACTGTCTCGGCATCCGCAACCTGGCCCCCAAAATCCATTTCCATCTGTCGCTGTTCCTCGGCGATTACGGCTTGAACGACAGGCGCAGTCTTCTTTGGGGTGACATCGGTTTGCCCTGACGATTGGCCATCAGCAGCGTGGCGTGCGGCCTCAACGTCGGCGTCGGGTCCGCCTGCTCCGTCCGAAGGCGGCGTCATCGGCATGGCGCGCACACTCAGCGGCAGCGTGCCCTGCGGCCCCCCTCCCCCCGGCTTCGGAAACGGCAACTCCCCCGTCTGCGCCGCGTGGATCGCCTTGAACAGCCGATCGTCAAAATATTGGATCCGCTTCGCGCGGACCGGCATCTGGGCATCGATCACCATGACGATCTCGTCGAGCGGCAGGCGGCGCGCCTCATCCTCGGGCAGGAGAGAGCTTTCTTCGGTCCGGGTGGACTGGCTGCGTCCTTCAAAGGGGTTCTTGCCGATGGACTGGGAGCGCGTGATGACGGTCTTCGTGGTCTTGCCAACCGCCTTGCTCAGCTCTTCGACGGTCTTCTCATCAGAAGGCGTCAGGTAGAGCTTCACGCCCGCGTTGCCCTGCAGGGCGCGGCGGGTGTTCTCGCCGTAGATTTCATCGAGGGCGGGGATGGTTTGCGTGACCACAGCCAAATGCCCGCGATAGGTGCGCAGGGTCTCGATGCTCTCGACCACGATGGGCATCTTGCCCAAGCGATTGAACTCGTCGAGCATGATCATCACTGGCCACTGCTCATCCGGCCCGGGGTCCTTTTCCTGCATCGCCGAGAGGAGATCGGAGAAGAAGAGCCGGATCAGCGGCGCGAGGGGTTTCACCATCAGCGGCTGGACCACGAGATAGACCGAAAAAGGCTTCTTGCGGATCGTGCGGAAATCAAAGTCCGAGACTGCCGTCGCCTCATCGATGGCCGGGTTCTGCCATTGATCGAGCCCCGAGGTCATCAGGAGCGAGACGTAAGAGGTCAGCGTGTCATTATTGGTCGAGGCCAGCCGGGTGAAGATCAGCTTGGCGGCCCTGTTGTCGACCTCGTGGCCGCGCGCGAAGTATTCCTTCTGCTTGTTCCCGCCCGAGGCGGCGATCCGATAGATTTCGCCCAAGGTGGGGCGCTTGCGCTGGAAGGCCAAGAGCCCTGCCGCCACGAAGAGATCGATCCCGCCCTTGAGGAGGCCCTGCACCCGGTCATTGTCGCTCTGCAGGAACAGCGTCGCCAGGAGCTGCAGTTCCATCTGCTGGCGCGCGGGATCTTTCAGTTGATGGATGCGCAGGAGCGGGTTGTAGCGATGGGTGCGCTTGCCCTCCCAATCGGTGGGGGCAAAGCGATAGACCTTGTCGCCTTGGCCTGCGCGGTGCCGGGCCGTTGCCTCGAAACACTCGCCCTTCACATCGAGCGTCACGGCGGAGCCTTGCCAGGTCAGCAGGTTCGGAATGACGAAGCCCGTAGTCTTGCCGCGACCGGTGGGGGCCACGATCAGCGCATGCGGGAAAACCTTCGAGCAGATGTAATTGGCGCGGGAGCCCGGCGGCCCCAGCTTGCCGAGGATGAACCCGGTGCCGGGCGCCCCGAAGAACCCATTGGCCTTCATCTCGCGCGCGGTCTGCCAATGGGTCTGGCCAAAGCGTGTCAGGGCGGACCCCGAGAGGGCGAGGCTCAGCATCAGGCCGGCGGCAGCGAAGCTGCCGATGATCAGGTGAATAAGTTGCGCATCCTCCGGGCGGCGGTCCAGGATCGCCAGATAGTTCTGCGCGATATATGCAAAGTCGATCTCGGCCCCGAAGCCGAGATCCTGGTAGGTCAGCACCGCCGAGGCGATGGTATAGCCCATGGCCCCGGTCACCAGCGTCACCAGCAGGACGCCTGTGGCGATCCGCGCTTTTCCCATGGAGGCGCTCAATGGACTTGGCCCCGCTCGGTCTCGCCATCCACGTCTGTCGGGCGGTGCTTTTCATATTCGGTGTCGGCAAGATCATCGACCACCTGGCGCAAGGCCTCCGTGTTGGCCGTCGCTGCATCCGATTGCAGGTAGACCTTGGCGACATAGAGCCGGTCGAGACGGTCCTCGAGAACCTTTTCCAGCGCATCGGCATCGCCAGATGTGAGCCGCTCAAGTTGACGGTTATCAAGCACCCGCGCGATCTCGTCGCGGAAGGCGTCCCGCTCCGCCTCGCTCTCGAAGGGCGCGGACAACTCCCCCGCCCGCTCATGGTCCAGAACACGCGCAATCTCGTCTGCGAGGCGGTCGGCATTGTCAGACCGCGGCGCAGTTTCATCGCGGGTTGCGAGGATGTCGTCGCGCGTGCCAGACCCGAGCCTGTCGCGCAACTCGTTTTCGCGGCGGACCTGATTGATGACCTCCGTGTCCCGGCTCTCGACGACGGCCGCATAGGTCGCGCCAAGCCCGCGGGCGAGGTGGGACGGCATGTCCGGATAGCGCGCGCGCAAGTCATCCGTGACAGCATCTGCAACCGGCACGCGGAGGTCGCGTCCCTCCATGATGCGGTCGACCTCGCGGGTGATCTCGCTGGCGCGGGCCGCATCGGTGATGGTCTCCCTGTAAGGCTCAGACCGGTCGATCACATCGCCGGGACGTGCGAGCAAGTCCGGGTGTGCCTCGAGATACGCGCGCTGCTCCGTCTCGATCCGACGCTCCGCCCGCGAGACCACTTCCCAGTCCCGGTCCTCCACCTGCTGCGCTGTCAGGCCCTCTGCGCGCATCTCCTGACGGATTGTCCCTTCCATCGCCCGGACCGCGTCCCGGTGATAATGGAACCGCTCGCTGATCGGTTCCGCTTCCATGACACCATCCCGGCGCAGCACCTTCTCCTGTTCCAGCATCGTGCCAAGTTCGACGTGCACATCGTTGAGAATGTCGCGGGCCTGTTCCAGATCGGCGCGGCGTTCGAGGTTCAGATCGCGCGCCTCGGCCACCTTGGAGAGATCATTGGCGATCCATTGATGCTCAAGCGCTGCATTTGAGGCGCCCGTCTCGATCCGGGCCACCACTTCCGATGTGCTGATCCCCGTGCCCCGTAGTGCTACGTCAATGCGCGATCTCAAGTCGGGCTCGGCCAGTCGCTCGCGCTGGCTGGCGTCGATATTGGCTTCAGAATAGATCCCCCCCTCCGAGGGGGCCTCTGATAGCGAGCCCGAGCGCAGCCCCAAGGGCTGCATGTGCTGGACCTGCGCCTGGATCTCGATGAGGCGTTTTTCCAGCACGGGACGTTCCGCGTCAGACTTCTCGGCGATCATGCCCTGCACCCGCGCGAGCTTTTCCGCATAGAGGCTTCTGAGATCCTCGAAGCTTTGATCCTCGGCCATATACACATCTCCTGTTCGGTCCACCTGCCCGCCATGGGCCAACACCTCGCCCGCGCGGAAGAGCGCCGCGGCGATGTCTTCGCGGGCCTCCCGGGAGGCCTCTGTGGCCAGCGAATGGTAGACGGTTCTGGTGTTGGCGATCTCCGCCAGCGTCCGGGTCAGGTCTGTCCCCACACGCTCGCGCTCGCGGGGCGCGCGACCCTCTTCTTTCGCCGCATAAACCTCGCTGGTCCGGGCTGGGTAATGCACAACCCCGCGATCCACCCGCCGCGTGGCTTCCAGCCGCACACCGTACTTCTCGGCCTCCTCGACCATGGCGAGGCGGAAGTCGTCATAGTTGAAGCGATGGTTGCGCCCCAGAAAGAAGAACTCACCTTCCTGCGAGCGGCGGTTCAGCACCAGATGCGCATGGGGGTGATCTCGGTCCTCATGCACCGCGATGATGTAATCGAAATGCCCCGCGTCGGTCTGGAAGAACCGCTCGGCCACATCGGTCGCGATGTCGCGCACATCCTCTCCACGCGTGCCGATCGGGAAGGACATGAGCATATGTGTTGTCTGCCCGAGCTTCGGCTTGAAGCCCGCATCCCACCGCTTGGCAAAGCGCTCTGTGAGGTCCTTGATGTCACCCGCCTCGAGCTTCGCCTTGCCATCCAGAAACCCGCTACTGTCGACGATATGGGTGGACTTGGTGGTGAGGTAATCGAGCTGGTTTGCGAGCTGCGATTTGGTATGCGTGCCCCCGCCCCGGATCGCCTTGAAGACCGCCGGCCGGTGCCCTGCTGCCGCGCGCACAAGCTGGGTCTGCTTGGCGACATGCAGCCCCTGCATCGAGCCCCGGATCCGGCTCCAGCCGTCTCGGAAGACCTCGCCCGTGACGGCGTCGACAGCATCATTCAGCCGCATGGGCAAACTCCCTCAGCGCGGCCGTGGCCTGCAGCTGCATCGCGTCTCGACGGCGGCGCAGAAGCAGATCGATCTCGTCCGCGGAATCCAGAATGAACCGCGCCAGCCCGCGCATCTGCGCGAGGCGCAATTCGGTGAACTCGGCACTCGTGCCCCCCACGGCCCCCTGCCCCCGCCGGTTGGCCTGCGTCATCTGCTTGGCAATCTGCGCGACCCCATTGCCGACCTCGTGCAGTGAAGCGCGGTAACGCGCCATCTCGGCTGCCATCTGCGCGTCCGGAACGAACACCCCGCCTGCCGCCTGAATGAGCCGCCGCAGCCCTTCGGCCCGGCTTTCGATTCCGGCCTCGGCCAGCACCTCGTCGAGCGCCGCAAGCTCCGCAGCCGTGACCTTCACACTGACCGCTGAGACCGGAATTGCGGCATCCGTCTGGCGCTCGGCATCGGCTTTGAGCGTGTACTGGATCGCCCGCACCGACACGCCAAACCGTTCTGCCAGCACTGAAGTGGAAACGCCTTCCGCAGCTTCGCGAACGATCTCCATGCGGTCCGCATCTGTGAGACGTTTTGAGCGCGACATGCGAAGAAAGACCCCCTATTTCCTGCCACCTTCCACCAAGGCTGCCCCTACCTTACGATAATATACCAAGCTGTCAATTATATACTTACGTCGCATTCAGGCTCAGGCAGCCTTGGTGTCCGCTTCACGCCGCGGCCCGCAGGGACGCGGCTCTGCCGCCCTCACCACCGGGCGACCCACCTGTCCTAGGGGTCCCGTCCGCCAGCCCCGCCCGAGGGTCTGGCCGAACGCCAAGTGTTCGGACGGAACCGCGGGCGGGCGCAAACCCCACCGACAGGGCGGACAGGCAGGGTCAAGGAGGGCCAGATTTGGCTTGCCAAATCTCTGCCGCAAAAACCGGGAGGCCCTGGCCGATAGGTTTTTGCGGATGGCCCCCTTGAGGCTGACTGGCCGGTCTGTCGCGGCCTGATCATTCCGGGGGGAGTGCGTCCGTTGAACGCGCAGGGACCGGCACCAAGGCGAGGTCGCTGCCGGCGATCACCCGCGCCGGAACCGGCATCCCTGGAACAGGGATCGGGCCGCCCCAAGATCGTCCTGGGGCGGCCCATCCTCGTCAGAGGATTCAGTCCTGGGGATCTTTCGCGCTCGGCGGGAACATCACCAGCTCCGAGACCGCGACCGGGAAGTCGAGCTTGAGGCTGAAGAACTCCGAGCCGTCCCCGTTGCGGGTGTTGCGGAACATAGCGCCCACGCGCTGAAAGCGGGTGCGCTCCTGGCCATCGGTATCGGTGAACTTGACGGGGACGGTTGCGACGTAGTGGTTGGTCATTTGGGTTACTCCTTGTTGCGATGGGGATCACCCGGCACGGGGGCAAGAGGCTCGGTCGCAAGCGCAAATGCGGAGGGTCCGCGGCTTTGCCGTGGAAGCCGTATTTGTGCTTGCCGAAGCGTGAGCTGAGGGCACGGACGGGCCGACCCCGTGCGATCCACATCGATGAGCAAAAAGGAGTGATCCGGATGACCCCTTACATCACGCCGACGCCGTCATCTGCGTCCTCGTCCCGCCGCTCCTGGCCGGGGTGCTCACGGAGCCCGCCCGCGTGGGTTCGATGTTCCGAAACACGCCCCGAGGGACGTGCAGGGCTTCAGCCTAAAGTGCGACGGCTCGACCCCTTGCGTCTTGTGCTGCGAACGATGTGCGTGAGGTGCGCACCATCCCCAGCCCGTACCGATGCGGATGGGCCGCACTCTGACGGACCGGGTAGAGGGATAACGGTACTGGACGCCACGAGCTGCCGATCACGCGTGACCGACCGCACGCACCATGAGACATGACGAAAGGGCCGCGCCAAGCGCGACCCCCTCTCTTCAATTCTGCGACGCCTTCTTCGCCGGGTCCGCAACCCGCATGACCGTCAGACCTTTCGCTTCCGCCTTCTGCCCGAGGTTCAGCGCGACTCCGTTGCCGCCGAAGAGTACAACCCCCGTCGCCGCGAACTTGTCGTCCAGCATTTCGTCGTTGCACTTGAACGGTGCCGCCCGCCCATGCGCGGACCAGCGCGGATCGAAGCGCGCCTGTGCTATCCCGCGTGCTCGGGCCCACCGGGCCGCAATCATCTCTGCCCCGTGCTTGCCGCCCTTGTGGCAGAGGAAGATCTCCTGGTTGCGGTTCTGCTTGATCCGTTCGCGAACCTTGTCGAGCGTGTTGAAGATCACATCGACATCGGTCCAGTCGGTGGCGCCTGAGACGATCAGGGGCACCCCCGCGACTTTCGACTTCTCGGCGGTTTCACGGTCGTGCTGCTCCAGGAGCTGCCGTGCCTCGAAGACCGCCCCGGTCTCCTGCGCCCGGACGCTTGCGCGCGACCCGGCTGCCGGGATGAAGGCGTGGCCCGTCTCGATCTCGTAGCATTCCGCCGCCGCCTCGCTCATCACCTCGATAGCGCTGACAATCTCGCGCAGCTGCAGAAAGCGCGCCTGCGCCTCGTCGAGCGCGGTCTCGGCGATCTCCGATCCGTCGTGGGATTTTGCCAGCGCGCCGATCTTGTCGGCGGTGTGGTCGACCTCCTTGCCAAGCGCCACCTTGCGGCGCTGCAGGATCGTGGCGAGCCCATGGGCCAGCGGTTCGATCTCTGCTTCAAGCCCGGTCCCGCGCAGCTGACCGAGCAAAGCCTCGAAGCTCTCGCGGATGATGTGGTCGCTCAGGATGTGATCTTCCGGGATCGGCAGGTGGGCGTCCTTCTCGGTCAGTCCGAAAAGCTCGATGGTCTCGTAGGTGTTCGCAGTGTCGTAAGCCATGTCTGGTCTCCAGTGTTCGGTTGCAAGGCCACCACGTGAGTGTGGGGGCATGGCCGAATGTCTGGTTTCCGAATCTGCCCGGGTCAGGGACGGCGCAGCCGCCGGCTTGCCGGGCGCAAAAGTTTTCCGCGTGCAGCAACTGACACATGCGCGCCCTCACGCACGGGACCGCCCCAAGCCACAGGCCCCGTCCTCGCCGAAAAGTTTTGCGATCCTTGACGCGGGCTGATTTGGGGGCCATCCGGAGGATATGCTTCCACGCTCATGTGTGTGTGTTTTGACGGTAGGTTTGCCCGACACGAGCAGGCAAACGGCCCGACCGGACGCGGGAGACGGATGCAGCGGCGGGATCGTTTTGCCCCGCAAAACAGACCAGAGCGCAATCCGGCGGAGCGGCCAGGGAGAGACGTGCTCGCGAGGCGGGCAAACCGGGACGCCGGGTGCGACGCCGCGGTGAGGCCGCATGGCCGAATGCGCGACGGACCGAAGGGCCGTTCTCCCCTGCGACACGCGAAGCCGAGCTGGGGAGGCCGCAAGGCATAAGCCAAGGTTGATGTGCAGGCGACTACGCTGCAGAATACACGGATTACTTTTCGAAGCACTCCACGTGATGGGCCGGGAACGGACTGGCGGCTTCATGGCAATGAATGCAAATAAGGGGACATCCCTCGTTGCCATGGTTCGGTCCTCCCGAAATTCTACACCTAGGGAGCGACGCATTGGACTGCCCCTTTCACGGTAGACAAGCCCTGCCTCATAAGGTGGGTTTGGATGGGTGACGCAGTTGTCTTGCTTTTGTCAGCTTGGTGACATTCGCGCCGTTGCGAGCATCAGTTTTGTGTCAACCGGCGACGAATTTACCTTCCCGAACACAACCAATGATTGCTATCATCTTCGCAGCTTACAGGGGGACTGGATGCGTCTAGGTAGTATATCCATTCGAAATTTTCGGCGCCTGAATGATGTGTCCGTTGATTTCGAAAGCAAGGAAACTGTTTTTGTTGGCCCGAACAACAGCGGCAAGACTTCTGCGACGGCTGCCATTCGAAGCTTTCTCGGGAACCGGGAATTCAAGATTCATGACTTCTCCATTCTCGCAATTGCCTCTATCGACGCATACGCTCCAAGGAACGAATCCAGCCTACCTCAAATAGAACTTGATCTCTGGTTTCACATCGATCCGGACTCAATTGCGTTCGGTCGGGTCTTTGCCCTGGCAACGAGCCTTTCCGCTGATTTCTCGGAAATCGGGATGCGCTGCTCGTTCGCTGCGGATGACGCAGCAGAACTCTGGAAGCATTACGATGCAGCTTTCCCGACAAAGGAAGACGGTACCCGCAAGCGCCCTTTGAGCTTCTTCCTTGGAATGGAAGGCAACTTGAAAAAGTATTTTGGCATCAAGGTGTCCTCGCTGGAAAAGCTGGAAGAGGAATTCGTGGCAACGGCACTCTCCGCGCAAGAAGGCAAGAAGATTGTCCATTCTCTGCTGCGCGTCGATTTCGTTGATGCCCAGCGAAATATTGACGACGAGAATGCCGCGAGGAGCAACAGACTGTCAGACGCCTTTGCGACGTATTACCGGAGAAACCTGGAGCAGGCGGAACTGGCCGAAGAAGCTGTAGCGATCATTGAACAGAATAATGAAAATCTGACTAGGCACTACGACGAACGCTTCAGACCCCTGATGACAATGATCGGAGGTCTTGGCCTTCCCTCCGACAACGACCGCGCGATGAAGGTCGTTTCGACACTCAGTTCGGAGGTTGCGTTACGCGGTAACACCGAACTCTTCTACGTCGATGCCAGCACCAGCCATGAGCTACCCGAGGCCTATAACGGACTGGGTTTCAAGAACCTGGTGTTCATGGCCATTCAGGTCGATCATTTTTATCGGCAATGGCTCGCGACCGAAGACAACCGTCCGCTGTGCCAGATGATCTTTATCGAAGAACCGGAAGTGCATTTGCACGCTCAGGTCCAACAAACATTCATTCGCCAGATGTGGGACGTGCTCACCGCTGACGCACCAGAAGGCGAAAGCAAGCCCCAGCTCACAATCACGACCCACTCGTCGCACATCCTGGATACCGTGGATTTCTCAAAAATCCGCTACTTCCGTCGGTGCCATATCAACGGTGAACAGGATGGAGTGACCTATCAGGGAACGACCGTGCACAGCCTTCGCCAATTTCAACCTGAGCCACTTGAATTGGGCGGCGATATGATTGAACCAGAGGAATCACTTTCCTTTCTCAAAAAATATCTGAGACTTACGCATTGCGACTTGTTCTTCTCCGATGCTGCCATACTCGTTGAGGGGTCTGCGGAAAAACTGCTTTTGCCGCGCATGATTGACATATCGGCGCAGAATCTGAACAAAAAGTATCTGACCATTCTGGAGGTAGGTGGCGCTTATGGGATGCGCTTCGCCGGATTGTTGGAATTCCTCGAAATTCCCTATTTGGTCATCACCGATATCGACTCCGTTGATCCCGCGAGAAACCGGGCGAGTTGCGTCGCTACCCATCCGGGAGCCGTTTCGTCGAATGCGACTCTGGGGTATTTCTTTGGAGAGACGAGAGTCGCCGAACTCTCCGGCAACACCTTTGACGATTGTCTGCAAGCTGAAGGGATGCGTTTTGTCGCCTATCAAAAGCCAGTAGAAGTTAACCGTCAGGACAATGCTCAAACCTTCCACGGGCGAACCCTTGAAGAAGCCTTTGTCTTCGAAAACCTCGACCACTTCCATGCCGATGGACTCAGTATCGGCATTGACTTGCCGGATGGTCGAGCCGAATTGCAAGAGGCCGTCTGGCGACGCATTAAAAGCGATACTTTCAAAAAAACAGAATTTGCTATGGATGTCCTTGCCTTCGAAATACCGGCAGGCGGGGACGAAGAAGCGAATGCGGGAGAGAACCGGGACTGGAATGTTCCCCACTACATCGACGAAGGCCTAAAATGGCTGGAGACACGTCTCTCCCAAAACCTGGGAGCCGGCGAATGACGGCAGAACTCAAGCCAACTGAGGCCGATAAGAAAATTGCTGAGTGCATCGCCAAGGACGTTTCATTTTCGGTTATCGCAGGCGCTGGTTCAGGCAAAACCACATCGCTCGTTGAAGCTCTGAAAGGAATCCAGAGGTCCCGTGGAAACGAGCTTCGGAAAAACGGTCAGCGCGTGGTGTGTATCACATACACAAACCGTGCCGTTGGAGTGATTTCGTCGCGTCTAGGTTTCGATGACCTCTTTTACGTTTCCACTCTGCACGGGTTCCTTTGGGCGGAAATCGCGCGCTTCCAGGATGCTATTCGGGAGACCCTTCGTGATGCGATCGTCCCGCAACATATGGAAAAGGCCCGCGAGAAAGACAACGGGGGGACGTCTCAGGCCGCTCAAAAAGCGAGGAAAGACCTTGAGCGCCTGACTGCCCAACTTGCTGCGCTAAACGCGCATAAACCGCCGATATGCTACGAAGAAACCGTTATCAGCGACTATTCCAAATGTGTCCTGAACCATGATGATGTTATTGACGTCGCGGCCTATCTAATCACGAACAAACCACTCTTGCGCAAAGGCCTCGGGTTCAAATACCCCTACATCTTTGTCGATGAAGCTCAAGACACCTTCCCGCAGGTCGTCGAGGCGCTCAATGCTGTGTGCGCGGACGAAGGTTTACCAATCGTCGGATATTTCGGCGATCCGATGCAGCAGATTTACGATAAGCGTGCCGGAGGTTTTGCCGGTCCAAAAGGCTCCGAAAAGATTCCGAAGGAAGAGAATTTTCGAAGCTCAACCTCGGTGATCGACCTTCTCAACAACTTCAGAACCGATCTGAAGCAGGTTCCGGGTGGGAAGAACTCCGACGTTAAGGGCAGCGTCTTGATTACGATCGCGCAGGCTCCCGACCCTGCCGGTCCACGGAAAACCTATACCTCTGAACAACTCGATGAGGTAACGGCGAAGTTCGAGGAAGCCGTTGAACAATGGGGATGGACCGATATTACTCCTGTAAAGAACCTTTTTCTGGCACGCCAGATGATCGCCCGGAGGCTCGGATTCGTTACACTGCACAAGCTCTTTACAGGTGACTATTCGTCGTCCAGATCCCAATCCGACTATGAAGACGGCACGCACTATCTTCTCAAGCCCTTTGTGGACGGCATTTTTTCTTTGGTCGATGCATCCCGCAACAACTATCCTAAGAAGCTGATTGAAACACTCCGAAGAATAAGCCCTGCTTTTGACGACACTGGAGCGAACAAGAGCAAAACCCTCAAACAGATGCTCGAGGAAGCCTCAAAACACGCCGCTGCTTTGACAGAAAAATGGGAAGGCAATACGGTCAAAGAAATTCTGGAATACTGTAGCGCGAACGCGCTTTATCCAATTTCGGACCGCCTTGCAGGTCAGTTGGCTCGCGCTCCCCGCCAAGCTTATGACTCCGGCAATGAGGATCACCAAAGGGAAAAAGGAGATTGGCTGGCTGATGAATTCTTCAAGCTGAAGGCTGACGAACTCGAAAAGTACATCGAATTTCTGGATGAGAATTCTCCTTTCAGTACGCAGCACGGCTCGAAAGGCGAAGAGTATGAAAACGTGCTGGTCATGATCGACGATATCGAGGCAGCCTGGAATACCTACAGCTTTTCGAAAGTTCTGACCCCTGGTGTCGCGGGCAATCCGACCGACCGGCAGCAAGAACTTACTCAAAAGCTGGCTTATGTCTGTTTTTCACGGGCGGAAGTGAACCTTAGGATTTTGATGTTTTCGAAAGCCGCGGAAGCGGCCAAAAAAGAACTGGTTGAGCGCGGTTTGTTCCAGGACAGCCAGGTTTCAATTTTATAGGTACCGGACAGATCCTTATGCAGATTCATTTTTTCACATCGATCGTTTTCAGGAAGATTTAAAATCTATGCGTGTCCTCGTTTCAGCCGACATTCATCTCGGGTCGCCGATTCGCTCGACCGCGATGCGCAATCCGGATCTGGGTGACCATCTGAAACAGGCAAGTCGGGACACGTTCATTCGCATTGTTGATCTGGCAATCTCGGAAAGTGTCGATGCACTGGTTCTCGCTGGCGACATCTTTGATAATGACCAACCAGACCTGAAGTCCCGGGCATTTCTGATCTCGCAATTGGCACGCGCCGCTGACGCGGGTGTTCCCACAGTACTGATCCGTGGCAACCACGATGCCCTTCTCGATCACCGAGCCCACGGTAACCTGGGTCCGAATATTCATTTGCTGCACAAGAACGAGCCCAGCGTGGAAATCGGTGGCGTGTGGTTCCACGGACTGTCTTTCGACACGGCGCATGTCTCAAAAAGCTTCCTGCCCGACTACCCGGCGCCGGTGGCTGGCCGGAAAAACGTCGGACTGATGCATACGTCGCTGGATGGCTCGCCAGGTCACGATCCCTATGCTCCCTGCTCCGAGCAGGATCTGCTGGCACATGGCTATGACCTTTGGTGCCTCGGCCACATCCATGCCCCCTTTGAGCGCACATCAGGCCCAGTTCTCGCTGTCATGCCGGGCATTCCGCAACCACGCCACTTCGGAGAACTTACCGGCGGTACGGTCGCGATTGTCGAGCTTGATGATGACACTCCGAATATCGAACGGCATCGGGTTGGACATCTGAGATTCACCGAATGCGCTTTGGATCTCAGTAAATCTTCAGATGTTCAGGAAGTTTTGAGCGCGCTTCGGTGTGCACTCCAAGGGGTGCAGCATCCAGAACACCGCATAGCGGTGCGTCTGCAGGTGGCCACAGGCCACCATACTGCTGAGACACTGACGGCCCTTGCGAACGAATTGTTCGATGACATCGAGCGCGTGTTTATCGACAAAATCAAAGTGGTTGCCCCCAAACAACTGATCGACGCAAAGGCGGATGACCTAGTGCGCCTGATGCGGGCCGAGCTCACCGAACCGGGCTTCCAGCTGGCCACCAAAGAGATCCTCGAAGAACTCAGAAACGCAATGCCCCGTGAAATTGCCGACGAATTATCTGAAGACGCCTTGGATGACCTTTTGGAGGAGGCCGTTACTGAAGTTACGCTGTCTCTGCACTCAGGAGCCGCGGAATGAGACTGAACCGGCTTGATCTCATTCGCTATGGCCGTTTTGACGGCGCCGAGATCGTGCTCCCGGCACCAGCCGAGGGCAAACCTGATGTCACCGTAATCTATGGACCGAATGAATCGGGAAAATCCACGGCCTTTAACGGGTTTCTGGAACTTCTCTTTGGTATGAAAGCAGGAACCCACCCGTACGCTTTCAGGTTTGAACGCAATGACCTTTTGGTCGGAGCGGAGCTGGGTATCCCCGGACGCGGGGTGACAGTTTTGCGCCGAAATGGCAAACGCACCCAGTCCCTGCTTGATCATCAGGACCGCCCGGTCGACGAAGCCATTCTTTCAAGTGCGCTCCATGGCCTTTCCATGGAGGGTTATGTCGAAAGGTTCTCACTCAACGACGAAGGACTCCGCAAAGGCGGTGAACGGATTGCCGAGGCAAAAGGCGACCTGGGCCAGCTTCTGCATGCGGGTGTATCAGGCCTGACCAGTATGGCGACGACACTGGAAGACATGACAGCCCGCGCCGAAAAGTTTCACAAGAAGAGCGGCCGAGGTACGGCGCTCAAAACCGGCAAAGACCACTTGAAAGAGATCCATCAGGCACTTCGAACGGAACGTCTCACGCCGGATCGGGAACGCACTCTTCGGAAAGACAGAGAGACCGCGCAAAAGGCTTTCGAACAGGCGGACACCGACCTCACGCGTGCCCGAAAACGGCAGGCAGCAGGAGCGGCGGCGCAGACCTGGTATGACAAATCGGAGGAAATTCGGAAAATCGACGAATTTTCTGCCGATTTTCCGGAAGGTCCGAATTTGAAGAAGGGCACGGATGGGCAAGTCGCCACACTCGTGACAACCCTATCGGAGAAAGCAGAAAGTATCGCAGGCGCCGATGACAGAATTGCGCGCCATGAAGCGGTCATTTCAGAAAATGAGGCTGACCCGGCTGCCGGACATCTCGAAGCGGAACTCACAGAGCTGGATCAAATCAGAATCGATGGGGCGTCCCTCACCTCCCGAGCGGACACGGCCAGATCGGATCTGGAAAAGCGCGCAGGTGAGCGCGATGACGCGGGCCGCCAGATAAAACAGATTCTGACAGCGTTGGCGGTAAGTGACGAGCCTGTAGAGGCCTTGGTCCTGACGACCGAAGAACTGGAGACACTCGCGGATGCGGTACAGGCCTGTCAAACCAGCGAGGGCGAGCTGCGAGCGGCTTCAAACGTGTTGAAGACCGCACGCGATCAGCTGGGGGATACTCCAACCGAACCAAAGGACTTGTCTCACCTGCAGATCGCGTTTGACGCATGGCAGAAAGTTTCGGACGTGTCAGGTCTTGAACATAACCTCGCATCGGAACTCGCCCGGCTAGCCAAAGCAGTTTCGGGTCTACCTGCTTCTTGGCAGACACTTATCGAGAACGGCCTGCCTGCACGTGAAAGTCTCGATGAAATCCTCAGGGAATGGAACACCCTGAATGCCAACATCGTTTCCGCCACAGAAGATTTGGAAGGTCGCGAAGCGGACTACAAGGCCGCGCGCGCAAAACGCGAAGCCGACGAAAGCGCGCCGGATTCGATTGACGCTGCAGCGACGGAAGAAACCCGTCGTCAGCGTGACACAGCCTGGCAATCCCATCGTGGCAGTCTCTCCGACAAAACCGCGGAGCGTTTTGAGGAGGCCATGCATGCAGATGATGGCGCCCGAACGAGCTATCTGATGGGCACGGAGGCGCGCAAACAGCTTGCAAACTCGCGCGCACAGGAAAGCACCGCAAAAGCCGCACGTGACACGGCAAAAGACAAACTCGAAGCACTCACCGGAAAACACGAAGCTTTGACCAAGCGGGGCGGCTCACTCGCGACTGCCCTGGGCTTTCCCGTCGATACGGGGCCGGCTGCGTTTGCTGCTAGACTTACCAGCCTGACGGCGGCGGCTGAGATCGCAACTGAGGTCACTATTGCGGAGAATGCCTTTGAGGACCGCGCCAAGCGCCGCAAGGCAGCCTTTGACGAACTGCTGGCAGCAGCCCGCCTAGTCGCCCTTGAAGGTGAAGATAGTGACCTCCCTGAGCGGGTTGGCAAGGCTCTCACACTTCAGGAAAGTGTCCGTAAGACATGGGAGAACTGGCGTCGCGGGGAACGTAGCATTGCCGACTACCAGAAAGCTGTATCCCAAGCCGAGACAGATCATAAGGCAGCCTTGAACCGACTGGAAACGCTGACCTCGGCGCGACCTCTTCCTGATCGCTCGGCCACGGGCGTGAAAGCAGCGCTGCCGCACCTGCGCACGCTGCAACAGGTTCACAGTAATCACAGAAGCCTGGCGGGACGTGTTGAAGCCCTGGAACGCGCCGTTGCCACCCTGGCAAGGAGTGCCGCACGATTGGCGGAGATCCTGGAGGAGCCTTACAATCCGAAAGACGATCCACTTCCCATCATCAACCGCGCTCGTGCGCGTGTAACCAAAACCGCTGAGGCGGATCGTGTGAGAAAACGAGAAGAAGACCTTCTCGACAAGGAGGTCAAAGGCCGAAAGCGTGCGATAGTTGCCCGGGACGAAGCGCAAACCCAGCTGGAAAACTTGTTTGAAGGACAAGGTGGTGAGGATCTTTCGCCGACGGAGCGCGTGGGGATTCTAGCTGAACGCGACGAGTTGCGCGAAGACCGGGCCAATGCGGACACGAGCCGCAATAAGGCGCGCGACGGCGTGGATCGTACGCTCTTTGACGAAGAGCTGACGCGATTGCCCGATGTAACGCGAGAAGCGGAACTGCAGCAAAAACTTGACGATGCGCAAACGGCACGGGATGCCGCTTTGAAGGAAATGAATGAAAAAGAACGCCTTTACGAGGAAGCTTTTCATGCCGCTGACAACAGCGATCTGATCACCGAACAGGCCACGATCCTCGAAGAGTTACGAAACGGTGCAAGGCATGCGGCTGTCGCAAGGCTCGGGATATTGGCTGCGCGGGGTGCCTTAAAGCGCCTGGCTGCCGAACGAAGCAGCGCAATGCTGAAAGACGTGGAAGAAGCTTTTGTCACCATGACATCTAAGGAATGGGAAAAAGTCGTTGTCTGGAGTGAATCCGAGGGCGAAAAGCTGGTCGGCATCAAACCCGGCGGCGGCCCCGTGAAGGTCGAAAACATGTCCACTGGAACCATGGGCCAATTATATTTTGCCCTGCGCCTGGCCGGTTACCGCAGCTTCGCGCGTGATCCGGGCCCCCTGCCCATGGTTCTCGACGATATTATGGAAACCTTCGACGATACCCGTGCATCTGCCGCATTGAATCTCTGTGCCGAGATCGGACGGAGCGGTCAGGCAATCATTTTCACGCACCATGCGCACCTGTTGGAGCTTGCACGCAAGAACATTCCAGGAGTTTCCGTCGTGGAGATGCCGCATTAGCATCCCGCTGTTCACTCTTTCACCTGAAGTTTGATGACTATGGAACAGCTCTTCAAAAAATATGGACCGCTTTCGCGCGCTACCGGCGATACGCCTAAGGGACCGGTGGCCAAGGCGGCAAATCCGATCACAGCCTGAGCCAGGGGAGCGGCCTCGATTTTACAGGGTGTTCCCAGGCCGCAGCGGCATGATTTCACGCTCGGGGCGCTTCAGGGCTTCGGCGTATTTGCGGGCGTTGTCGTCAATCGTGCCGTGCCAAAGCTTCGAGACGAACGCGCGGGCGTCTTGGACTTTCATGTCTTTCAGCGAAGAGGACAGCGCCATGAAAAGCTCATCCTCGCTGATCGCAGCGGCGCTGTGCATGGCGCCAGCGTAAAATGACGGGTCGTTGAGAACCTGCTCGCTCAGCGGCATCCGCGCGAGGTTCTCTTCCGGGATCGCCATGAAAATCGTGTCCTGCAGGTCGGTCAGATACGCACGCCGCGATGTGGACACCGGCTTTCTCGCCGCCTTGTCCTCCAGATGTGCCTGCCTTGTCCTGTCGAGATTTGCCCTTGCATGGGTCATGATGACTTCACGCTTTCGGGCGGGTAGCGCGAATCCGGTGCAGCGCTCGATATGGGCGAGGAGATCTGCAACCTCTGCCTCAACATCAAAGTTGTCAAACCATGGAACCGTCCCTGATCTAGCCGCCACGTGCCCGCCCTCGATGTATCGATAATATATTATTGTATCACATTTGCACCTGATCGCAAGCGGGGGACGTCCTTCACGCAAACGGACATGGAAAAAGGGGAACCGTGATCCCACGGCTCCCCTTTCGGTTCAGATCGTCTCCCCCCCGCGCGCCGATTAGGCGACCAAGGAGAGCCCCGCGCCCGCGTCCTGCGGCTGCTCACCGCTGTCGATGAACGGGATGATCGAGAAGGTCTTTCCGCCGCGCTGTTCTTCGTTCTGCACGGCGTTGACGCGCAAGTCGCCATCAGGCGTGTTGATCAGCAGCGACAGGTAGTCATTGCCCGTGCGGCTGCTTTTGGCCATCCACGCCGAGCCGACGCGGATCGGTTTACCCCGGGGCGAGCTGACCTCGATGCGGTAATCGGGGTGGGTCTCCTCGGATTTGTAGCTGTTCTCGATCAGCATAAACTCCAGATCGAACATCATGTTGGCGATGTAGCCCGTGAAGGCGTTGTCAGCGTCCATGGCGGTGAGCTCGCCCGAGATCGAGCCGGATTTCATCAGGCCGTTCGAGACCAGCGGGATGATCTCGAATTCGCCGCTCTGGGCCGCGCGCGCCTCTTTCGTCTGCACCGCGTTGACCCGGAACGGGCCGAGGCCGACATCGATCTGCATCGAGATGTAGGGGTTGCCGCTGGTATTGCCGGTCTCGTTCCAGGCCGTGCCGATACGCACCTTGCGGCCTGATTTGTTGACTGCCGTCACGTCGTAATCCGGGCTGCGAGCGGACATCTTGGCCCGTGCCTCGATCTGGATGGCGATGTCAAAGCGCGTCGAATGGATCATGCCGGTGTACTCGGCGGCTGCGGTCTCGACATTGCGGGTGAGGGTTCCTGCGAACATGGGATGGTTCCTTTTGGATTGGCCGGTGCCTGACGTTTTTGCCAACGCAACCGGGATTGCTTTCTCGACCCCTTGAGGGATCACAAACCAGAAAGCTCGCTTTCCTTTCTTCCCAACCTTCAGTTCAGCGCTGACGCCTGAAAGACTGTGCCACCTTCCCGCCGGGTACGACGCCCCTCCCCTGTTCGTCTGGCCTCGGATGGCTGTCCTGGGTATTCTCGTCGACCTCCTCCGATCCCGCGATGAAGAACTCTGCTTCCTCCCCGTTCAACCGCTGCCCGCTCCGGTCGGTCAGCCCGATGGTGCTGCCGTTCGGCTCAAACGTGATCAGGTATTGGCCGAGGCTGTCCTTGTGAACAACGTAGCCGGTATTGGCCCAGTGCACGGTCTGGCCTGCATCGATGGCGGTTTTGATCTCTCCGAGTGTCATGATCTTTCCCCCCATTGCCTATTCTGCTGCCACTGAAGCGGCATCTGGTGCATGCCCCAAGATCCGAGTCAGAATGCGGCCCGTGTCGATCCCGTCCCCATGCGGCAGAAACACCCGCAACTGAAAGGCGATGATCTCCGTGAAGCAGCCGAGCGCCTTGAGGCCTTCGATCATGCCCTTGTCCGCACCGCCCAGCTCAAGGCGCATCTCGCCTGCGACCCGGCGACGGGTCAGGGTGAGACCCCGGCCCAGATCGACAGGCGCGGTGGTGCCGAGGGCGGCGGTCAGCATCTCCTGTGGCGTTTGCGGGTTGGAGACGAGGAAGCTGGCGCGCAGCGCGGCCGCCCCTTCCTCGCTCAGCGTGCGCCCGATCATGGCGGTCGCCCCGTCCGGCGTGACGCGGTAGATGCGTTCATTCGTGGTCGGGATGTCCTTCCAGATCGGCAACAGCAGCCCGGTCAGCAGGTAGAGCTTGGTTGTGGTGGTTTTTGGCAAGGACGCTGCCTCGGCATCCCAAAGCCGTGCAAACTCGGGCCTGTCGATCTCTTCCCAAGCCGAGGACTCGAAGCGCGTCTCTTCGAGGTAGCTGGAGCCATTGGGCCGCACCGCCTTGCGCATGAGCGTGACGATATCCTCGTCATACATCTGCATGGGGCGCGCCGAGATGAGCGCCGCGCGACCGGAGGCGCGATTGACCATCGGTAACTTGTCGGGATTGCGCGACATGGCCTCTTCGGCGTCCAGCACATACACTGGGTCGGTGACCTCCAGCCCGATAATCCGCGTCACGGCGCCGGATTTCGGGCAGGTCCAGAGATCCTCGGTGGAGACCTGTTCTATCTTGTCGCCGCGTAGGGTTTCCACGCCGAGATCGAGCGTGCCCGCCGCGCGCGCCCGTTCCGTCTGATCGGCAATCCGGCGCATGAACTCGGCAAAGAGTGCGTTCTGCATGTGGATGGGAAGGGCAAGCACCCGGTTGAGAAACCGCTGGATCGGGGGAAGCTCCTCAAGGAGCACCCCGTCCTTGTCGATCAGCCGCAGGGCGGTCCAGTCGGTGAAGCTCTCGTAGCTCATCGCCTCGGCCCGCCCGGCGGCAAGATCGGCGAAATACCCACGTAGTGCGGCCCGCGCGATCGGGCTTTCGAGATTGTCCTCCTCCCGGAACATGCCTTGCGAGCCGGTCTCGCGCTGACCCTTCGTCAGGGCCCCCAGCTGGTCGAGGCGTTTGGCTATAGTCGAGGTGAAACGCTTTTCGCCATGCACATCCGAGGTGCAGACCCGGAAGAAGGGCGCGCTGACTTGGGCAGAGCGATGCGTGCGGCCGAGCCCCTGGATGGCCGCATCGGCGCGCCAGCCGGGCTCCAGCAGGTAGTGCCGCCGCCGTTTCTGGTTCTTCGCCGTTTGCGCCGCATGATACGACCGGCCCGTACCGCCCGCATCGGAGAAGATAAGGATATCCTTATCACCGTCCATGAAGGCTTGGGTTTCGGATGAATTGCTGCTGGCGGCGCGCTTTTCGATGAAGAGATGACCATCCTCGGCCTTGAGGGGCCGGATGGACCGCCCCGTGACTTCTGCCACGGCCTCGTCGCCAAAGGCCCAGAGGATCTGATCCAGCGCCGAGGGGATCGGCGCCAGCGTCATCAACTCCATCATGGCCGCGTCACGCAGAGCGAGCGCCTCGCGCGAGACGACCAGCGCGCCAGTTTCATCCCGAAGCGGCTCAGCCACCATGTTGCCGTCGATCTCCACGAGCTTTTGGGCATGGATCGGAAAAGTCTGTTCGAGGTAGGCGAGAACATAGTCGCGTGGCGTCAAGGCACCCTCGACGAGTTCATCCTCCGGGTCCATCGTCTCAAGCCGACGCTTCAACAGGCTCTCACCCGTCGAGACCACCTGGATGACGCAAGCCTTGCCTGCCGCCAGATCGTCCGCGATGGCGTGGATGATGGTCGGGGCCTTCATGCCCATCAGCAGATGATTGAAGAAACGCTGCTTTGTGCTCTCGAAGCGGGACTTGGCCGAGGCGCGTGCTGCCGAGGCATTGGTCTCGCCCGAGGCACCGTTGACGCCAGTCGCGGTCAGCGCGGCCTCGAGATTGTGGTGGATCGTCCGAAAAGAAGCCGCGTATGCGTCGTAGATCTCGATCTGGGCCGAAGTGAGCGCGTGTTCGAGCACGTCATACTCCACGCCGTCGAAGCTGAGGGCGCGCGCCGTGTAGAGGCCGAGCGTCTTGAGATCGCGCGCGACCACCTCCATGGCGGCGACACCGCCGGCTTCCATCGCCGAGACGAAACTCTCGCGGCTCGGAAAGGGGTATTCGGGGCCCTGCCCCCAGAGCCCCAGCCGCGCGGCATAGGCCAGGTTGTGCACACTCGTGGCACCCGTGGCCGAGATGTAGAAGACGCGAGCGCGGGGTGCTGCCAGTTGCAGCCGCAGGCCCGCAAGGCCCTGCTGGGAGGGTTTGACCCCCCTGCCCTGCTCAGACCCGGCCGCGTTCTGCATGGCATGGGCCTCATCGAAGGCAAGAACGCCGTCAAAGTCTGCGCCCATCCAGTCGAGGATCTGGCTCAGTCGCGTGGTGCCGCATTTGCCCGCAGACCGCAGCGTGGCGTAGGTGACGAAGAGGATGCCACAGGTCACGGTGATCGGCTGGTCCGGTTTCCATTTGGAGAGCGGCTGGATGTCGGCGGGCGAGCCGCCGAGATCGGTCCAGTCGCGGATCGCGTCCTCGATAAGCGTGGCGGATTTGGAGACCCAGATCGCCTTCCTGCGCCCGGAAAGCCAGTTCAAAAGGATCAGCCCCGCGCATTCGCGTCCCTTACCGCAACCGGTGCCGTCGCCGTCGCCGAGGAAATAGCCGAGGCGATAGGCCCATGCGTCCGGGTCATCATCAGCACGCGTCAGCTTGGTTTGGTCGTCATCGATCATAAACCGCCCCGGCAGATCACGCCCATGGGCATCATGTGCCATGATGATGGTTTCCAGCTGCGCCTCGGAGACGTGACCCTCCTCGATCAGCTTCGCGGGCAGGCGCAATTCCGCACTGGCCGCGCCTGAGGGCACCGGCGGCGCGACAGAGGCCATGGCGATGCTCTCGACGAGCGGCGTGGGATGTTCCTGCGCACCCGCGATCTCGATCCGCTGCGGCCGGTAGCGCGCATAGATGTCAGAGATGGGCGTGTTGTCGCGCGGGGTCTGAAGGCTTGTGAAGCTGAGCGGACGGACGGTATTGGGCCGTGGTTTGGAGGCGGCGACAGGCGAAGCGGCGGTCTTGCGCGGGGCAGATGATCGAACGGTCGGTCGCGCTTGAGGGATCGCTTCAGCCCGCTGGGCGGGGCGCATCTCGATCCGGGTTGCGGCCACGGCATCGACATATGCCAAGGCTTCCTCCAGATCCTGAACCGCGGCGCGGATGAGTTCGCCATCGTCCTGCACCTTGTCGAAGACCATCAGCTGGGTTTCGACAGAGGTGCCGAGCTTGCGGTAGACCTGCCCCGGCATCGTCAGCGCCAAGCGCGGCGTCAGAAGACCGCAGGCCCGCGACCAATGCGCGGCATCGCGTTCGGGCGTGAATCCTGGCGACATGATCGCCACCAGCCGCCCGCCGGGTGCCAGACGCTTCGCAGACGCGATGAGATGCTTGGCGGCGATGTGTTTGTCCCGGGAACGATCGACCGAGGAGGCGAAGGGCGGGTTCATCACCACGACGTCGGGTAGAACCGGCGTTTGCAGCAGATCATCGATATGCTCGCCGTCATGGCCCGTCACCTCGCCGCCGAAAACCGCGCGCAGGAGGCGCTGGCGAAAGGGGTCGATCTCGTTGAGCAAAAGCGTGGCACCGGCCCGGGCGGCAAAAGCGGCCAGTGCACCGGTGCCCGCCGAGGGCTCCAGAACGGTCTCGCCCTTGCGGATCGCCGCGGCCCGCACCGCCGTGGTCGCGAATGCCAGCGGCGTGGAAAACTGCTGCAGACGGATCTGCTGCTCTGACCGGCGGGTTTCCGTAAGGAGACGTGAGGCGAGGAGTTTTGCGTTGGCGATGTCTGCTGTGGCACCGGCCCCACGCAGAAGCACCTGGATGGCCGCTGCCTGCATCATGTCATAGGCCATGCGCCAGTCCCAGGCGCCACCGGCATCGCTGCCATGAAACGTCTCGCGCATGATACGCGCGAGCGCTGAACTGCGCAGGGGCTGGTCATCGACCTCCGTGCCGATTTGCGCGAGGGCAGAGGCGAGATCGGCTTCGGAGATTGCGAGAGCCGGGTTGGCCGTTCTGGGTTTGGACATGGGGATTTTCCTTTGGATCAGGGTCTGAGTTCCAAAGGACAAAAAGCCCGCTTTCGCTTTTCAGGGTGACGTAGTCAGACCGCGCTGACCTCCAAGGCTTGGTCAGGACTTGGGTTCGACCTGCCGCTTCGCATCAATCAATGCCTGTGCGGCCTGCATCACCTGAACCTGAGATGTTCCCGAGCGTGCATCCTCCAGCGTGGCCTGCACCTGCGCGCAAAACCACGTGTCATAAGAATTCGCTTCAGCGGCCACGGAAATGCTCCTCGAGCCCGATATCCAGCAGCTTGCCGAGGTCATCGGGCATGTCTGCAACGCGCACAGCAATTGGGAAACGGTGCCCCGTCAGGTCAGGCGCGCATTGCTCCTCTAGACCGAGGTGCTGCCTATCCTTTTCCGTCTCATTCATTGTGCTTTCTCCGACCGCATTATCAGCCGATGCTACATCTTCGAGCGTGGCGTCGTAAATGATGTTGCCAAAGGGTCATAGCAAGCTGGCCCACTTACCGATCGGGCACCGCTTCAAGGGATTTCTCGAACCGCTTGCCTGCCGCTGCAGCTTCTTTCAAGAGCGCGTCGAAATTGTCAGGTGGGTTGCCATCTTCCAGCATCCCTTTGAACGTCGCATAGGCATCCGTCTTGCTGCCATAGGCGCGCAGGGTCTTGTCGTCGTTCACCCATGCCACCACGATGACCTTCGCATCGCTGTTGAACCGGTAGAACAACCGATACTGCTGGAAGAATTTCGCCCGGAACCAGTGCTTGCGGTGATCGCCTAGTGTGCCGCCTTGCCGGAAAGCGGCGGCACCCGGATCTGCAGGTATGGCCTCGGTGACCAGCTTGAAGATGGCGGCCAGCCGTTTCGTTGGGTTTTTCTTGTGCCAGGTCTTGGGATCGCGAGCCTTACGCGCCTCTACCTCCTCGACCAGCCCTTCGAGCTGGTCCAGAAAGAGTGGGTGCGCATAAATCGACCATCCATTCACGACAAGGGGCGCTTGGGCGGGCACGCTATCGCCGCTCATTCATCCTCGAGCGATAGCGGCGCATCGAGATCGACATCAACGTCTCCGACCAGTGCTGCAAGACGGTCATGCAAAGCCCCATCGAAAGCCCGAATGCGGTCCGGATGCGCCTTGATATCGGCCTCGACAAAATCGAGAAAGGCTCCGAGCACGGGATCTTCCTCGTCGCTGCGCACGGGCTCGATATAGACCCTGCCACTCGGCTCGGTGCAGTAACGAATCTGGTCGCCCTTGCCCAGCTTGAGCTGTTTGCGCACACCCGCCGGCACGGTCGTCTGATACCGATCCGTGAGTTTCGAGACATCTTGTGCGAGGGCTGTCATGGCAGTCTCCTGAAGAAAAGGGGCTTTGCTGCCCGCGATAGGTAATGCATTTGCATTGCCTTGTCAAGACAAGCCGCAGCATCTGCTGTCGCCGGGCAGGTCGATGAACCGTCCGGCGCAGGACCTAATTTCGCCCCGCCAGGAACTCCGCCAGCACCGGGCTAGCCGCACCTTTCGTGGAGCTGAGCAGCTCCGAGCCCGCAAGCGAGGCCTTCGACAGGCGTACGAGCCCACCAGTTTCCTCGATGCGGTAGCAGCGGCGCTTTTGCCGCCCGCGCCTGTAGTGGGTCGCGGTGACAATCTGGCAGGTACTGCCATCGGTGAGCGTCACAGGGGTGGCGAGCTTGATCTTGTCGCCTTCCTCGTAGTCCGGGATCGCAGCCCAGTCCTGGCAGCGCTGGCGCCAGGCATGAGCATAGCTGTCTGGGTCTTTCAGCTCGGACAGCAGGGCCAATAGGCTCAGTGGCGCGCGGGATTCGACCGGTCCCGCGCTTTCCTCCATGTCCTTGTAGCCCCAGCAGCCGTCATCATATCGGGTAAGGAATACGGCGGCGAAAGTGATGGAGCCATCCGCATCGGTGACATAGGTCGTGTCTTCGACAGGGGTGCCGTCGATATATGTGACCTTTGCCGCCGCGTACCAAGTCGAACCCACCTTGCAGGCTTTGACCAGTTCCGTCTTGCGCCTTTCGCCCTCGAAGGTGCACAGCCGAGCAATCTCCGCTTTCTCATCCGCGTAGGTCTGGACGCGGCCGTCGGTGTAGAAGAGCCAACCCATCACGCCGCCCTCCGGTCATCGATTTCCATCAGCGCATCGAGCGGCACGCGGTAGGGCTGCATGGCGTCAAAATCCTCGCAATTGCCGCAGTTCTGTACGATCGCGAAGGTGTCGCAGGCATCCTTGAGGATGACCCGGAAGGTGCCGCCGAGGCCTGACGGCACCTCGTAGGTCCCGCCGATGAGATAATCCGAGGCCCGGCGCACGAAGACGCGGATGCTGTGGCCATCGGTGGCGAGCCGGATCGCCCCCCGCCCCCGGTCGATGAGCACCTGCACGTCATCCAGGATGTCGGTATAGAACTGGCCGGTCAGATCGCGAAACGCCATGCGGCGCTGCGCCATCCAGTCGGTGTCCCGAAACGGGTTCATGCCGTCGGCGAAAGCGAAGGAGGGATCGGCCTGTTCGGTGGTGACGATACGGGTGGTCGTGCCATCGATGCCGTTTGAGCGCAGATGCACACCATTGCCGACGATGAGGATCAGGGCGGGCCTGTCCACGGGCCCGTTCCAGTTGGGCAAGAAGGTTTTGCAGGCGCGCGCATGGGCGATCTGTTCCGCAACAGCGGACGCAGAGAACTTGAGAATAGCCATGAGGATGTCTTTCGGTTGGGTGTGGGAGGGTCGACCCGCGCGGGGAATGCCTCGCGCGAGTCGCGTGAGGACTCAGGCCGCTTGCGCGACCTCGCTGTCAGGCTCGGGGGTTTCCGCAGCGGGCTCCGCCTCATCACAGGCGACACCGGCGGTCTGCATCATGGGCGGGCACCAGGTGGCCACGGCAGCGCGCTGCGCGTCCGTGAGTGTGGCGAAAGGCTCGGCGAAGAGCTTGTCGCAGAAGGCGACGATCTCTTTCTTGCTCGACGAGGCGAGCGTCACCGCCTCTTGGGCGAGACCCAGATCCTCGCCGAGAATCTTCAGGAGCCAGGCCTTCTTGAAGCGGTTGAAGAGCGCCGCATTCGGCGTCCAATATGCGCGAATGTCGGGCATGATCTCGATCTCGAACGCATGCATCAGGCTGTCGCGCCGAGGATCCCGCGCGAAGCAGGACTGCGTGGTGCTGGCGGTGGCATAGGCCACGAGCTTGGCCTTCTCGCCTGCCTCCAGCGCGCGAAACGCCGCGAACTGATCGGCGGGCGCGCGGGTGTCATCGAGCCAGGAGAGATCAAGCGCATCATGCGCCGCCGCCACCTGCTCGAGCGAGGTCTCGTCGATCTCGTCCATCTTGGCATGGCTGCGGTATTCCTTGCGGGCATCGATCTTGATCGCCTGCGTGACACTCATTCCGCTGGCCAGAACGTCACTGACCAGCTTGAAGAGCGTCAGATCGAGCGTGGCTTCCGGATGCAGCGCCATCGCGGCGCCAAGGGCCATGGCCCGCTCGGTCTTGAGGTCCTCAGCCAGCGAGGCTGGATAGGTGATTTCGCCGGCGTCCGGTGCCTCCTCCCCCGTCGGGTTGACCGACGAGCCGCGCGCGCCTTCCACTTTCACGGTGTCCTCGGGGCGGACGAGGCCAACATGGAGCGTGACCTGCCCACCCTGCCACGACGCGATCACCCCGGACCGCGCGAGGTCCTCGGCGCTGTAGGCCTCCTGCAGATCGCGCACTTCTTCTTCCAAGGCGTCCACGCGCTCGTAAAGGGCATTGTAGGCACCGTCCTCGAGCCCCTCATCCTCCATCTCGAGCTGCAGCTTCTCGAGTTCTGCGGTGATCTCATCGATGCGCTTCTGGGCCGCTTCATCCGGCTCAATCGGGCCGGGATAGACGCGGCCATAGTCCGCCATGGTCGCGTAATCATAGCGGACCATCGCATCGGCCCAGGCAAAGCCCAGCCTCATACGGGCCTCTTCGGCGGCGGCACCGAGCTTCTCGAGCAGGATGGTCTCGACCAGTGCTGCATCCTCAAGCACGGAATGCTCTTCCAGAAGGTCAGCCGCGACAGCACCGCCCCGCGCCTCGTAGTCCGCGCGCACAAAGGCCCCAATATCATCGCTGACCTGCACGCCGCGGGATTTGAGGGCCTGACGGACGGTGTAGGCCTGCAGATAGCCGCCGTCTTTCGTGAGCGCCTCGAAGACCTCGCGCTGCGCCTCCTGGCTCGGGTGCTCGGCGAAGGCCTTCATCGTGTCGAGCGTGATCACCTTGCCCCGGGCTGCGGCGCGGATGTCGGGGTGGATAAGGCCATAACGCAACCGGCCTTTCACGGCCGCCACCGTGGCGCCGAAGGTCTTTGCGATCGTCTCGGGCGTCTGGCTGTCGACCTCCATCATCCGGGCGAAAGCCTCGAACTCGTCGATGGCATTCATCGGTGCCTGGGTGATGTTCTCGGCGAGCGACAGCGCCGTGGTGACGTCGCAGTCGTCTGGGACAAGGCGACAGTCGACCTTGGTTTTCGCCATGAACCCCTTGGTGGCCTTGTCGGCGACCAGCTCCTTCAGCGCAGCATGGCGTCGGCCACCGGCGAGGACAGCATATTTGCCGTCAAGCTTCTGGACCAAGAGCGGCTGGAGCAGGCCCAGCACAGCGATGCTGGCCTTCAGATGCGCGATGTTCTCGGGGTCATAGGTTTCCGGCGCGTTGCTGCGCACATTGGCGGGATGCGGGATCAGATCGCCGATGGCGACGGTAAGGGGAGCAAAGCTTGTGGTCATGGGATATCCTTCCAGGAGGGTGAGGTGTGGCCCGCGCGCTCACGCGCGTGACCAATCCCCGGCTTCAGGGATCACCAAGACAAAAGGCCCACTTTCCCTTTGAGGGGTCAGTGGGCCTTGAGTTTTCAGATCGACACTTTGGGAAGCCCTCCTACCCTACCAGTCACGCGCCAGCATGATGGTCAGCACGCGCATGGTTGTGGCAGGATTGTCCGGGGTCTCGGCCCCGTAGCGGAAATCCGAATCTGCCTCATAGAGATCGATTTTCCAGAACACGGTCTCGCCCCGGATCTCGACCGCGCCAAAATCGTGCCATCCCTCGGGATCATTCTCAGGCTCGAATGTATCGAACGCACCGGTGGCCTTCACCGCCTCGGCCATGAAGCCGTCACCGGCCTCCATAAGCGAGCGGGTGACATGCATTCGGCCCTGGGTGGGCTGCGCGGGCGCCACTCCAAGGCACGCGAGCTTGCGAAACGCGTCGTTTTGCGCCGCGATCACGGTCGGATCCGGACGGTCTGGCTGGGATTGAACGGTCATGGACATGGGATCTCCTTTGAGAAGTTGAAACACCCTTCCCAAAGCCCGCTTTCACTTTTCTGCTTGGCGGAAGGACCGAAGCAGAAGGCGCCTTACCCGAACAGCCCTCTGGCTCTGTAGTTCGGGTTGGGGATGGTTTCGATCCAGCCGCCCTGTTCCTTGATGCTCTCGAGTGCCGCCGAGAGCGGGTAAGCGCCCTCGGACGGGCTCCACCAATAGGCACCGCGTTTGAAGGTGATGATCTTGCGGCGGCCGTCTTCGAAGCAGGCCACCCGCAGCGTCTTGGGTTCCTTGCGTGACATGCGAGTCTCCGTTCTCCGTGTGGTCAGGCGGCCTCGGCACTGCGCCCTGCCCTACCCGCCTCAGATTGTGCGATCAGATAGTCACAGGCGCGCTGCGCATCCGCGGCGTGCTTGAAGATCGCACCCTTGTCCGACCGAAGAACGCGCAACCAGTTGTGGAGGTAGGCGGCATTCATCTCGAGCGTATGCGCCGTGAAGCCGAGCGTCTGACCCAGGAACACCGAGGTCAATTCCGCGACGATCTCCTCGCGCGCATAGGACGTGTTGCCAAACTTCGAGAACCCGAAATCACGGTTCAGCCGATGCGGGGCTTTCGTGGCATGGGCCAGCTCATGGGCCCAGACCCCGTAGAAATTGCGCGGGTCCTGGAACCGCGTGATGGACGGCATGTAGACCTTGTCCACGGGCGGCAAATAGTACGCCTCCGTGCCCGTGAAGACGGTTGTGATGTCGATCGCATCAAAGAAGGTCTGCATGTGCGGGATGGGCTCGGACGGCGCATGCTCGGGCACGGGCTCCGGGTCGGGGAAGAAACTGTCGGGCAGGCCATCGATTTGGCAGGCATTGAACACGCGGTAGGATTTCTGGAAGCGGAAGATGCGGGCTTCCTCGGAGTGATCATCCCCGTCGCTGCGGTCATGCTCATCTGCGCCCGCATCTTTCCGGCTTTGACCGTAATAAACGACGACAGAGGATTTTTCGCCCTTGCGGACCTTTGCGTCCAAGGCATTGGCTTGCGGCAGCGTCATCCAGAAAGGTGAGCTGTGGCCCGCCATCACGGTCCGCATCGTCAGCAGGAAGTTGTTCACTCCCTGGTAGGGTTCTCCGCCCACGCGCAGGGGACGAGAGCTGCCACCTGCGGTCCATGGCTTGCGCCACGGCAGGACGCCGCGCTCGATGATGCGGATGATTTCGTTTGTGATGACCTCGGAGGCATCGAATTTGGGCGTGCGGGATCGGGCCATGGCTGGCCTCCTTTCGAGTTTTGGTGAGAGTAAGTGGTGATCAGGCTGACTGATGGGACCGCGGATCGTTGAGGATCCTCGCGCCGAGCCCTTCGACCATGTCGATGTAGGTGGTCAGCGAGACGGACTTGCCGGAACCCGAAGGTTCAGGGTCAACCGATCCGTCCCGCGCCACGCACGGCAAGTTCGCGAAGGCGATGACGTCACTGATGGGTCGGATATCGATGAACGGGGTTCCTCGTGCGACCGCAAGAGTGGCCAAGGGAAAGCGCTCGATCAGCGCGAAGGTCGAAACGGTGGTCCAGCCGAGATGGATGAATGTCCCGCCCTCTCCGCAGATCACATGCGCGTTTGGTAATGACGCGGCCTGCTTCAGATAGCCGAGATCACGCAGGACGGTCTGGCGTTCGAGCCGCTGTGCCAGCAACGTCTGGCCAGTTCGGCGCAACTCTCTATGCCGCCACCACGAGGCAGCGGTTGCGCGGAGCACGCGCAAGACACCTGTTTGCATGGGAATGCCCTTCATCAGGAAAGACAGACCGGAATCCGGCCCGGACCCATCTGAGGGACCCCAAAGGTCCTCATCCGTCAGTCACAAAACCCGAAGAACACTTTCTCTTTTTTCGGCCCCTTTGGGCACACAACAAAACCGAAAAGCCCGGCACATCTGCCGAAGCCATTGATTTCATGCAGCAATTCTAGATCGGCAACCAAGATCGGCAACGCATATCGGCAAAACCTTGCTTAAAAGTACAAAATGTGTTTATTTTTCAATTACTTTGCAAACATGGAAGATCGGCAAAATGCTGGAAACACCCGCCAGGATCGAACCCTGCTTCTTCGAGGAGCATATTCCGACAGAACTGGCAGACCTTTCGGTCGACATCCAGAGGGAAGCCACCGGGCTGGGACAAGGGTTGCATCCTGACAGCGCAGCCGAACTTGCCGATCTCGTCCGTGTGATGAACTGCTACTACTCCAACCTGATCGAAGGACACAACACGCGCCCCCGCGACATCGAAAGGGCGCTGGCTGGCGCCGAGCTTGAGGAAGAAACCCGTCCCCTCGCCCTTGAGGCCCGGGCGCACGTCATCGTTCAACGGGCCATCGACGAGATGCATCGCAAGGGCACCCTGCCCCGCCCCACATCCGTCGAATTCCTGACTTGGGTCCATAAGAGCTTCTACGACGAGATGCCGGATGAGTTTCGGGTCATCGAACATCCCGACGGCACACAAGAGCCCATCGTTCCGGGACGCATGCGCCAGGATGATGATCGGGAAGTTGCGGTCGGGCGCCACCTACCTCCTTCATCGTCGCGCGTCGCGGCATTCATGGACCATTTCGACAAACGATTTCAGATTGCGGCGCGGTCTTCGAGCGGACGGATCATCGCGATCGCCTCTGCGCATCACCGGCTCAACTACATCCACCCTTTCCCGGATGGTAACGGCCGTGTCAGCAGACTGATGTCTCATGCCATGGCCCTCACAGCGGGGATTGGTGGCCAAGGGCTCTGGTCCGTATCACGTGGGCTGGCCCGCGGGCTAACCGATCGGGGCGAGTACAAACGGATGATGGATCTGGCCGACAGTCCACGCCGCGGAGACCGCGACGGACGGGGGAACCTGTCAGAAGCGGCACTGAAGACGTTTAGTGAATGGTTCCTAAAGGTGACGCTCGACCAGATCACCTTCTCAGCAAGATTGTTCGATCTCGGCGGACTAGACCAACGGTATCGTCGTCTTGTTGCAGATACCATCGATGACAAGCGAGCGCCGGAACTAATCTCGGCGGTTCTTCGGCATGGGGCACTGGAACGAGGCGATGCGCAGATTGTGCTCAAGACGTCCGAGCGTACTGCTCGCAACACGCTGAGTAAACTGACCGCCGCCGGATACCTGAGGTCCGCCTCGCCGAAGACGCCGGTTCGGTTGGCGTTTCCGTTGGATTATCGAGAGCGGCTCTTTCCAAACCTCTTTGGAGACGGTGACCTCCCACAATAACTTTAGGCATTTAGGGTGTAATGCCTGGCCGCCGATTTCTTCCATGGGCGGCCAGATTTTCATCAAGGCTTGCTCATGTGTCACTTGTCCACCGCGGTGGACATCTGCTGGTCTGAGATAAACTGAAGAACCACCACGCGCCGCTATGTGCGTTTGGACAGTTTTGGTTGCCACAAGCGCCGATTCTCGTTCGAAGTCCACCGCGGTGGACATTAGACAGTTCGCTCATTGTTTTCGGACAGTCGCTTGATCAAAGCTAATGGATCAAATTGGTTTTGCCTTTGACCCAGGGTGATACTGTGAAAATACGCTGCAAAATCCCTGATGCGTTTTCCAAGCTGTAGCATGATGAAGATCGCGCATGACGCTTTCTGAGCTCCTACAGCATTCTTGGCTTTCTCGAAAGTCTCTGGGTGAATGCCCATCATGGGTGCAAGTGTTCGAGCATGGTTTTCAATGTCCAACCAGTTTCTAAGTCTCTCTGTGGAGAACGATGTCGCCTGATCGCAGACTGAGGTCAGCAAGTCTGGTTTCAGGGCCTCAAGGCCTATGTTGCTATCTAAATCTTTTTTTTCTTCTTCAGACTTAGATTGATGCCGGACAGTTTGTCCGTCATTGGCGGGCAATTCCATAGTTTCAGGCGGGTCATCCGGGGTAGACAAACTCTGGCATTCTGCATCTGTATTGGCGAGCAGAGCGTGGTATTCGGGGAGGCTCAGCTTCCTGCGTAGAGCTTTCCGTGCGTGGTTGATGAATGCGTTGCTAGGATCGTGCTCTTCCAAATGGGCGAGCTTTGTAAGGATCTGTTTGCGGACAAATATCCGATCTCGCCGGTTATTCTCCATCTCTTGCGCGATGGCTATAAGCTCGCTCGCACGTTGGAGCAGGGGGGTGAGAGACAATCCATAACTGATGCACTCCCCGCCGGATGAGCGAACGCGGTAGCGCTTTCGGTTCGAGCTGTCATTGCGCTTGATGAATCCGAGTTCAACGAAGCGGTTGATGTGCCTCCGGAGTGTCCGTTCGTCGATTCCGCCAACGCGCTGGCAAAGTGAATCGTTAGACGCAAAAACCGTTTCGCCATGGCCAGGTTTCAGAAAACTGAGCATTGCTTGAAGTGTCTGTATGTGGCCAGGACGTAGACCAAACACGCTGCGTGCATCTCTCAGGGCTCTGAAGATGGTCCAGACGTCGGTTTCAGATGGGGGAAATGAGCCGCGGGTTGCATCAGCACCTGCGGCTTCGATCGAGAGTTTTGTAAATGCCATGGCTTGTTCACGACGACCGTTCGGCCCACAACTTCCCCGTCTCTTTCCTCGAATTTTCGCGGAAAAAGGCAAAAAATATCAGTCCACCGAATCGGTGACTCTTGACCGGTATGCTGGAGGTTGCTACATCAAAGATGCTAATCAGATGATGAGGGCTCTCCAGGGGAAACTTTGGGGGGCTCTTTTCTTTCGGGTCTTCGCTTTTCTCCTCTGCTCGTGTTGCTCTGTGTGGCCTGGGTTAGGACCCAGAGCCTCTCTCATTCCGCCACTGTACGAAGAGTTGCAAAAGCGTAGCTTCCGCGTGCTCTTCGAGCCATTGGCCGAATTCTGGATTGTCCTTCTTGGTGACCTTGAGCGCGATCGCCTTCTCATCGATTGTCAGCGTGCCCAATGAACTGCCGTTCTCATCATTGATGACCGAAGTCAGCCCACGATTGGGCGGCTTCTTGTCGCTACGTGCTTTGCTCGAGCAAGCCGAATAGACCGCTTGGAACTTTTCGGAACTAGGAGTGTCGTCGGGCAGGGCGGCGAGCGCCTCTTTGGCGATGTCCACCAAATCTACCTTCACCGACAAGGCAGCTAGATCACCCCACTGCCGTCGTCCGATCCCATGTGCTGGCCCGATGAGTTGAACAAGACCGTCTGGCAGTTGTTCTATGACGACCCTGTGGTTGGATACGCCTTGCCGGGTCAGACCTAGAGCATCTTGAATGACACCGGGTTTGTACCCGGATTCTTGCATCTCTTTGATAAAAAGAGACTTTTCTATAAAAGACGGATCAAGCCTGAGGTTGTTCTCCTGGCCTTGAGCGATCAGAGATGCGTCATCGTCCAAGGTTCGAACAATTGCCTTGACCGTTCCACCGACCTTACGGATCGCCGCAAGCCTGCGGCGGCCGTAGATGATGCGGTATCTGTCCGGTTGGGCTGATGGACGGACCATGATGGGCACTTGTTGGCCATGCTTGCGAATGCTCTCGGCCAACTCATCGATACTGGAATCTTCCAGCACCAACCGATCGCGCAGCCCATCCATGTCAATCTGATCGGGTTCGATATCGCGAATCGAGTTTGCTGTGATCTCGCGCAAAGAGTCGCGCAATCCTCCAACAGATCCCGGCAGCTTTGCCGCTTTTGGCGGGGTAGGGGAGGGGGCTCCGCTCTCCGTCTCATTCCTTGGAGGCTGGTTGAAGATGTTTCGGGCCATCAGCGACGCCCCCATGCCATTTGGATCGTCTGCTCTAGCTCATCGCCAACGCCATTCACGCTGGTCAGGGCGCGATCAATTGTCTTTCTGATGAATTGGCTTGGATCGACTTCGTAGACGGTCTGCTGGGTCATCCCCGCGTCGGAGATCGCCGTAGACTTCAGCATTGGCTCTGTCATGACCTGACCTGCCAGAATTGATCTCAGGTAGCCTGCCATTTGGGTCTGCGGACCGTCCGACGGTTCATATCTGGTAATCAGGAACTTGACAAAATCCCATGTGACACGCCGACCGATGGCTTCCTCCACGGCCTTGACCGTTTCTGAAGCAAGCTTCAGGAATTGGCTCATGGATGCGATGTCAAGCATGCCAGGTACCACGGTAACCAAAAGCCCCGTCGACGCTGCCAGCGCAGTCAGGGTTAGAAACCCAAGCTGAGGCGGGCAGTCGATCAGGACGATGTCGTAGTTTGCCTCAACCTCTTCAAGCGCCAAGGCGAGGCGCTCTGCAAAGATGGGCTGTACGCGACGGGCGAGAGCGTTTGCGGTCTCGGTTTCGTACTCCGAGAGCATCAAACCGGCGGGCACCATGTCGAGCTTATGGAAGTAGGTCTTTTGGATGACGTTCGAGAGAGGAACTTGGTCCTCATATCTCAAAGCATCATAGATTGTGCCGCCATCGGCGAACTCAAGCTCGGGCCGAAAGCCGAAAAACGTGGTCAAACTTGCTTGCGGATCGAGGTCTAGGACCAGCACGCGGTAACCGCGCAAGGCATACCTTTGCGCAAGATGAATCGTTGTAGTAGTCTTTGATGAGCCGCCTTTGAAGTTGACGACGGATATCACCTGGAGACGATCGCCATCACGTCGACCTGGGCGGTAGCTTTCTGCGTTCTTTCCAGTGCGTCCAAGAACATCGCGCAACTCATCAATCTCTTGGGCTGTGTAGAACCGGTGTCCGCGGTTGTCTGTATGCACTTCCGGGAAGCTGCCGTCCTTGTGCCGGTTGCGCAGGTTAGATGTGCTTACGCGCAGGAGGCCGGCGACTTCGGTGGAACTGAAGCGACGTAGGGACTTTCGTTCTTCGGGTTCGAAAGCGATCTTCATCTGGCGATCCAAAGACTCAGCCAGATTGTTGGCAAATGCTCCGATATCGGAAGAGCCTATGCCTTGCGTGTATCCAATGTTACGATCATCCATGTCCTGCCGCCCACTCTCGGCCTCTGTTGAGGCTCTTAGTCATTCTGACGGTGTACAGCGTGTCTGACGCGTTTTGCCGTCAGAATGGGAATGCCACGATCCAGTGAGTCCGGCAAGAAGAATCTAAATGTAGTGTGAAAGTTATCCACAACACCTATAGGTGTTGTCGTGTAAAAAACTCAGCAAGTCATTGATATAGATATATTAAATGCAGATCTAACCAAATCGAGCCGCTACTCTGTTGAGTTGGCATATTAGCAGCTAACCCCAAGCAACTAATGGCACTTTCTGCCTCCTGCGGAGTTTTCTCCCGGTGAAATTTTTTGGATTCGGGTCAGAAGCTACATCTGATTTTGGCTCGATTCGTACGGCATGAGGCCAAGTCGTTCCGCCCGCTCCAACAGCATTTTCACCGAAGACGGCTGCCATCTTGTTCGGCCACGAGGCGTGCGTTCGCGCATCGCTTCCAGCCGGGTGCAGATCGCCTGAAGCGTGATGTCGGGGTCCGCGCCCTTGATGCCGGCGACGATGGCGGGCAGACGGTCGTCGGTTTCGCGGCGCCCGGCGCGGGCTAGCACCTCGGCCGGCAGGAAGCCGTCGCCGACATAGGCCTTCACAGCGCGCAAGAGACGGCTTTGGGTCCAGCGACGCGCCTCGGGCAAGGGGCCGTTGATGATGCGCACCACGTCTTCCCAGGCCAAGTCGGGTCGCAACCGGCGCACATGGGGCACCCAATCTTGTGCCGTCTCGTTCAGACGCTCCATGTAGCCGTCTTGTCGCGCCAGCCGTACTTTGCGAAGAGCAGCAGGGTCTTTGGCCCGCAGTCCAGGGTTCCCGCCGACCCGGCCCTTGGTACGGGCGCTCGCCAGCCCTGCTTTGGTACGTTCCCGGATCAGCGCCCGCTCGAACTCGGCCGCGGCGCCCAGAACCTGCAGCGTGAACTTGCCTTGCGGGGATCCGGTGTCGATCGGGTCCTGAATGGAACGAAAGAACGCCCCCTTGGCCTCCAACCGTTCGATCACCTCGAGAAGGTGCGACAGAGACCGTGCGAGCCGGTCGATCCGTACGACAACCAGCGTGTCGCCCTTGCTAATGCGCTCCAGCAAGCGGGCAAGCACCGGCCGGGCACGATTGCCGCCTGAGGCGTGCTCTTCGAAGATCTCGACGCATCCCGCAGTTTGCAGGGCCTCAGACTGGGGCAGGGGGGTCTGATCCTCTGTGGATACGCGCGCATAGCCTATCAGGGGCATGAAAATCGGCCGTTTGCAATTTCATATACCGTTACTAAACGACCGTTTGTAAACGAATGCAACCGCTCTCTCTGTGGTGCTGCTCATCAAAAACCCCTTGGATTCCATACGCTGAGCGTGATCAGAGAGATCTCGCAGACCACCGCGCGCACGTGCTATATAAGGTGTGTGGGCGCACCCTGACAAAACACTTGGGTAAAATGCAAAAGTGCCGTATTTTGCACATATGAAGCCTCAAGTATCTACACATTATGATAGTTTTGACGATCCTCTAGTGGATTCGGAGGGGCTTGAAGAGACGTCTGAGGACGACCTGTGGTTCCTGCCCGGTCCGATGGAAGTGGAGCCGGATTATCTGCTGCCCGGACCGAGAGCAGAGCTGCGTGAAACCGCAGTCCTCGACGATTGGCGGAAGGCAGAGGCGGTTAATGCCGCGCGTCTCGCCCGTGTGGCTGGTCGGATCGGCGCGTTGGATGACCGGCTGCGCCGTGGCCCGAAAGGCTGGCGGCACAGGCTCGCGCTGATGGAGGCGGCAGACCTCAGCTGGTTTGTGGGTGACCGTATTGGCCCGGATCGGCTGGCGCTCTGGATATCCATGCGCCTGTCCGGCGTGCAGGACAACACTGCAGCGCTCGCGCGTGTCGGATGGGCAGTGCGGCGTCTAACAGGCGGTCCCGGCCCAGAGGTGGACCTGTCCGCCTTCCTCGATCGCCGTGACCCCGAAAACATAGCAGGTGAAGCCGAAACCTTTGCGGATCGCGCGGGCGGTTGGCTTGACCTGATGGCGCAAGCCGTCGACCTGCACCCGATCACACGCGCCTGCATGGGGCTTCACCTCTGGAGCCTTGCGGGCCTCGGGCAACAGGGCGACCGGATGGAAGCGGCGGTTACCGCCGCACGCATTGCCGCCAGCGAAGGCCCGAATTCGAATGGAGGGGCCATCTTTGCGCCTCTGGCTATGCGCGGGGCAGGGGGGCTGCGCGCCAGTGGCCCACCAGCTGAGCGCTTGGAGCGTTGGCTCGAGGGAATGGAAACAGCATGCCTGACCGCGATGCGGCACCTCGACGATATCCAGGCATGGTCAGCGCGGGCGGAAACCATGATGGCCCCGCTCTCTGGCAAGACACCACCAGCATTGCGCGCCGTGCTGGCCGAATGGCCCCTCGTCTCCGCCCCAATGGCCGAGACCCTGACCGGTGCCAGCCGCGCCGCCGTCCAGCGCAACCTCGTCTGGATGGAAGCGCGGGGTTTGATCTGCGAAGTGACCGGGCAGGGCCGGTTCCGGATGTGGCGCACCACGACCTAAGAGATGAGCGTCATCGCTCGGTATCCTGACGGGTGCGTGCCAGTCGGCCAAAGTTCCGGTAGGAGGAGGCAAAGCCCGCCGGAACCTTGGCAATCAAGGTGCTCGAATTTGGAGATACTCCTCGCCAGTGCGCAAGGCCGCTGTGGCCGGCGCTTCCGTGCGGTTGTGCCTTCACCATCTATGATGACTGGTGAAGGCGGCGAGCAAGACGCCCGGTATTTTGGACACTGCGCGGCCCTGTTTGTCGTTGCTGCTTTGCCTGCCCCCGTCACCGTGCAAGTCAAAGTTCACCACACTGCCGTTCGCTGCTCAGGCGAAGCGGGCGATATGGCCTTCCTCCATAGCCAGCTTCGACAGGATCTGACTCTGCAGCAACCGTGGTCTCGGGAACAGGCCGGGTCAGGCTGGGCGGCGCGCCGATCTTTTCGTAGTAGCGGATGGTAAATTGCGGATCACAAGGATCGTGTGTTTTCACGAAAATATGTCCTTGAACCTCTAGCCACTAGAAGTCCTATCTAATCAAAGTGAACAGATACCGTTCTTGCCATAGATTCTGGTGGGAACCGAAAGGGTACGACATGCTGACAAGACGACACTTCATTCAAACAACAACGGCGCTATTCTCCGCGTCTGTTTCCAGCCCCCTGTTGGCCGATACCTGGCCCACCGAGGCACAGAAGGCTGAATGGGACGCGCAAGTCACGCCGCCCGGATTCGATCCGGCCGCGTCAAACCCTTGGGGCCTACACCCGCGCTTTTTGCCCCAACGCGTGATTGCGAAACCCGGGCTCGTGCCAGGAGACATCCATGTCGATGCGGTCGCGCGGTATCTCTATCATATCGAGGAGAGCGGGACCGCAATGCGCTACGGTGTGGCCATTGCCCGGGGCAACCTATACGAGCCTGGGGTCTACACGATCAAACGCAAGGTGAGGTGGCCGCATTGGACACCGACCCAGAACATGATCGAGCGGGATCCGGAAAACGCACGATGGGCCGACGGGATGGAACCCGGCCCCGAAAACGCTTTGGGATCACGAGCCATCTATCTGTACGTCGGAGGCCGCGACACTTATCTTCGAATACACGGCACGCCCTATCCGAGAAGTATCGGCGGTCGAGCCAGTTCGGGTTGCGTGCGGATGGTCATGGCTCACATTAACGAACTTTATCCCAACGTTGAGATCGAATCGACGGCACATTTGTACTCAGCGGAGGACAGTGTCACCGCGCGAAGTTGAGTGTGGTGCGTAGGTCTGAGGCGCGTTGATGCAACGTCTGACGCGTCCTCAAGCTTCGCGTGCCACGCAGATCGGATTACCGTTCGCCGTGCGCAACGGCAGCAGCGTCGTTTCGACCGGCCCGCTGTGTTCGTACCAATAGCAGCCGTCTTCCGGCACGAGGCGCGCGGTTGCAACATCCTGATCCGGAGCAGCCATCGCAACCACGGCTTCGGGAACGTTGCCCGTCTGGTCTGCCGTGTCGTCCGGCCCTGTCGGCTGGATGGCGCATCCTGTCGTGAGCAAAAGCGCCACCGCAACCATCATTTTTTGCTTCAGCATCAAAACCTGCATCGAGTTTCCTTTCTTTTCTGTTTTTCTTCGTATCGGCTTTTTATGCCTCACGCCGTGATTGAGGCTGTCGTCGGACCGTCTAGCAAGAAAACAAACGGAAATACCACCGAACTTTTCTCTTGAAGCTCTAGCTACTGTAGGGGCTATGTCATGACAAAGCACCCGAATCCAGAGGTCCGTTCATGCCGTCCGACACCCACCGCCACGATCACGATCACGCCGAAGACGCCCAGGCAAGCGGCGGCAGTTGCTGTGGTAGCGCCGGAAAGTGCGGCGACATCGCACCGACGACTCCCGCGCCAACCGGCGGGCGCAGTTTTCAGGTGTCTGGCCTCGATTGCGCCGAGGAGGTCGCGATCTTGAATAAGGTAATCGGCCCGCAGATCGGCGGGGCCGAGCATCTCGCGTTCGATGTAATCAACGGGAGGATGACCATTCTCGACAGCGCAAAGAGTGTATCGGACGACGAAGTTGCGGAACTTGTCGCGAGCACCGGCATGACGGCGAAGCCGTGGAATGCCGAGAACGCGTCGGTCGACCAAGCGGCCCATCTTGCACGACAGCGGCTGTTTACGGCTCTCAGCGGCGGCTTCTGGGCGGCGGGTTTTCTCTGGCACATCGTCGAGACCGGTATGGGGGGGGCGCTCGGCCTCTTCGCGGGGCACGGCGAAGCGCCGATGCCGCTGGCCGAGGCAGGGCTTTTTGCAGTTGCTATCCTATTCGGCGTTTGGCTTGTGGCACCGAAGGCATGGTCGTCCGCACGTCGGCTGTCGCCCGACATGAACCTGCTGATGGTTGTCGCAGTCGCCGGAGCCATCGGGCTCGGTGAATTCTTCGAGGCAGCGACAGTGGCTTTTTTCTTTTCGCTGTCCCTCTTTCTCGAAAGCTGGAGCGTTGGGCGCGCGCGGAACGCTGTGTCGGCGCTCCTGGATCTTGCGCCACCTACGGCGCGCGTGATCCACGATGACGGAAGCGAGACCGACATGCCGGCGGTGCAAGTCGCCGTAGGCTCAAGCTTTATTGTACGCGGTGGCGACCGTATCCCGCTCGACGGCGAGGTGACGGGTGGCGCGGGCGCGGTCGACCAGGCGCCGATCACCGGCGAAAGTGCCTTGATACCCAAAGAGGCCGGAGACGAGGTCTATGCGGGCACGATCAACGGCGAAGGTACACTAACTGTGCGCGCCACGAAGGTCGCCTCGGATACCGTCTTGGCCAAGATCATCCGCATGGTCGGCGACGCCCATGCCCGCCGCGCGCCGGTGGAACAGTGGGTGGCAAAGTTCGCCCGCATCTACACGCCTATCGTCATGGCTCTCGCCGTCGCAATTGCGCTACTGCCGCCGCTTATCTTCGGCGGAGCCTGGGATTACTGGTTCTACAATGCCCTCGTGCTGCTGGTGATCGCTTGCCCATGCGCTCTGGTCATCTCGACCCCTGTCTCCATCGTCGCAGCGCTCACCGCTTCGGCGCGGGCGGGCGTCCTCATCAAGGGCGGTGCCTATGTAGAGGCGCCGGGCAGGACCACGGCGCTGGCCATGGACAAGACCGGCACAATCACCATGGGTCAGCCGGAAGTGGCGGCGGTGCACCCGCTGGGCGGGGCTTCAGCACAAGATCTGATGACCCTCGCCGCAGGGCTGGAGGCACGTTCGTCGCACCCTTTGGCGCGTGCCATTCTCGCGCGGGCGGAGGCCGACGGCGTCAAGGTGTCCGCCGCAGAGGATACCCGCACCATTCCCGGCAGGGGACTTGAAGGACGCACCGACGGACGGTCCATCTGGCTGGGGTCGGACCGGTTTGCCGAGGAGAAGGGTTTCGGCGACGCCATTCCGAAGGATCTGCGGGAGCGGATCGAAGGCGCCGGCAGCACCCTTGTCGCTGTCGGCGATGAATCCGGCGTGACGGGCATTCTTGAACTGCGCGATCGCATCCGCCCTGATGCCAAGGGCATCGTGGCGCAACTTCACGCGCAAGGCGTGAAAACCATCGTTATGCTGACCGGTGACAACGAGCGAACAGCGCGCGCCGTTGCCGCCGAGGTCGGTATCGACGAGGTGCGCGCTGAGCTTCTGCCCGAAGACAAGGTGACAGCCATCGAAGAACTGGTCAAAACTCATGACATGGTTGCCATGATCGGCGACGGGGTGAACGATGCACCCGCAATGGCGCGCGCGCATTATGCCATCGCGATGGGTGCGGTTGGTTCTGACGCGGCAATCGAGACGGCGGACATTGCCCTTATGACCGACGACCTCGGCAAGGTGCCTTGGCTGATCGGTCATTCGCGCCGGACAATGTCGATTATCCATCAGAACATCGGTATTTCCTTGGCGACCAAGGGAGTTTTCGTTGTCGCTACCGCGTTCGGAATGGCATCGATGTGGGGCGCTATTGCAGCCGACGTGGGTGTGTCATTGCTGGTGGTGGCGAACGCCCTGCGCCTGCTCAACAGCCAAGAGGCCAAGGCACCGCCGTCCGGTGGCGAGCAGGTTGGGCCACAGATCGCAAAGGCCGCGCTTGCCCACGGACATTGATCACGCGGCATTTGCAAGGTAACATTATTTCCATATCAGACCTCACGAAAGAGGCATCGAGCAGTGAAAACCATCCGATTTCCCCGCCGCGCCGTCCTGTTGGGTGGCTTAGCGGCCTTTTTGTCGGGCTGTGCCGGCAAGTTCCGCAGCTATGACGGACCCGAAGTGACGCGACTTCGGCTCTACAAGGGACAGCGTTTGCTTGTTCTCGACGGATCCGATCGCGTGCTGCAAACCTATCCGATCGGGCTGGGCTTCGCTCCTCAGGGTCACAAGCAATTCGAGGGAGACGGTCGGACCCCGGAGGGCACCTACATAGTCGATAAGCGCAACCCTGAAAGTACGTATCATCTTTCAGTTGGCATCTCTTATCCAAATGAGGCCGACATCGCCTTTGCCGCAGCGCAGGGCCTTTCCCCCGGCGGCGACATCTTCATCCATGGTGGTCCACGCCCCGGCATCGACCCGACGGACATCCGCGACTGGACAGCTGGCTGCATCGCAGTCACAGATCGGCAGATCGAGGACATCTATGCAATGGTGAAGGACGGAACGCCTATCCACATCTTTGCATGACGGTCTTTCTCATGCGGCGGTAGTTAGCCGTCGCATTGGCCGCCAGAGCCCAGCTCCACGAAGCCAAGATGAGCGCCAGCAACATCCAGTCCCCGAAAAGCGCATATGGCGTAGGCGGCTGCGCTGAGGGAAGATCAGCGTCGATGATGCCCCTTTCCCCTGTATCGAGCCGCGCAATGATCTCTCCGTTCGCGTCGATGACCGCAGAGATGCCCGTATTCGCGGCTCGGATGACAGGAAGGCCTTCCTCTACGGCGCGCATACGTGCGGAAGCCAGATGCTGCTCGGGTCCGATGCTGGTTCCAAACCAGGAATCGTTCGTCGCGTTAAAAATCCAGTCGGGTCGGAACATGTCGTCGACCACATGGCCCGGGAAAATGATCTCATAGCAGATCGCCACGGCGACCAGCGGCATACCCGGAAGCGCAAGGGTGCGCGGACCCGGTCCGGGCGTAAAATCGCCCAGCCCCGCCGTCAGCCGCTCGATCGGCAACCAGCCGCGGAATGGCACGTATTCGCCAAAGGGCACGAGATGGTGTTTCGCGTATCCGGTCAGGATCTCATTGGTATCGTCAAAAGCCTGGACGGTGTTGAAATATCGGGTGCCATCCTCGCTCAGTACACGGTCCGGCACTCCGGTTAGCAGCACGCTGCCGTCCGGTAGCGCAGCGGCAATGCGGGCCCGCGCCTGGGCATCCTCATCGAGGAACCCGGGAAAGGCGGTTTCCGGCCAGAGAAGAACGTCGAAATCGCCGGGCTGGGTTGAAAGCTCGAGATAGAGCGCGAAGGTCGCCTCGCGGTTCTCGGGCGCCCATTTCTCCTCTTGGGGAACGTTGCCCTGAACGATGCGCAGGTCGACATCCGGTGGCTGTGGTGCATCCGACTGGAGGCGAAGCGTGCCGACGGCCCACATCGTCACGATGCCGGCCAGCGGCATTAGCGAGATGATCAATCGTTGTCGCCCGACCGCCATGAGAGCCGCGCCGGGGAGTGCCGCTACGAACACGGTGAGAAAGCTTAGCCCATAACTTCCCACCCAGGCGGCGGGCTGGCGAAGGGCGGCGTAATCGACCAGAGCGTAGCCGGCGAGGTTCCACGGAAAACCTGTCAGAACGTGACCGCGCAACCACTCGGCCGCGGTCCAGGAGGTCGCGAACAGGAGGCAGGCCAGGAGACTGCCCATGGCTCCGCGCCGCGCGATTTCGACGAAGAGCACGGCGGCAATGGCCGGGAAAATCGCGAGACCTGCGGACAATCCCGCGACGGCCGGGGTCGCCAGCGCCCCGAAACGCTCGGGTTCGACGTAGAAACTTTCCGCGATCCACGAAATCCCGAAACCGAACTGGCCGAGACCAAACGCCCAGCCGACGAGAAAAGCACGCCCGAAGGAGAGGTCGCGAAGACCGACAAACAACGCAGAATAGGCAACGGGAACAAGAAGGAGAATCGAGAAAGGCGGGAAGGTTAGAACGGTCAGCGGCCCGGCGGCGAAACCAAGCGTCATCCGCGAGAGCAGACGTTTGCGCAGAGCGAAGCAGTTCAGAATTGCCGGCTTCACGACTTGATCGGACGCCGCGCACTGATCCAGGGTGCGGCGAGCAAGAGCCCCACGCCACTGACGACAAACACATCGGCCATGTTGAAGGCAGGCCAATGCGTTGAGTTGATGTAGAAATCCAGGAAGTCCGTTACAGCCCGATACCGCACACGATCAATGACATTGCCCGAGGCTCCACCGATGATCGCTCCGTAAGCGAGCGTTTCAACCGCATTTTCGGCGCGAAACAGCATAACCCCCAGCCAGCCGCAGATGGCAAGAGCGAGAGCTATGAGGCTCCACCATGGTGCGCCGCCAAGTAATCCGAAAGTGACGCCATCATTGCGATAAAAGACAAGGTTAAAACCTGGAAACACGGCGATTCCAGTGCTTAAAGAGGCCGCATTCGCCACAACAATGGCTTTTGTGATCTGATCGATTACGAAAGCGGCAAGCGCCGCAAAAATGCCGATCACCGGAGATAGTTTATGCACTGGCATTGCGTCACCCCAACCAAACATCGAGAAAAAGCATCAAAACGAGCCCGACGGCCAAGCCGAGCGTTGCCTTGTTCTGATGGCCGCTGCGATGGGTTTCGGGGATGATTTCGTGGCTGATGACATAAAGCATGGCGCCTGCGGCAAAGGCCAAGCCCCATGGCAGCAGCGGTTCCGACAGTGTGATGATGCCGGCCCCGAGCAAACCGCCAATCGGCTCGACCATTCCCGTTAGCGCGGCGATGCCCCAGGCGCGCAGCTTCGGATATCCTTCGCCCAACAGGGATACCGCAACGGCCAGCCCTTCAGGCGCATTCTGAAGCCCGATGCCGATGGCGAGTGGCAGACCGCCTTCCATACCTCCGGAACCGAAGCCAACTCCGACCGCGAGGCCTTCCGGGAAGTTGTGGATCGTGATTGCGATGATGAACAGCCAGACCCGCCGTAAGGACGCCGCTTCGGGCCCTTCGCGTCCCGTTCTGAAATGCTCGTGCGGCAGCCTTTCATTCATCAATGCAACGGCCCCCATGCCCAAAAGGATCGAGACGCAAACGATGGCCGCAGGCATCGCGCCGTTCTCGAACATCGGCTCCGCCGCATCCAACGCCGGGATGATCAGAGAAAAGAACGAGGCTGAGAGCATGACGCCGGCAGCGAAGCCGAGCGACAGATCGCGCGTCGCCCGCGACGGGATGCGCCCGAACAGCACGGGAATTGCTCCGACTGCCGTGAGCGATCCGGCGGCAAGGCTTCCGAGAAAGCCGAGCATTATCGGAGACAGGTTTTCCATAAGCGGGCCAGATTATCCTTCGGCGTAGCTTGAAAAGACTTCGGTCGACCCGTCCTCGCGGATGAGGAAGACATCATAAGCTTCACGGTTTTCTTCCGGCCCCATGCCGGGCGAGCCATAGGGCATTCCCGGAACGGCGAGGCCGACGGCGTCCGGGCGTTCCTCAAGAAGGCGGCGGATATCAGCGGCCGGGACATGGCCTTCAATCACGTAGCCCTCTATGAGCGCGGTATGGCAGGAGACCATGCGCTGCGGCACGCCGTTGTCGAGCTTGAAACGAACCAGCGACCCGCCAAACATGTTCTCGCCCGTCGGCGCGAATCCGTTTTCCTCGAGATGGTTCATCCAGGACAGGCAGCAGCCGCATCCGTTGGTCTTGCGGACGTCTATCGCTGTTGCCTCTGCGAGGGCCTGGGCCGCCGGGAACAGGGCGAGCGCGATGGTCAGAGCTTGGGTCATGCGTTTCATGGGTCAGAGCCTTTCGGTTGTCGTCTGGGCAATTTCGCTGTCAAGGTTTTCAGTCAGAAGCGCGCGCGCCTCGGTCAGACGCAACAGCGCGGCGGTATCATCCACCTCGTTCTCTGCGGCTTCGGCGAGCCTGTCGTCAGAGAGAGGGTCAGTCGGACGCCCATCTACGAGGACTTCGTAGTGCAGGTTGGGACCTGTCGCTGTGCCGGTTGCGCCAACGCGGCCGATCACATCTCCCGCCGCCACGCGTTGGCCCTGTGTTAGGCCCTCCGACACGGCGCTGAGATGCGCGTAGCGCGTCATGGTCTCGGAGCCATGGGAGATTTCGACCACGCGTCCATAACCGCCTCGCCAGCCGATGAAGCTGACCCGGCCCGGTGCCGTCGTCCGTACCGGCGTCCCGCTTGCCGCGGCAAAATCGACGCCGGTGTGCATCCGGACGTTTCCGTAGACAGGATGTGTGCGGCGCCCGAACACCGAGCTGAGGCGCGCGCCCTCGACTGGCTGTGCAAAGACGCGAAGCACCTCGCCATCGACGTAGATCGTCGCCTGACCGCTGCCGTCGTCCGGCCAAACGATCTCGTAAAGCGAATCGCCGATTTCCAGTGCGGCGAAGGCGAGGTCCGGCTGTCCGATCTTGTCATCGCCGACGCGCGTCTCGCGCCAGAGAAGCCTTAGTGTCTCGCCTCCAGCCATCTCACGGCGGAAATCCACGGTTCCACCCAGCATTTGCGCAAGGTCCACGGCAAATCGGGCGGGGATGCCGGCATTGTCGAGTGCCGCGAAGATCGAGGTGTCGATCACGGCCTCCCCAGCAAGGGTTACGATCTCCGGATCCGGCGCCACGACCTGCGTGGACACCTGCTCGCCAAAAAGCACCTCGATCCGCACCCCGTCCTCGACGGCGAGCGAGACGGTGCGGGGGCTGCCATCCATAGTCGAAACAACAGTGACCGAATTCCCCGGCCGCAACCGTCGCAGATCGTATTCCGCGCCAAGTGCAAGGGCGACTTCCGCCCTGTCGGCTCCCGCAAGACCGGCTTCGGAAAGCAAGGAGTCGAGCGTTTCACCAGAAGAGATGTCGCGAGACCAAGTCAACAGGGGCGGTTCGATGGCCTGCATCGGCCTGTCAACAACAGCGGCCTGCAGCAGGGGCAAGGGGCCGAAGCCGGGTGTATCTTCCACCCACGCCGTAGCTGGCAGCGACAACGGAATATCCAGGCTCCGGGGAGCTTCAGGACGCTGGGGCATCCAGCTACCTGCCTGGGCAAGTTCTGGCGGCACGGGTTCTTTCGACAGAACATCGAAGAATGCGATAGCCGCCCCCGAAACGGTCCCCGCAAGCGCGACACCTGCCGCAAAAGTTCTGAGCCTCATGTCGCTCCCTCCGTTTCTTCTTCCAACGCGCGGCGGATCTTCGGTACCGCGAATTCCCTCGGTTCATGATAGTCAATCATGGTGACGAACCGTCCAGCGGCACCGAACAGGAAGACGCTGGCCGTGTGGTTCATCGTGTAGTCGCCGCCTTCCGTGGGCACCCGCTCGTAGGCAGCGCGGAAGCCGTCCGCGATGCGCGCAATCTGCCCCTCCGGTCCCGTCCAGCCGCGGATCGCTGGGTGGAAATAACTGACATATTCTGCCATCGCCTCGACGGTATCGCGCTCGGGATCGACCGTGATGAAAACCACGTTCAACTGTTTGGCTTCGTCTCCTAAATCGTCGAGCCAACCTGAAATGTCCGAGAGCGTGGTCGGGCAGACATCGGGGCAGTAAGTGAAACCGAAGAACGCCATCGTCGGTCGCCCGATCAGGGTTTCCGGCCCGACCTCGTTGCCTTCATGGTCAGTCAGGCGGAAATCCATCTCGGTCAGAGCCATAGGCCGCTGCTCGATAGGTTCGGGCGCACCGGGTCCGTCGACCCGCCACCAACCGACGAAGAGCGTCAAGGCAATTGCACCGGCACCGGCCGCGCCGTATCCTGCGATCGTCCTTCGTCGCATTAGTCTTCCGGTCCGCGTGCGGCGATGCCAAGGATCGGCACCTCGACTGTCACCTCGCCCCCGTCGACAAAAAGTAGGGTCAGCGGAAAGGTTTCCCCTTCCGTCATGGGTTGTTGTAGCCGCATCAACATCGCGTGGAGGCCGCCCGGCTCAAGCGCGACGCTCTCGCCCGGGGCGATCGCGATCTCACCTGCCGCGCTCATGGAACTCACACCTTCGGCATTGGTCTTCGTCTCGTGGATCTCGGGCATCATCGCGAGGGGTGTTGAAAGACCAATCAGCGTCACCGGCTCGTCGCCAGTGTTGCGGATCGTCATGTAGGCGGCCCCGGGGCGGTTCATCCCTATGGAGGCGCGGGACCAGGCGCTTTCGACGACGACATCCACGGGTCCGGCCAGTGCGGGTACTGAGAGCCCTCCAAAGGTCAAGAGCGCGGCCAGTGTGCCCGTCATAATAATCTTTTTCATCGTTTTGGTCCTGCCTTTTCCATTCAGCTTTGCACGGCAGCAACTTCCGCGGCCACTAATCGACGCAGTTCTGCCTCCCCGAATGGATCGAGCGACTTGCCGTTTACAAAGAAAGTAGGAGTCTGGCGAACTCCCACGGTTTCGACGTCCGCACGATCCTGATTCAGGATCGCAACGACATCCGGTGCCAGCATTTGCGTGCGCGCGGCCTCTGCATCGAGTCCGGCAGTGGCGGCGATCTGGAGGATCAGACCGGGCTCAGGCGCGCCGTGCGACGCCCATCTCGGCTGATCCCGCAGAACGGCTTCGAGCACCGGCTCGTAAACGCCTTGCATGCGTGCTGCCTCGAGCACGCGGATCGCTTCCTCGGATGCCTCGCCATGAAACGCGGTGTAGCGGATAACGACGCGGACGGCATCTCCATGCTGTGCCATGATGTCCTTCACGATCGGATGGAAGGCGCGGCAAGCCTCGCAGGCCGGGTCAAAGAATTCGACAATCGTGACGGGCGCGTCGGCAGGTCCGAGGATGGGCGAGTAAGAGCGGATCATCGCGTCCGCGAGTTCCGGCGCAACGGTTTTTGCTTCGGCCGCGGGGCCGGGGCGAGTCGCGTACCAAGTGGCTCCGCCGAAACCGGCAACGCCGAGGGCGAGAACGGACAGGATTAAGCCGCGTCGATTCATGTTTGTGTTTCCTTCAATGAAAGTGCCGACAGGAACCCGATCAGTGCGAAGGCGACCAGCGCCATCAGCGGGATCGGAATGCCGAAGACCAATTGGTTATCATCGGTGCAAGAGGGGCCGGTGGCCGTGCAGGGCTGGATGCGTTCGGGGATCAGGCCCGCGTAGAGGCCCATGTGCCACAGGGCGACCACGCCACCACCAAGCGCCAGAGCGATGCCATAGCGCCCGACGCTGCCGTCTCGCCACCAAAGGCCGAGGCCGAGAATGATCGCGAGCGGGAACATGAAGGCGCGCTGGAACCAGCACAGCACGCAGGGTGTCTGCCCCATCACTTCGCCGATGAAAAGTACAGCAAGCGAGGCGACGAGGGCAACGATCCATGCCAGCCCGAGGGCGGTTTCTGCGGGTACGCGGTTCATGTCGGTCAGATCCTCTCTTCCAGATCGGCGAGAATCTCTTCAGCGGACGTGCCATAGGGCCATGAGTCTGCAAAGCCTGCCTCGGGGTCGAATAGAAACAGATGTGACGTGTGGCCCATTGTGTAGCCATCCGGAGCTGTAGCCTCTTCGATGCGTTCAAAGAAGATCGGAAACGTTTCGGATGTAGCGGCGATCTGTTCGGGCGTACCTGTCAGCCCGATGATGTTCGCATCGAACAGCGGAACGAATTCGGCGAGTGCCATGGGCGTGTCCCGTTCGGGGTCGATGGTTATGAAAATCGGCTGGACCCTCGCGGCATTGTCGCCCAGACCGTCCATCACCGCCGCGACCTCAGACAGTGTCGTCGGGCAGACATCGGGGCAGTTGCTGAAGCCGAAAAATACCAACATCCAACGCCCCGAAAAGTCTTCTTCCGTGCGAACCACACCTTGGTGGTCCGTCAATTCGAATGCAGCGACAAACGCTGGATCGTTGTCGGTTCGGGCGCGGTCAGCGCGATAGTCCGACCAGAGCAAAAGCCATACGAAGGCAAGCGACGCGACGCCTGCCAAAACCCAAAGAAATTTCTGTGCCGATGTAAGGGACAAACCTGCGCGCCTGATTTTGGTTCTTGATTATTGTCGCGTTTACATCCTCTAGCTACTAGAGGTTCAAGCGCGAAATCACGTTGTGGCTTAAACTCACGCGTCTGTGAATCCGGCACTTGTCTATTGGGGCGGCAAAACCTACAAAGACTGTAACTTTTTCATGGAGGCGAAGATGCTCACGATCGGCACTCTGTCAAAGAAGACCGGCACAAAGGTGCAGACCATTCGGTACTACGAGCAGATCGGGCTCATGCCCGAACCTGGCCGGACTGAAGGCGGACAGAGGCGCTATGACAACGCACAGCTCGACCGACTGTCCTTCATCCGCCATTCGCGACAACTCGGCTTCTCGCTTGATGCGATCCGCGAGCTGCTCGACCTCAGCGACCAGCCCAATCGGCCCTGCGAAGAAGCCGACGCGATTGCGCGTCGCCAGCTAAAGCAGGTGGAGCAGCGCATGGCCCGTCTGAAGGCGCTGCGCACCGAACTGAAACGCATGGTTCACGAATGCAGCGGTGGACGTACTGCCGATTGCAAGGTGCTTGAGGTGTTGCGGGATCATTCCGAATGTTTGACCGAACATGACGAGATCGGCGCCTGAGATGCCTGCCGCGCTTGCATACCCGCTTGCGGCCTTGGCCGAGATCGCCGGGTGTTTCGCGATCTGGAGCTGGTGGCGCCTCGGCGCATCCGCGGCTTGGCTCGTACCCGGTATTGTAGCCTTGGTGGTATTCGGGTGGCTTCTGGCGCAAGTCGAAACGGTTGCTGCGGGCCGCGCCTTTGCCGCCTATGGCGGAGTCTACATTGCGGCTTCGGTACTGTGGATGTGGCTTGCAGAGGGTCACAGACCGGACAGGTGGGATGCGCTTGGCACAGCCGTTTGCTTGCTCGGCGCAGCTATAATACTGGCCGCGCCACGAACCAATTGAACTTTATGGTTTGAACTTGAAACCGTCTCAAATCGCGATCTCATCGCCCCATAAAAAGGGCTATGCTCTGCATTGGTTGGGGCGCCTGCCTGAAAGCTCCCGACGGTCGTACGTGGAACTGACCATCAATAATCAATCCGGAACCCTGATCTGCCAGAGAGGTTGAAAGATCATAGTTCACAAATTGGAATGGGAAGTATGGCGGCAGAAAAACGAGCAGAAAGACGCACACTTTGGATCGTTCTCGGTCTCAATATCAGTCTTGCTGCGGCCTTTTTCGCAACTGGGACCTTCGGGGATTCCAGTGCCCTGATCGCCAACGGGCTCGACAACCTTTCAGACAGCTTGGTCTACGCAATCAGTCTGTTTGCATTGTCGCGGTCTGCGAAATGGAAACGTGGCGCGGCGAATGTCTCGGGCGGCCTGCTGATCGTGTTCGCCATCGGGATCCTTTATGATGCTTGGCGCCGCTATGTCGGTGGGTCGGATCCCCTTGGCACCGTTATGATCGTCATGGCGCTGATCGCGGCGGCCATCAACTCAGTTTGTGTCTGGTTGCTCGCTCGGCTCAAAGATCCGGACGTCAACATCCGCGCGGCCAATACTTTCAGCTGGAACGACTTTGCGGCAAACCTCGGAATCGTAGTCGCAGGTGGCCTCGTTGCCTGGCTGGGAACGAACTGGCCCGACCTAGTCGTCGGTGTGATTATCGCCGGGATCGCGGCCTGGGGCGGTGTCAATATCCTACGCGACGCACACGGTGAACACCACAAAGCAGTTCACACGGACAAGTAGTTGCGAGAGATCGTTTCTAAAAGAAGGGGTTGAAGCTACAGTAACTATAGAGACTAGTCTGTTCCAAGACGATTCGAGGAGCGACTCCGTTGCAGATAACCAACCCCCTACTTGCACCCACCAAACTACTGGATTTTGATGCCGCGCCTCTTGCGCATCTAATAGAGAGCCGCAGCTGGCGCGACTTATCCGAATACGATCGGATCGGAGCTGCCTATGATTTCGTTCGAAATGAAATTGCGTTCGGATACAATCGAGCTGACGACATCCCCGCATCCGAGGTACTTTCCGACGGCTACGGGCAGTGCAATACGAAAGGCACGCTCTTAATGGCGCTGCTGCGTGGTGTTGGCGTTCGTTGCCGGTT
>NZ_JBLZMW010000018.1:0-120454 GCF_048553275.1 Pacificoceanicola niger
CACGTCATGCGCCACGCCCAGAACCTGGAAACGGTCAACACCTACGAGGGCACGCACGACGTCCATGCCTTGATCCTCGGCCGCGCGATCACGGATCTGCAGGCGTTCGTATAAGGGCGGTGGGGAGGGGCCGCGTAGTCTTGCGGTAACAATGGCCGGACTGGTTTGCGGGGTGGACCGGCGGCTGCCGGGCCCCGCTGATACGTGCTTCGGAAGGTCTTGGGCGAGGTATGCGCTACGCCCTCTGATCTGGCCTGTATTAACATTCTTGACAGGAGTGCTGGCGCTGGCATCCGTGCGGATGGATGACAGTATTGCCGCGACGCGGGGGGCCGTGACGCGATTCCGTACCGAAGCATGACAGGGCAGCCGATCTGTTTGAAGCCAGCGGGAAACCGGCAATTTGTCTCTTTCAGCGATCACTTCAGCGCTTTTATCGCCGTCCAAGTCGCGCTGCTGTCCAAACGCTCCGTCGAGCTGGAGCAGCAAAGGCGTCATCGAACGTTGGTGACGCTCGGCATGCCGATTGTATGAATTTGGTTGGGTAATTGTCTGTTCCGTGCAACGTGACTGGGACACGCAGGCAATTGAAACAGATACACAAAATCTACTCGCGAGGAGGCGGCAATAGGCTGGAAGCGCCTCGCCAGCCTCCCCGGGGAGCTCCCGGATTGCTCTTGATTGGCCACGGCCAAAAATCTAATCGCACGGCGCGATAGTGACGCAGCGTATGGTGCCTTTGATCGCAAACTGAACTAAACGGTTTGCTCTTGGGTGCGTGCAGCCTATATCGCTCCAACAAATCCATTGCTCTCCGACAGGAATCCGAGAATGCGCGCGCTACTTTTTCTTATTATAGCCCTGACGTTGAATGTCCCGGCCTTCGCCCAGGACGCCCCGAAGCCCGTCAAGCTGATGACGATCGATTCTCGTCCCGTTGTGTTGCAACGACAGTTCTTTGGCCAGGTCACAGCCTTGCAGACCGTCGACCTTGCATTCCAGGTCGCAGGCCAGGTCGAAATGCTCAACGCTGCCGAGGGCACGACAAAAGCCGAAGATACGTTGATCGCGCGCCTTGACCTCGCCGGCTACGAACGCGCCGTGGCACAGGCGCAAGCCAACTTCGACAAGGCGCAGCGTGATGCGGAACGGCTGAGTTCACTTGGAGAGCAGGTGGCCTCTGCCGTGTCGGTCCGGGATGCGGAAACCAAGCTGCAGCTGGCAGAAATTGCGCTTGAGAACGCTAAGGATGATCTCGGCCACGCATCGTTGCGCGCCCCTTTCGACGCTCTGGTCGCGCGGCGGCTGATCGCCAATTATACCACAGTGGCTGCTGGCACGCCGGTTGTGCGGTTGCACGACATTTCCGAAATGCGCGTGGATATCGAGGTGCCCGAGGTGCTGTTTCGGCAAGCCGGAGCCGGGGATCAGGTTCGCTTTACCGCCGTCCTTCCCGGCGATACGACGCGTTTTCCATTGAGCCTGCGCGAGTTCGAAACCGAAACCTCAAGCATCGGGCAGACCTATACCATTACCTTGGCCTTTACCGACAATCCCGGTGCGTTCGTCTTTCCCGGCGCTTCTGTGACGGTCAATGCCACGACGCCGGGCAAGACGCCGGAGGGGATCATCATCCCGGAGACTGCGTTGGTGTTTGATCCGGCGGGGTTGGCCTCGGTCATGGTCTTCGAGAACGGAAGCGTCCGGCGGACGCCGGTTGAGGTCGAGCTGCGCAGTGATGGGCAGCTCTACATGACAGAGGGTCCTGAAGATGGCACCCAGATCGTTGTGACCGGTGCGTCACAACTGCGCGACGGCCAGGCCGTGCGTCCCTTCACACGCATCGGGGAATAACGCCATGTCCATCGCCCGCGCCTCCATCGACAAGGCGCTGATCACCTGGATCCTGATGCTGGTCTGCCTGTTGGGTGGCATCTGGGGGTTCGCGACGATCGGCCGCCTCGAAGACCCGTCCTTCACCATCAAGAACGCCATCATCATCACGCAATACCCCGGTGCGACCGCCGAGCAGGTGGCGCGGGAGGTCTCGGAGCCGATCGAATCCGAGATCCAGAAGATGGGCGAAATCGACTTTATCACGTCTTCAAACAAACCCGGGATCAGCCGGATCTCGGTCAATATCGAATCGATCTATGACGGCACGGAGTTGCCGGCGATCTGGACCAAGCTGCGCAATCGCGTGGCCGACGCACAGCGCAGCCTGCCGCCCGAAGCGGGGACACCCATTGTCAACGATACGTTCGGGGACGTGTTTGGTGTCTTTTATGCGGTGACCGCCCCTGGGTTTTCCGATTCCGAAGTGCATGACATCTCAGGATACCTCCGGCGCGAGCTGCTGGCTGTGGATGGTGTGGCGGATGTGGCCGTCGCGGGATTGCCGGCGGAGGCGATCTATGTCGATGCGCGCACGTCGATCATCACCAACCTCGGCATCGGGGCGACCGCCATCGGAGCCGCGCTGTCCAACACGGATTCGCGCACGCAGGCGGGCAGTGTTTCGCAAAATGGCCAGGACGTCCGCATCCAGGCGCCGGAAGGCACCGATACGGTCGACGAGATTGCAAATCTGACAATCGGCGTCGGCGGGGAAGTCATCGACCTGCTCGATCTTGCCACGGTGGAACGGGGTCGCGTGACCGACCCGACCGAAATCATCCGTTTTCAGGGGCAGGAGGCCTTTACCCTCGGGGTTGCAGGGAAGGCCGACCTGAACATTGTCGATGTGGGCAAACGCGTGGATGTGCGGCTTGAAGAAATCATGCGTGACGTTCCGGCGGGTGTCGAACTGCACCCGATCTACCAGCAGCATGTCGTGGTGGACGAAGCGTCCAGTGCATTTCTGTTGAACCTTGCCATGTCGGTGGCGATTGTCGTGATCGTGCTGGCGCTGTTCATGGGCTGGCGCGCGGCGGTCGTCGTCGGGGCGACCCTGTTGCTGACCGTGGTCGGCACGCTGTTCATGATGGCGCTTTTTGGCATCGAGATGGAACGCATCAGCCTTGGTGCATTGATCATCGCCATGGGGATGCTGGTCGATAACGCGATCGTGGTCGCCGAAGGCATGCAAGGAGACATGGCGCAGGGTAAATCGTCGCGCGAGGCCGCAGAAGACGTGGCCTCCAAGACGCAGGTTCCGTTGCTGGGGGCAACCGTCATCGGCATCATGGCCTTTGCAGGCATTGGCCTCAGCCCGGATGCCACCGGGGAATTCCTGTTCTCGCTGTTTGCGGTTATCGGGATTTCGCTGCTCTTGTCGTGGATTTTGGCCATCACGGCCACGCCGCTGCTGGCGCATTACTTTTTCAAGGTGGGCAAGGGCGACGGTGCGGATCATTATGGCGGGCCGCTGTTTCGCGCGTATCGGGCGGTTCTGAATGCCGCTTTGACGCTTCGCCACCTCGTGATCGTGGCTCTGATCGGGATTACGGTCGTGTGCTATATCGGTTTCGGACAGGTCAAGCAGCAGTTCTTTCCGGACAGCAACACGCCGATCTTCTACGTCCACTACAAGCTGCCGCAGGGCTCCAGCATTCATCAGGTGTCTGACGACATGGCGCTGCTTGAAAACTGGCTGGCAGAGCGGGACGATGTGACGTCGGTGTCGACCTTCATCGGCGGGGGTGCGACGCGTTTCATGCTGACATATGCCCCCGAGGAGGCGCTGCCGACTTATGGCCATATGATCATCCGCACCGACCGGCTTGATCAGATCCCGACGCTGCGTTCAGACTTGGAGGACTTTGGTCGAAGCACGCTGACGGCCGGTGAATTCAGGACCGAACGTCTGGCCTTTGGTCCGGGCGGCGGTGCCCCGATCGCGGCGCGGTTCTCCGGGCCGGATCCGGTTGTTTTGCGCGAACTCGCCGAACAGGCGGAAACGGCGCTTCTGGAGGCGTCTGACCTGCTTCAGGACCTGCGCACCGACTGGCGCGAGAGGGAGCTTGCCATTGTGCCGCGCTTTGCCGACGAACGCGCCAAGGCCGCAGGCGTTTCGCGCGAGGATCTGGCGCTGGCGCTGTTGTTTGGTACGGAAGGCAGCCGCGTCGGGAACTACAGGGAGGGCGAGCGCCTGATCCCCATCATCATGCGCTCGGACAGCGCGCAAGGGGAGGGGGCCGCGCATCTGGCGGACCTCCCGGTCTATTCCGAAGCAGCCGGGGCTTATATTCCCGTGGTGCAGATTATCGACGGGTTTGACTGGGAGGCGCAGAATACCTTTGTGGTGCGCCGGGACCGGGTGCCCACGATCACTGTGATGGCCGACGTTGTCGCCGATGAGAATGCCTCTGCGGTTTTCAATGATGTGCGCGGCGCAGTCGAAGCGATCACGTTGCCGGAGGGGTACGTGCTTGAGTGGGGCGGCGAATACGAAAGCTCGACCGAAGCACAGGCCAGCCTTGGCAAGCAGTTGCCGCTGTCGCTGATTATCATGGTGTTGATCTCGGTCTTGCTGTTCGGAACGATCCGTCAGCCGGTCATAATCTGGCTGTTGGTTCCGATGAGCGTAAACGGCGTCGCGCTTGGCTTGCTGGGGACGGGATTGCCATTCTCGTTCACCGCACTTCTTGGATTGCTCAGCCTGTCGGGCATGTTGATCAAGAACGGCATCGTCCTTGTCGAAGAAATTGATCTTGTCCGGGCCGAGGGTGTGCCGTTCCGGCAAGCGATCCTCGATGCCTCGACCTCCCGTTTGCGACCGGTTGTTCTGGCGGCGGCGACAACAATCCTTGGCATGATCCCGCTTCTGTCAGACGCGTTCTTTGCCTCGATGGCGGTGACGATCATGGGCGGGCTTGGCTTTGCCTCGATCCTGACCCTGGTGGCGGCTCCGGTCTTCTACTTCAGTTTCTTCCCGACGGCGCGCAAAGAGGATGCGAAGGCCCGGAGGGCCGAAAAACTGGCCAGTACATAAAACAAAAGGCCCGCCTGGCGCGGGCCTTTGCAATAGATGGCGCAGCGTGGGGCATGATTGTGTTCACTACACCCCTATCCAAAGAAACCCGCTCCAGAATATTACTTCGGGAGCGGGGAGCGGGGAGCGGGGAGCGATGAGAGCCGTAGCGCGGAAGAAGCGGGCGTGCGAGATTGACAGAAACACATCAGAGCTGGAGCCTGAGAATGAAAACAATGACCAAAGCGCTCGGCATCGCCGGAGCGATTGCCATCGCGTCCTGTATGCAAACTCTTGCTGCTCAGGACATAGCAGGCGTCCGGAAAACCTCCATTTTTTCCGACGAGCGACAAGCCGATCTGGAGGTGACAATCTGGTACCCCGCTTCAGGGAGCGGAGAGGCCGTGACCCTTGGTGAGAACATTTTCTTCGAGGGGACCCCGGCGGCAATGGGTGCCCCGCTGCGTGACGGGGTGTTCCCGCTTGTCGTGTTGTCCCACGGGGCTGGCTTGGCGGGCACTGCCGATGCGATGAGCTGGATCGCGGCACCGTTGGCTGAAGCCGGGTTCGTCGTTGTGGCGCCCACGCACCCCGGAAATACGGGCAGAAACCGCTCGGCAGAAGAGACGATGAAACTCTGGCTGCGTCCGTCTGATCTTTCCGACGCACTTGACGCAATCGAGACAGACCCAACGTTCAGCCCGCATGTCGCGAGCGAACAGATCGGTGTTCTTGGCCTGTCGATGGGTGGCAATACGGCGCTTTCCATTGTCGGTGCGAGACTGGATCCCGAACTTTTTGCGCGCTACTGCGACACAGATGAACTCAATGCGTCCCTGTGCGATTGGGTACGCTTGTGTGGCGTTGATCTGCACGCGATGGACAAGGCGGTCGCCGGACGGGACAATACCGATCCTCGTGTCCGGTTCGCCATGGCAATCGACCCGGCACCAGCCGATATCTTCACATCGGCATCACTCGCCGGCGTCTCGGTTCCTGTTTCCATCGTGAACCTGGGTGACGCGGCGGAGATCCCGAAGACCATTCAGGCATCGGGGATCGCGGACGCCGTACCTCACGCGACGTATCAGGTGATAGAAGAGGCAAGCCACGCTTCGATGTTCCCGGAATGCAAGACGAATGCGGCCGAAATAGCCATCGAGGAAGGCATCGAAGACCCTATCTGTACCGATGGCATCGGCGCCTCCCGGAGTGCCATCCATACTCAACTCATCGACATGACGATCGCCTCTTTTCAAAACGCCATCAAGACTGCGGATTGAAGTCCCCCCGTCCTCGATCCGGGTTTGACCGCGAGATGTCCTTTGCGAGGCTGCCCCACATGTAACTCATGATTGGGAACCTGATGTCTTGAAGGGGCTCGAAGCGATCATTTCGCTCCGAGCCCAACGCGGGTACTCTTCTGCCGTTTCGAAGGCGGGGTACTCAAGGGCCTCGTGCGTTTGGGGATGAGCAGTCCTGGCTGGTGATTTGATTGGCCGCCGATGGGTCAATCGACCTGCGCCGCGGGCCAAAGCGCCGCGCGATTACGTTTTCGTGGCTAGAGGATCAAGAGGGTTTGCTTTCTGAACATCCTGGGCTATCTGAATTTTCAGAAATAACTGAAAAGTCTGAATGCCGAGGGTTGTGCCTATGAAAATGTCGCCGCTCCATCAGGAGTTCGTCCTCCATTTCGGAGAAATGGGCAGCCAGTGGGGGATCAATCGGACGGTCGGGCAAATCTATGCGCTGCTTTTCCTGTCGGCTCATGCCCTGAACGCTGATCAGATCACCGAAGCGCTGGGGATCAGCCGGTCCAATGCCTCTATGGGGCTAAAGGAGTTGCAAGCCTGGAGGCTGGTTCGTCTGAAACACGTGCAGGGCGATCGGAAGGATCATTTCACAACGCCCGACGATCTGTGGGAGATCGTCCGGATCCTGATTGACGAACGCAAGAAACGGGAAATCGACCCGACGTTGACCAAGCTGCGCGCACTGGAAATGCAAGGTCCGGTGGGAGACGACTACTCGGAGGCCCGGATCTCGGAGCTGCGCGAGATGATCGAAATGATGACCGAATTTTACGAAGACATGGCGCGGCTGGAGACCGAAAAACTGGTCCGCCTGATGACCTACGGCAGCAAGATTGCCGGTCTCATCGACAAGGTGAGCGGCGTCTTTCCCTCCACGCAACGCTAAAGGACACGACAGAATGGAAGCCTTGGACACACTTCTGCTCAGCCGCATCCAATTTGCGGCGAATATCTCTTTTCACATCCTGTTCCCGACGATCACCATCGCCTTGGGCTGGGTGCTGCTGTTCTTCCGCCTGCGCTTCGCGCTCACGAGTGACGAAAAGTGGATGGCGGCTTACCGCTTTTGGGTGAAAGTCTTTGCCCTCAGCTTCGCTATGGGCGTTGTCTCGGGGATCACCATGTCGTTCCAGTTCGGTACAAATTGGCCGGGTTTCATGGAAACGGTTGGCAACATTGCCGGGCCGCTATTGGCCTATGAGGTGCTGACCGCCTTCTTCCTGGAGGCGGCGTTCATCGGGATCATGCTCTTCGGCTTTTCCCGTGTGCCGCCCTGGCTGCATATTACAGCGACGGCTCTGGTGGCTTTTGGCACGACCTTGTCGGCCTTCTGGATCATTGTTCTGAACAGCTGGATGCACACGCCGCAGGGCTATGAGGTGATCGACGGCGTGGCCTTTGCCACCAGTTGGTGGGACATCGTTTTCAATCCTTCTATGCCTTACCGCTTTGCCCATATGGTGCTGGCGTCCTTTCTGACTGTGTCGTTTCTGGTGGCGGGTGTCTCAGCCTTCCGCTGGATCGTCGGGGACCGCTCGCGCGAAGTCCGGGCCGTGCTGAAAACCGGCGTGGCCATTGCTGCGGTGCTGATCCCGGTGCAGATCTTCATGGGCGACATGCACGGTCTGAACACCCTTGAGCATCAGCCGCAGAAAGTTGCCGCGATGGAGGCCAATTGGGAGACCGGGCCGAACGTTCCGCTGCTGCTCTTTGCCCTGCCGGACGAACAGGCGCGCGAGAACCGGTTCGAGATCGGCATTCCGAACGGCGCGTCGCTCATCCTGACGCATCACCTGGATGGGGTCGTGCCGGGGCTGAATGACTTTGTCGCCGAGGACGGCACGCCAATGCACCCGCCGGTGATGCCTGTCTTCTGGTCCTTCCGGGTGATGGTGGGCACGGGCTTGGCCATGCTTGTCCTGAGCTGGAGCGCCGCCTTCTACATGTGGCGCCGCCGTGCCCGGCATGAGGGCCGGATCGCGGGGCACTGGATGGCGGTCGAAGGCCTGCCAAAGCCACTGCTCTGGGCGATGGTGCCCATGGCGCTTTCCGGCTGGGTCGCGACGTTGGCTGGCTGGTACACGACCGAGATCGGTCGGCAGCCGTGGCTCGTGCAGGGGATCATGACCACCGATATGGCCGTGGCCGATGTGCCGGCACCGATGGTGCTTGGAACGCTGGTCGCCTACCTCGCGGTCTATGCCGCCCTGCTGATCGCCTATGTTGGCGTAATCGTCTACCTTGCGCGCAAGGCTGCGCGCGGGGAAGACGCCCGCGCCGACAGCATGTCACACTCGGGCAAGGCACCTGTCTCTGCCCTGAACCCTGCGGAGTAATCCAATGTTGCCTGACTTCTCGAACCCGGCAGACTGGTTGCCATGGGCGTTTGCTTCACTGATGGGGCTGTCTATTCTGGTCTATGTCGTGCTGGATGGCTTTGACCTTGGCGTCGGCATCCTGTTCCCTCTGGCGGAGCCGGGTGAGCAGGACCGGATGATCGGCTCCATTGGGCCGTTCTGGGATGCCAATGAGACATGGCTTGTGCTGGCGGTCGGATTGTTGCTGGTTGCCTTCCCCACGGCACACGGGGTGATCCTCTCCACGCTCTACCTGCCGGTTTTTGTCATGCTCATAGGTCTGATCCTGCGCGGGGTGGCTTTCGAGTTCCGCGCCAAGGCACGGGATCGGCACAAGGAGCTTTGGAACCGGCTGTTCTTTGCCGGGTCGCTGACCACGGCATTGGCTCAGGGGTTCATGCTGGGGCTCTACATCATGGGGCTGAAGAAAACGCCGGAGACCTATCTGTTCGCGACGCTGACCTCCGTGTTCCTCGCGGTCGGTTACAGCTTCATCGGATCAACCTGGCTGGTTCACAAGACGGTCGACGCGCTGCAGGCAAAGGTTCTGCGTTGGGCGCGGCGCAGCCTTTGGGCCGTCATTGCCGGGATCGGGGCGGTGTCCCTGGCGACGCCTCTGGTCAGCGACCGGATCTTCGGCAAATGGTTCACCTTTCCCGAAATCCTCTGGCTGGCGCCTTTGCCGTTGGTGTCGGGGGCCCTGATCGTGACGCTCTGGATCATGCTGCGCCGGATGCCCTTTGCCGGAGATCGCTGGAACTGGCTGCCCTTTGCCACGTCCAGCATGATTTTCGCGGCGGCTTATCTGGGCCTTGCCTACAGTTTTTATCCCTACGTCGTGCCCGACCGGCTGACCATTTATGAGGCCGCCGCCGCGCCGGAGAGTCTGATGATCATTCTTGTGGGGGCCTGTTTCGTTGTCCCGGTCATCATCGCCTATTCCGTGCTGGCCTATGTGATCTTCCGTGGCAAGGCGACCGAGCTGCGCTACGAATGAGACGGCGGACGGGGCCAGACACGCCCCGTCCCAGCCGCGGCGCTGTCCGTCATTCAACAACCACGATCCCGGAAAAACGTTGCCGTACGACCGCGCCGATCAGGTCCGCCATATGGTGGATCAACGCGCGATGGGCGGATCTGCGTCGCCAGGCAAGTCCGATCGAACGGGTAACGCGATCCTTGCGGAAAGACCGCACGGCAACATCCCCGGTTTCCGTCGATACTTCGGATTGCACATACAGCGCGGGCAGGAAGCTGACCCCCATGTTGAGCGCCGTCATCTGGCGCAACGCATCGAGGCTGGTGCCTTCGTAATCACGCCGCAGGTTTGCGCCAATCTCTTCGCAAAGCGCGGCCACCTGCGCATGAAGCCGGTACGCGTCCGACAGGCTCAGGACGTCATGTCCAGCAAGATCGCTGTCCATAATGGCCGGCGTTTTCGACAACGGATGATCCTGCGCCATCACCAGTTTCAGCGGCTCGCGAAACAGTCGCATCACCTCTGCATCGCCCGAGGGCACAGGAAGCTGTGTCAGGATAAGGTCGTGCTGACCGGTCAGCAGTTCTTCTTGCAAAACGACGGGCGTGGCATCCCGCACGATCACTTTCAGTGTTGGATAGGCTTCGTGAAGCTGGCGCATCACATAGGGCAGTAAATATGGGCCAAGCGTCGGGGTGGAGCCGAGGCGGATCGTTCCGCTGAATCCTTTGCGCGCGTCCTGTGCGAGCGCGCGCAGGGCGGTTGTCTCGTCCAGTACGCGCCGGGCCTGTTCCAGAACCGCGCGCCCGTTTGGCGTGAGGATCGCGCCGCGCTGTCCGCGCTCCACCAACTCCAGACCCAGGGCCTCTTCGAGCGCCACAATCTGCTGACTGAGGGAGGGTTGACTGATCCCAACCCGTTCTGCCGCCCGTCGATAATGCCGCGTGTCGGCAAGGGCCACGAAGTACGTCAACTGTTTGAGGGTTACGTCGGCAGGCATCGCGCAGGTCCTTTCGGGTCTCGGGTGACTCGTAAGATAGGCAAAGCCGATCAGACTTTAAGGCTTGGCCGCCTTCTTCCAATCAATTTACCTCCCATATTTCTGATGCGATCGCACAGGATCGTCCCGATGATCACCTTGAACAGGAGACCCGCTATGAAAAAGACGTCCACTGGAAAACTGCATTCGATCAAGGCGAGGGTCGCGAATTTGCACCGCCGGCGTCACGATCTGGCAATCCGGATCGACGACGAGCAGCAACGGCCCATCCCGTGCAGCATGGCGCTCCGGGAACTCAAACGGCAGCGCCTCCTCTTGAAGGATCAGATCACGCGCTACAACGCGGTGCTGCGCAGCCCGGACCGGTCGCGCGCACCGGTGCAGGCGGTGTGAAGGCGATGATGTATTTCAACTTTTTCTACCGCAACAGCGGCCTAAGCCGGATGCACAGCACGGACCTTGATGACATGCGCTGTGCGCTCAGCGACGAGGACCACAACGGTCCGGACGGTGGCAGCCCGCATGTTAGACGGATGCACTCCGTGCGCCGGGCGTCGCCTCGGAGCGACGCGCCCCGACGATGATCGCAGCGGAAGGCGGAGGGGCTCAAAGCCCCTCCTGTCCGTCCCCGAGACCCTGCTGGCCAAGCGTGGCTAAAGTGGCAGAGCGGCACGCTTGCGTTTGGACCCCTTCTGACCCGTTACGATTTTCTCGCTCTTTCGATCGAGCGACAATCCGCTCTGAACATCGCTCATGATGGGAACCCGAGTGTCGGACGCCTTCCTGTGCCCAACCCTTTGCGTGAGGTTTTGGATATTGACCGAGGCACACCTGGTCGCGGAGGCCGCAATCACCGCCTGTGTCGGTATCTCCCGGCTCCCACGGGTTGCTACGGCCAATATCAACCCGTCGAGCACCGCAGATGCCGGGCAGGCGGTCAGCGCCAAACGCCGACCGTTTCACTCAGAACGTTTTCGACAAGGTCACTTTGACGGTCCGGCCGGGAGCTTTGCGGCTGGTCGATGACAGGTGCCCGACATAATCAGCGTCCAGGACGTTTTCGACCCCGAACCGCACCTCGCTTCCATCCAGCCACCCTTGCGCCTGCGGCTTCCAGGTTGCACGCAAATTGTGCACGGTGCTGTCGGGCAAATCAGCGCCAAGCGCGTCACGGCGTTCGGCGGCATGGACCACTTCCCAACTGAGATCGAGGCGGTCACCCCATTTCTTGCCGAGTGTCAGCTGCGCCCGATCCGCCGGGCTGTTGCGCCAGGTTGCATCGCTGCCGTCGGGATTGACCTCTGTTCCCTCGCCAAGGTGTCCGGCGAAATCGACATACAGTCCATTCACCATGCCATAGGAGGCCTCCAGCTCGAAGCCGCGCGAGTCCACGCGATCCAGTTCGGTCGACGTCGAACCAGCGACCGTGTAGCTGGTGATGTCCCAGAGTTTTGTCTGATACAGGTTGCCGCGAATGGTGAACGTGTCGCCCGCAGTAAAGACATCCGTGCCGGTGTATTCCGCGCCAAGCTCGAAGGTGCGGGATTTTTCCGACATGCCGATCCGTCGTTGCGCCGTGGCGCTGGTGCCCAGATCGTCGATGATCGGAAGGCCTTCGGTATAGGCGGCCGAGCCAAAGACCGACAGGCCGTTGCCGAAATCGTAAGCGAGCGCCAGACCGCCCATCAAGGCGTCTTTTTCGTAGCTGTCCGGCGCGCCCGCCAAGGGCAGGGCGCTTTCAATCCGCGATTTTTCATAGCGCAAGGCCGGGGTGACCGTGACCTGCCCGATCGTCATTTCGTCAACGACGAACAGCGCAAAGCGGTCGTTCGTGCCACCCGGCGCACCGGCTGCGGTGTTGTCCGCGCGGATCCGGCGCTGCGCCTCGACGCCCGCGAGCATGTCGTGTGACACCGCGCCAGTGTCGAACAGCGCGCGGTTGGTCACGGTCAGCTTGGTTGTTTCATAGCGTTGATCGGCGTTCACCGTGCCTACGAGAAATGGGAAGGTCGGCGTGCCCTCCAGCGGAGATGAGCCGGGGATGTAGTCGTATTCGATCGTCTGGTCGGCATAGGAGAGATTGGCGCGCAGGTCGACGAGATCGCTCGACGGGTTGAAGCGATACTCCAGAACGGTCTGCGCGGTCTCGGTCAGCCGGTCGACATTGCCGAACGATCCTCCGTCGGTCGCGAATTGGTCATAGGGAACGTCCTTGTCATCGGCCACTGTGTTCGAATGGCTGAATGTCAGCGAATGCGCGTCGTCCTGTCCAAAGGTGAACTTGGCTTTCGCCAGGTAGGAAGGCGTTCGGAATGCGCTGTTGCCGATGGTGGACCCATCGCCGGCCGTCAGGTCGTCCTGATCGCGCAGGGAGTAGTTGAGCAGGAATTCAGCGCGTTCGGTCGGCATCCAGGCCAGGCTTGTTGAACTGACCCAGCCATTTCCATTCGAGCTGAACTCGAAGGTCTGGGATCCGCCGACCCCCGGCACGCCGCCTGTGTAATCAGACGCGTCTTTCGTCTCCAGTTTCACCACACCGCCAACGATGCCGGACCCGTAGGCAAAGCTGCCGATGGTGCCCCGCAGCACCTCGACCTCGCGATAGAGCAGCGGATCGGTGAAAAGCTGTGTTCCGATCCGATACAGTTCTTCCGACCCGACGGATGCGCCGTCGATCTGCACGGCGATCTTCTGGTCCGAGCCAAAGGTCGTGTTCGCGCCAAAGCCACGGATGTTGATGCCGGAGCCTTGCGGTGTGGTGCCATTCACCAAGGTCACGCCCGGTACGGAATCGATCAGCTGTGCGACGGTGCTGGCCTGGCGGTCCTGAATCTCTTCGTCGCCAACCACCGTGCGGGACAGCGCGGTGCCAAAGCTGAGGTCGCGTTTGCCACCGGTGAGAATCAAGGTGCCGAGAAAGCCTGGATCGCTCTCTTGCGCCATGGCGGGCATCGCGAGCGACAGACAGACAAGCGCGGTCGAGCCGCGCATCATTGAAATAAGCATTGCGCCATCCTTCGTTGGGTTCTGGCCGTAGCTTGCAAAGGCTGGCGCGGCTGGTGTTGATGATTTGCGATGAACGTCATCGCGATGGGTTGCAGCATTACTCGTACCATACTAAAACAGTCAAGTAATTTGAAAGAGCCACGCACCGTATCCCTCCGGGCGCAGCCATCGGACAACAGACAAACCTCCGAGGACGCCCATGATGCAGCCAACCGCTGTCAGACCTGACGAAATCCGTGCCTTTGTTGCGGAAAACCCGAAATTGCGCGCCCGTGATGCCGGGGACTCGCTTGGCATTGCCGAGGCGCAGTTGGTCGCCGCCCACGCGGGCCATGGCGCAATCCGAATCGCGGCCCATCCCGACCGGATCATTCCTGCCGCAGAACGGCTGGGCGAGGTCATGGCCCTGACGCGTGTCGGTGCCTGTGTGCATGAAAAGGTGGGTGAATACGGTGAATATCATCCGGGCGAGCATGCCGCGATGACTCTGACCGAAAACATTGACCTGCGCATCTTCCCGTCGCATTGGGTCCATGCCTTTGCTGTCGAGACCGCGTCCGAGCAGGGCCCGCGTCGGTCCTTGCAGATTTTCGACGCAGCGGGTGACGCGGTTCACAAGATCCACCTGCGCGACGGCTCGAACCATGATGCTTGGGCCGGAATTGTTGCGGATCTTGCAATTGCAGATCAGGCGGACAGTCTGGCCGTTGAAGCCCGAACGCCGGTCGAGCCGCCCAAATCGCGCAGCGACAAGGTGGATCTGCTGCGCGAGGCATGGGCAAGTCTGACCGACACGCACCAGTTCCTGCGGCTATGCTCCAAACTCAAGATGAACCGGCTCGGGGCCTATCGCATCGCTGGGGAACCTTGGGTGCGTCCGCTTGCCCCGACTGCCGCCGATGCGATGCTTCAGGCCATCCGCGATGCCGGGATCGAGGTGATGATTTTTGTCGGCAACCGCGGCTGTATCCAGATTCACACAGGCCCTATCCACACGCTCAAACCCATGGGCCCGTGGCAGAACGTCATGGACCCCGGGTTCAACCTGCATCTGCGGCTCGACAAGGTGGCCGAGATCTGGGCCGTGCAAAAACCCACGCAACGCGGCCCTGCCGTGTCTGTCGAAGCCTTTGATGCGGAAGGCGGGCTGATCTTCCAGGTGTTCGGAGTTGGCAAGGAGGGTCGCGACTCGCGCCCCGAATGGGGTCGGATTGTCGAGGCGCTGCCGACCTTTGCGGAGGTTCCGGCATGAAATCTTGCGACAGCGGAAACGGTCGCTTCACCGGACTCTGGGTGGCCATGTTCGGCGCCTTCATCGCCCTGACCGTCAGCGCGCAGCAAAGCGCGGAGATCCCCAACCCCCATGCCGATGTACTGTCCATCGGCGGCTCGGTGACCGAAATCGTCGCCGCCCTTGGTCAGCAGCACCGGCTGAAGGCGCGCGACACCACCTCCAGCTATCCGCCGGACGTGACCAACCTGCCCGACGTTGGTTACATGCGGTCACTTTCGCCAGAAGGCGTGCTATCGGTCGGCCCGTCGCTGATCCTGTCCGAGGAAGGCGCAGGTCCACCCGAAGCGCTCGAGGTTATCCGCGAGGCGGATGTGGATTTTGTCGAGGTTCCCGATGCGCTCACGCCGGAGGGCATCCTACGCAAGATCGAAATCATCGGCGACGCGCTTGGCGTGCCTGATCGGGCGGACGGGCTGGCCGCCGAGGTCGAAACCGCGCTGTCCGCCGCCGTGACCGATGCGGACCGGCCTGAGACCGACAAGAAGCGCGTTCTGTTTGTTCTGTCCACGCAGGGAGGCAAGATCAACGCCTCTGGCACCGGGACGGCTGCCGATGCGCTGATCCGCATGGCCGGTGGCGTGAACGCCATCACCGACTACGATGGCTACAAGCAGATCACCGACGAAGCCGTCGGCCTTGCCGCGCCGGACGTGATCCTGATGATGGATCGCGGCGGCGATCATGGCGTGGCGGACGACGAACTTTTCGACATGCCCGCGATCCGCCTGACACCGGCCGCGCAGACTCGTTCGGTCGTACGCATGGACGGCTTGCTGATGCTGGGTTTCGGACCACGAACGGCAGATGCGGTGCGCATGTTGAACGACGCGCTCTATTCGCAGGGAGGCTGAACCTTGGCCGCCCTTTCCGAAATCGACATCGCCCCGCGCGACCGGATGTCCCGCGCTCGTGCTTTGCATTGGGTCCTCGCGGCCGGTTTGGGGCTGGCCTGCATGGCCAGTCTTCAGGTCGGTGCGACGGATGTGACCCTGTTTGCGATGCTCGCCAAACTGGCGCAGGGCGAGGCGCTGAGCCAGATGGAGCGCGTGGTGCTTTTCGACATTCGCCTGCCGAGGCTTGCCATGGGCGTATTGGTCGGCGCGGCCCTGGCGGTGTCGGGAGGCGCGATGCAGGGTTTGTTCCGCAATCCGCTGGCCGATCCGGGGATCGTCGGCGTCGGTGCCGGGGCCGGTCTGGGCGCGATCCTGGCCATCGTGCTGGGCGCGCTTCTGCCCGTCCGGATGATCGACCTCATTGGCAATCAGCTGGTCCCCGTCGCTGCCTTTCTCGGCGGTTGGGGTTCGACCCTCGTTCTGTATCGCGTCTCCACGAGGCAGGGACGCACGTCGGTGGCCACGATGCTTCTCGCAGGCATCGCGCTTGGCGCACTGGCCGGGGCGTTGTCGGGCATCCTTGTCTACATCGCGGACGACAGGCAGTTGCGCGATCTGACTTTCTGGGGGCTTGGATCGCTCGCGGGGGCCAGCTGGGCCAAGGTCCTGTCCGCCGGTCCTTTGATCGTGCTTTCGATCGGGGCGGCATTGATGATGGGCCGTGGGCTGAACGGCCTTGCCCTTGGCGAGGCGACAGCCGCCCATATCGGCATCCCTGTGCAGCGCATGAAATCTATAGCCATCCTCGCCGTGGCCGGTGCGACCGGTGCGGCGGTGGCCGTATCGGGCGGGATCGGTTTCATCGGCATCGTCGTGCCGCATCTCCTGCGCCTGACCTCCGGCCCGGATCACCGGACGCTGCTGCTCAATTCCGCGCTGCTCGGGGCAATTCTGCTGGTCCTTGCCGATGTGATTGCGCGGGTGATCATCGCGCCCGCGGAACTGCCCATCGGGATCGTGACGGCGGTTCTGGGCGCGCCAGTCTTTTTGTGGATCCTGCTCAAACGCAGGGGGCTGGTGGAGCTATGAGTCTGACTGCCGACGACATCCGAGTAAGGTATGGCAAGCGCGAAGCGTTGCGTGGCGTAAGCCTGACCGCTATGCCCGGCGAGGTCACCGCCATCGTTGGCCCCAATGGGTCTGGCAAGTCCACCCTGCTCGGAGCGATCACCGCCTCCCGGCCCTTTCAAGGCCGAGTTCGTCTGAACGGGCGCGATATTGATACGCTCCAGCCATGGGAACTGGCCGCTGTGCGCGCCGTGTTGCCCCAGGCGTCGCGTCTGGCTTTTCCCTTTACCGTGATCGAAGTGGTCCGGCTTGGCCTGCAATCGGGCACTGCCGGTGACCGCCCCGAGGTGCCGATGCAAGCACTGGCCCGCGTAGGGTTGGCGCATTACGCAAACCGGACATTTCAGGAGCTGTCCGGCGGCGAGGCGCAGCGCGTGATGCTGGCCCGCGTTCTGGCGCAGGTCTGGGCTCCGGTCGAGCACGGAGCGCCACGCTGGCTCTTGTTGGACGAGCCTGTCTCAAGCCTCGATATCGCGCATCAGTTGCAGGTGATGGAAATTGCGCGCGAGTTTGCCCGCGCAGGGGGCGGCGTGATCGCCGTGATGCACGATCTGAACCTGACCGCCCTGTTTGCCGACCGCGTCGCGGTGCTGGCCGAGGGGCTGCGCCTGGCCTTCGGGACGCCGGGCGAGGTGCTGACCGATGATATCCTGTCGCGCGCCTATGGCTGCGCCTTGCGGGTTTCCGCGCCGCCGCCCGCGGCGATCCCCTACATCCTTCCCCATGCTGCATCGACCGAATAGGAACCCATATGCGCCTGACAGCCCTCTTCTTGCTTCTTGCCTTGCCCGTAATGGCCAATCCGGCGCCAGATATCGTCGTCCTCGGTGAGGTCCACGACAACCCGGATGCACATTTGGGGCAAGCCGCCGCATTGCGCGATTTACGCCCGACCGCTGTCGTATTTGAAATGCTGAGCGCAGAAGATGCGGCGCGTGCCGACGCCGACCGCAGCCAGAGCGCCGACGCGTGGGAGGCCAGCGGTTGGCAGGATTTTCCGATCTATGCACCCATTTTCGACGCCCTTGGAGAGGCACGCATCGTGGGTGCGGCGGCCTCGCGCGAGGTTGTTCGCAGCGTATATAGCAACGGGGCTGCCGCCCTGCTTGGCGCGGATGCAGCCCGCTTTGGCCTCGACGAGGCTCTGCCCGAGGATCAACATCAACTGCGCATGCAGATGCAATTCGAGGCGCATTGCGAGGCCATGCCGATTGACATGATGGCCGGTATGGTGGCGGTCCAGCGCTACCGCGATGCGGTTTTTGCCCGTGCCGCGCTGAATGCGCTTGAGACCTATGGACCGCCGGTTGCGGTGATCGCCGGAAACGGTCACGCGCGCACCGATTGGGGTGTGCCCGCGATGATTGCCAGGGCCGCGCCCGAGATCACGACCCGTGCAATCGGCTTTGTGGAAGAGGATACCAACATGCCGTTGGACGAGATCCGCATCGTGCCGCGCGCCCGGCGGGACGATCCTTGCCAATCGCTGACATCCAAATGAGGAGAGACCGATGTATCTTGCAATGAACCGTTTCACCGTACCGCTTGAAAACGCTGCCGAGTTCGAAGAGCTTTGGCTGTCGCGCGAAAGCCGCCTTCAGGACATGGACGGCTTTTTGTCCTTTCACATGCTGAAAGGACCCGAGAACGAGGGCGCGATTCTCTATGCCTCGCACACCGTCTGGCAGTCCGAGGCGCAGTTTCGTTCCTGGACCACCAGTGAGGAATTCCGCGCCTCGCACGCCCGCGCGGGCCAGAGCCGCAAGCTGCATGAGGGCGCGCCGCGTTTCGAAGGATTTACCGCGATCCAGCAGATAGATGCGCGGCAAACCGCATGACGCAGGAAAATTTGTCGCAGGGCCGGGCTTTCGCGGTGTCGACGCAACCATAGCGCGGGGTGTCCGGCTGAAAATGCTCGACGCAAGCCCGATCTGTGGTGCCTTGCCCACGCCGAGGACGTGTGCTCGGCGCATTTGACGCCCATCTTCTATTCTTGACAAAAAAAATCAGAATAGCCTAAGAAGGCAATATACCCGACTCCATTAGTCGGATTTTTAGCGCATCGTTCGATGCTCGTCCCAGCCACCACCAACGGCAGCCCGGATGTCAAAGGAAAGGGAGTAGATCGTGAAGACAACCGAGCCACGGGCAGACGCCCAGACGCCCGCAATGGCCAGAAACACCTGGCGTGAGATCGTGCAAGCCGGTGCCGATTGCGCCCAAGTCGACGGCTTCGCGCTTGAATATCTGATCGACCTTCAGCGCGATCGCGCGCGGTTTGCAGGAGAGTGTCGATGAGCCTGATGCAGAACCTGCCGACCCCTCGCTCCGCCGACCGGACCGATGGCACCGTGACCTACGACGCGCGCGAGCTGATCCGAAATGGCATCAAGGCCGAGATCGTGCTGGATGGTCAGACCTACACCCTGCGCATCACCCGCGCCGGCAAGCTGATCCTGACCAAATGACAGGTGCAGCACAGACCGCAGGCGCCAGCGTGGTTGGGCAGCTGTCCGACATCGCGCCGTGGGAGGCCGAATTGATCCTGTCCATGCGTCTCTGGATGGAAGGGCCGGAAGGCCAGGCCGAGGTTTGGAATGGCTTTGCGCGGTGTTTTGGAGCCATCGAAGGGCGCGCGGAGATGCGCACCTTCGAGTCGCTACTGACCAGCCTTTGCACCTTTGCCCGCAGGCCGCTTGTCCGACATGGGCTTGCCTGTCGCTGCATCGGTTCTGACGAGGCGATCCTGAAGACGCTTGTCCGCGAGGCCACGTGCCGTGATCTGGCAGAGGCGGCGATGATTGCCTGCCTGCTCGTTCCGGCACGCCATGCCGAACCGCTCGCCCAGATGGCGGCGCAGGTCGGACGTGCGATGCAGCGTATGGCAACCCGCGTTCCGACCGGGCCCCGCCCCCAGGGAGCACGCCCGGACCGGACCCTTCACTGAAAACGCTCCCCAAGCCAGACCGGGATTGCCGCCCGAAACTCCAGCGAGGACACCATGCCCAAAGTTCCCAGCCCCTGCATCAGCGTGTGCAAGTTCAAGCGCGACGGTCACTGCATCGGATGCTCCATGACCAAAGCGCAAAAATCCGCCTTCAAGGCATTGAAAAAGGACAAACACCGCGAAGCCTTCGTCGAACTCGTCGTGGGCCAGCAGGCCGCCATGGGCCGATACACGCACTGGGGGCCGGCCTATGAAAAGAGATGCCGAAAGAAGAAAGTTGCCCTCACGGTGCTCGACGGCGGCAAGGCCGCCTGACCGGAATGCAATTGATCAGCCGCGAAAAAGGACAATGCTCAAATGACTTCAGCCATTTGCCGAGTTTCGTTTGAACGCGCCCCGGTCTCTTTCGACGCCGTTTCAGAACGTCCCCTGCTCGATCATTTGCGCGATGTCGCCCGCATCAATCGATGCAAAGGGTACATCGACTTGTTCGGTGCCTGTGCTGCCTTGTCAGGAAACCGCGACGTGGCCAGGCATGCTGCGTCCGAAGTGCTGGTGCGGTGCCTTTCCCAGGCCCTTGGTCGCCGCCCGGTTCTCTACCGTGTTGGCGAAACGGAAACTTCATTCGACGAAAAGTGGCTGATTGCGCTGGCCCGGAGTTTGAAGACTGGAGATAAATGCAGCAGCGCCTTTCTCTTGCAATCCCGTGTGCCGAAACACGCCCGCCGGACCCTCGTGTTCCTTTTGCGCAGAGTAACCGACAGTTTCTCTCAGAATTAGAAATGTTCTAAATTGGCTTGCCCCTTCTGCTGTCGCGGCTTAATCTGGTCCCGCAAGCCAGCCTGATGCCAGCCAGCACCATTTGTATCGATGCAGGAGGCACCCGTGTCCCAGACCGCCCAGACACTTTCGACCGACGCAACGGCCCAGATTGCCGAAGCGCTGAACCAGTGCGTTGCAGAAACCGCCGTGGCCACAATGCTCGCGCAGAACTTTCATTGGAACGTGACAGGTATGGCCTTTGGTCCGCTGCATGATTTGTTTCAGAAGATCTACGAAGACCATTTCGTTGCTCAGGACGACCTGGCCGAACGGATCAAGGCGCTCGGCGCGCACGCCGAAGGCACCCTCGCCGGAATGGTAAAACGCTCCAAGATTTCCGAAGTGGATGGTGTCCCAAGCGCCGAAGACATGGTCCGCCTGATGAAGGATGCGCAGGAAACACTCGCCGAAACCATAGCGGGCGCCGGTGAACTTGCTGCGGGACAAGGGGACACCCTTACCGAAGATCTGTGTATCGCGCGCGGCCAGACGCACGAAAAGTTTGCCTGGATGCTGCGGGCCCATCTGGCCTGACTCGCGGCAGTCGATTCCTTTCCTGCGTGATGCCGGAAAGACATACGGATTTAATCAGGTATTGAAGCCGGACTTGCTGGATGGTAACAGATCGCCATCCAGCAAGGGTCCAACCCCAGCCAGATGACGTCATGGGCGATCAAAGGCTGGAGATATGTCGAATTTCATCCTGAAACACGCGGGCATGTGCCTGGCGCTCTGTCTGCTGCACAGCCCCGCCTGCGCACAAGACGTTCAGGGCGCATATGTGTCCATTGAATTGAATGCTGTGCAGCAAGTCGAAGCATCCTGCCGGGTCAGTTTTCTGGTTCAGAACGGACATGATTTCGATATTGATCAGGCGGTTTACGAGGCGGTTCTTTTCGACGTCGAAGGACGCGTCGACCGGCTGACCCTCTTTGATTTCGGCGCTTTGCCCGCCGCCCGGCCCCGTGTGAGACAATTCGTCATTCCGGGCCTTTCATGCGGATCCCTGGGCCGTCTGCTCATCAATGGCGCGCAAACCTGTACCGGGACCAACGTGCCGGTCGATGCGTGCGGCAAGGATCTCGACCTGCGCAGCCGCACGGATGTCGAGGTGCTGGGATGATCGCCCAACTTCACGATAGCATCGAGCGTATTGCCGATCTTGGTGGCCCGGTCGTCCTGCTGCTGTGCGCGCTTTCCGTACTGGTTCTTGCCGTTGTCTTCTACAAGGTCTGGCAATTCGCGGTGGCGGGTGTCGGACGCCACACGGCTCTGCGCGACGCCATTGCCGCCTGGGATGCCGGGGATCGGTCGGCCGCGCGCGATCACCTTGGCCGGTCACGCAGCTACCTTGTCCCCGTACTTGCCATGGCTCTGGACGGCCAGACGGACGCGGCCCGCCTTGAAACCGAGGCAGAGGTGCGGTTTGCCCGGTTGGAACGGGGGTTCCGGTTCCTCGACTCCGTGGCGCAACTCGCGCCGCTTCTGGGCCTGTTCGGAACAGTTCTTGGCATGATCTCGGCGTTTCAGGCGCTTCAGGACGCCGGGGCTCAAGTCGATCCCTCGATCCTCGCCGGTGGCATCTGGGTTGCCTTGCTGACCACGGCTGTTGGCCTTGCCGTGGCCATGCCGACTTCTGTGCTCCTGAGCTGGTTCGAGGCCCGCATGGATGCAGACCGGGTGCTGGCCCAGAAAGCCCTGCATACGGTGTTGTCGCCGGGCCACCCCAGTGGCGTCACGGATCCGCAAGGACTGCCAGCCCATGCGTAGCGTGCGTCGAAGGCGCAGGCTGTCGATGACCTCCCTGATCGACGTCATCTTCCTTTTGCTGCTGTTCTTCATGCTGTCCTCCACATTCACTCGCTTTGCCGAGGTCGAGTTCGCCTCGGCGCATTCTGGCGGCGTGGCGTCCTCCGAGCGTCCCGTGTTCCTTTCGCTTGCCGCCGATGCATTGCGCGTGAACGGGTCCGAGGCGGCGCTTGATGCGCTGTCCGAAGCGCTGGCAGCGTACCGCAGCGGCGATGGGCCGCTCGCTGTGTTGATTGCGGCCGGGACCGATGTTACCGCGCAACGCCTGACCGACCTGCTCGTCGCATTGCGTGCCATTCCAGGCGTCTCTGTCACGGTTCTGGAAACATGATGAGACGGCACCGCACCCGGACCGCAGGCGAGCCGACCATCGCCCTGATCAACATCGTTTTCCTGATGCTGATCTTCTTTCTCGTGGCGGGTACTCTGGCGGCACCGCTCGACGCAGCGCTACGGTTGGTCAACACCGCCGATCTGGAAGGCAGCGCGCCTGCCGACGCGCTGGTGCTGCATGCTAACGGGCGCATGACGCACCGCGGTGCGGATATCACCTCGGTCGCGGATTTTGTCGCCGGTCTTCCGCAGGACGCGCGCGCCCGTGTGCGGATCGTCCCCGACCGCGCCTTGCCCGCGGCGATGCTGATCGCGAAGGGCCGGTCCCTGCGTGAGGTCGGTGCGCAGCGGGTGGTGATCGTTACCGAACGAGGGTTGGAATGATGCACCGGGCCGGTCCCGCCAAGCTTGTTGCCCTGTCCGTCGCGCTTGTCCTGCACGGCGCACTGGCCCTCGCACTCGTATCGCACGAGACGACAAAAATCGAAGGGGCGGATGGCGGCACCGAGGTGCGGCTGGGCAATGCCTTTGCCGACATGGCCGCCGGCACACTGAGCGCGGAGCGTCCGGAGAGGGCCGAAACACTGTCCGCGGAAACGCATCAGGGGATGGCGGACGTAGCGCCGCCCGAGACGGCGCGCGTAGAGGCATCGGCTGAAAGCGCCCGGGCGGTGGACGCGGACCCTGTGCCATCCGAGCCGACTGCAGAAGCTGTCAAAGATGTTCCGCCCCAACGGTTGGCTGCCGAACAAGCGGTCCCCATCGCCCGTGCAGACACGTCCGCTCTGCTACAGACTGCGGCTCCCGCGCCGAATGCGGCAAAGGCTCTTCAAAGGCCATCGGCTTCGGAACGGATAGAGGCGGACGCAGCGCAAAGCGCCGCTGTCGCCCGGTCATTGCGACCCAAGCCGCGCAGTGCCGAATTTGTGGCCACGCACAAACCGGCGCAGGTGGCCAAACCCAAACCAAAGCCAGCGCCCCAGGCGAAACCAACGCCGGGCAATGCCGACCGCAGCGCGCGGGCGGGCGAAGCCACGGGACAGCGGGACGCCGTCGCAAAGCAGAGTGGCACCGCCGGTCGACAGAACGCGGCGGGCAATGCCGCTGCGAGCAATTACCCTGGCCTTGTCATGCGTAAACTGTCGCGAGCGGGCAAACCGCGCGTGAACGCGCGCGGAACTGCGGTGGTCACCTTCAGTATCGCCACCAATGGCGGATTGTCTTCGGTGTCGCTGGCGCGCAGTTCCGGATCGGCGGCATTGGATCAGGCCGCGCTGCGCCTGGTCCGGGGCGCAGGGCCGTTCCCGCGGCCGCCAGAAGGCGCGCGGCGCAGGTTTTCGATCCGGATTCAGGGGCGTTAGCGCAACGAGCAAGGGAACTGCGGGGCCTTGTCAGGTGATCCGCTGCGGCGGGCGCATGCGAAGCTCAGGTCGGGGATGATGAAAGAATTGCCAATCTGCCCGAGGGGCCGTCGCTTTGCGCACAGCACGACGGATGGTAAGCAATTGTCCCTTGACCGATGACGGGGGCAGCCATGCATTGATCCGGACATGGGTATAAAACCTCGGCCCTGCAATCGCGAAACAGATCCGCGCATAGCAACAACTGATCAAACACCGTGGCTCCGGTCGCCGCGCAGAGCAATTCAGTCGGAAAAACATTGGCATTGGCAAGGCCGACGGACCCTGACACAGAGGTGTCATGAGCTTGTGCCAAATCGGTGGGGAAGACCGGAGAATTCATGTCACATCATTCCCGTTATGCTGTGTACTTCATGCCCCGCCCCGGCGGGTTGGCGTCGTTCGGGGCGCATTGGTTGGGGTGGGACGCGCAGGCAGGTTGCGATATCGCCAAGCTTGGTGTCGCGGACATCGGGTCATTGACCGAAGCGCCGCACAAATACGGATTTCACGGCACGTTGAAACCGCCGTTCCGGCTGGCCGAAGGGTGCGATGTGGCGGGACTTGACGCGGCCATGGCGGCGCTCGCCGGGCGCACGGAACCCGCGCAGGCCGAGGGGCTTGCGCTGACCCGGCTGGGGCGGTTCTTTGCGCTGACCCCCGTGGGCGATGTGTCCGGCATTTCGCGCGTCGCAGCCGCGTGTGTGACCGAGCTGGACGCCTTCCGCGCCCCCGCATCGGCAGAGGAGCTGGCCCGCCGCCGCAAGGCGCATCTGTCTGACCGGCAGGACGCGCTGTTGACCGCGTGGGGCTATCCTTATGTTCTGGACCAATTCCGGTTCCACCTGACATTGACCGGCAAGGTGCCCAAGCCGCAATTGGACGCGGTTCAGGCCGAAATACAGACCCATCTGCCGGATCTGCCCGCGCCGTTTGAGTTGGCCGACATTTGCCTGTGCGGCGAACGCGGGGATGGCCGGTTCGAACTGCTGCATCGATACCCGCTTTGCGGCTGAAGCAGGGTGCAACCTTGCGCGAGTTTCTACGACTGCGCGCCCCTTAGCGGTTCAATGGTGCCGAGGCCGGGTATGAAGGCAAAACCCCCGCATCAGGGCGCGCGCCCATGATCCGGGGGGGGGCCGGACCGATGGCGGGTGCGCAGTGGTACTGGTTCATCCGGTGGGCAGGCCGCGATAGGCGGCGCGACCCGCGACCCATGTGCCGGTGATGGCGGGTGTGTGGCCTTGCGGCCAGTCGATCAGCACCAGATCGGCGCGCTGACCCACGCGGATACTGCCCCGGTCGCTCAGATTCATCGCCCGCGCGGGACCATCGCTGACCAACCGCCAGAGTGTCAGCCGGTCGGCGCGCTTTTCAGCATCCAGTCGGGCCACCGCGGCCAGCATCGCAGGGTAGAAATAATCCGATGCCAGCGCGTCACACAGGCCTGCCTCGACCATGTCCCCGGCCCCGAGCGATCCGATATGGCTGCCGCCGCGTGCGGCGTTGGGCGCGCCAAAGATGATCGCATCGCCTGCATCCCGGGCCGCCTGAGCAGCGGCGAGAACCATGGGAAATTCGCTGACTCGCGCGCCACGGTCGCGGAACCACGCGCGGGTTTCCGGGGTGGTGTCGTCGTGGCTGAGCATCGGCGCGCCTGCCTCTGTCCCGATCCGGCCCACGCGGTCGATCATATCCGGCACGTCGGCGCGGCGGTCCCAGACGCGGCTCAACAGCGCGATATAATCGTCTTCGGACAGGCCCGACCGATGCGCCTTTGATGCTGTGCGCGTCTTCATCCGTTCGTCGTCCAGCGCGGCGATGGAGAAATCCGGGGACAGTTCGAACCCGCGATCCTGAATCGGCACGTCATAGGCGCGCATGGTCATGGAGGTGTGGTCGTTGAAGGCAATCGACGGCAACAGTGGCCCATGCAGGGCCTCCTCGATGATGTCCAGCGCCTCGAATGCAAAGGTTTCCCAACGCAATTGCACCCGGTTTTCGACCGTCAGGCGTGGGGCCATGGCACGCATGGTGCGCATCAGGTCGCGCCCCCGGGACACGTCGCGCAGGCCCGGCTCCCATCCCAGGGTGATTGCGTGATAGGCGGTTGCGATTCCGTTGGAGGCCAGTTGCCGGTCGGTGTCGATCACGGCGGCTTCCAACGGAAAATACACGCCCGGGCGCGGCATCACCTGCCGCTCGAAAGCATCCCCATGCACGTCGATCAGTGCGGGCGCGAGGATCATTTCGCGCGCGTCGATCCGGTAGCCCTGCACCGGGCCGCCAATTTCAACGATGCGGCCATCGGCGACGGTCACGGTGGTTTCGACAATCTGGTCGGGCAGGTAGACCTGTGCGCCTTCGAAGGTTTGTATCACGGTCGTGACCCCAGTTTTTCCAATGTCAAATGCCAGTGCCACGACCCCGGCGTCTCATGTTCGCGGTCTTCTAGCCGCAGGCACTCGAAACCGGAAAACAACGCCAGCAGGTCTGCGGCGGAACAGAAGTAGTGCGGGTGGATCTTGTCGGTGCCGGGCGCATCGAAAATCCAGGCGTTGCGTCCGATCTCTTGCCCGGAATACCTGGCTTGCTCAAAGGGAAGACGACGTTTCGACAGCATCGTGCCGAGATAAGTGCCGCCGGGTTTCAGAACGCGGCGGATTTCGCCGATGCTGCGCAGGAGCACGTCTTCGTCGCCATGATAGATCACGTTCCACGACAAAACGTGGTCAAAGCTGTGATCGGGAAAAGGCAGGGCATCCATCCTGCCCAAGACCGTCTCGACGCCGCCCATACGGTCGATTTCCGCGAGCCCCTCGGGCGCGGCATCCAGCGCCACCACCTCGAACCCCTGTGCCGCCAGCCACAGCGCGTGCCGTCCGACACCGGCACCCAGATCGAGGATCCGCGCGCCGGGGGGCAATCCCCTGGCCCAATCCATGACATCCGGTTCGGGGGTCAGCCACTTGCTGCCCGCCTTGATGCCGGCCCAGTGATCGTTCCAATGCACGTCTGCCGTGTCGGTCTTCATGCCTGATCTCCGATTATCTTCGCACGGGCGTGGCCCGAGAGTTGTTCGATCCCGATCACGACGACGGCGATCATGAAGATCACGGTCATCGCCGTGGGATAGTCGAAAAGGTCGAACCCGACCTTCAGTTCGATTCCGATTCCGCCCGCGCCGACAAGCCCGAGCACGGTGGACGACCGCACAGCCTTTTCCAGAGCGTAAAGCGCGGTCGACACGAAGGCGGGCAGGGCCGCGGGAATGGTGGCGCAGGCCACAACGTCGATGCGCCGGGCCCCGGTTGCGGTCAGGCTTTCGGTGGGGCCTTTGTCGGTGGCCTCCATGTCGTCGGCAAAGAAGCGCCCGCAGAAGCCGATGGTATCGACAACGATTGCCAGCATCCCGGCAAAGGGACCGAGCCCCACGGCCACCACAAAAACAAGCGCCCATGCGATATCCGGCACCGCCCGGATGAAGCCAAGGCTGACGCGGACGATCTGGTTCACCCAAGCGCCCGCGATCAGCCCGCGCGCGGCCAGGAGCGCGACGGGCAGCGACAGGATCACGCCCAGAACGGCCCCCGCGACCGCGATCTGAAGGGTTTCGATCATCTTCCAGCCCAGCCGGGCCAGCACATCCGGCGACAGATTGGGTGGAAACGCGCGCGTCATGAAATCGGCAAAGCGCGGCGGCGAGGTCATGACCTTGTCCAGCGAAAAGCCCGCGCCGGACAGGCACCACAGGACGAGCGTCAGCGCCATGGCATAGCTTAGAAACGCCAGCGCAGAGGGCCGTGCGATCCGGTCGGGGGCGGGGCGGGAATGGGACAGGTCAGTCATAGAGCCCTCTGAGATCTTCGGGATGCAGGCTGGCGGCGGTGGCATCCATCCGCAGGCGCCCGCCTGACAGGCCGATCACCCGGTCGCCGAAGTGCAGCGCGTGGTTGATGTTGTGCGAGGTAAAGACAACGGTGACGCCTTGTTCGCGGGCCAGCGTCATGAACAGGTCCATCACGTCTTCGCCTGCCGCCGGGTCGAGCGAGGCACAGGGTTCATCCGCGAACAGGACCTCAGGGCCGGCGACGATGGCCCGTGCGATCGCGACGCGCTGGGATTGTCCACCCGACAGGCGGTCGGCGCGGCGCTGAGCGAAACCCGCAAGGCCAACCTTCTCCAGCGCCTCCATCGCGGCGCGGCGTGAGGCATCGGGGGCAAGGCCGTGTGCCCAGTGGCGCACGCCCGGATGACGGCCCAGAAGCCCGTGCACCACGTTCGACAATACCGACAAGCGCGGCACCAGATTGTGTTTCTGCGACACCAGCCCGGCGCGCGCGCGCAGCGCCCGCAAGGCACTTCCCCGCGCACCGCTTGCATCGCGTCCAAGCAGGCGCACCGAACCCGACGTCACGGGGGTCAGCCCCATCAGACAACGCAGCAGGGTCGACTTGCCCGCGCCGTTGGCCCCCACCAGGGCCACTGCCTCGCCCCGAACGAGCCGAAAGCCGACATCGGAAAAGACAGCAGTGTCGCCAAAGCTCTTGGCGAGTGCCCGGGCTTCGATATCAATCACTGGCAAAGGGCTGTGATCTGCGGCCCCGACTGCCCCGGCGTGGTAGGATTCCGGCCGCGCGGGCTGCGCGACCGGACGATCGAGGACAGGATCAATCACCGATGAACGCATCGAATTGCGGGTAGCCGGCGTTGGCGTACATCGCACGCACATAGTCATACGCGCCGTCGTTGATGGCGACGAGATCCATGCCGATGTACTTGTCGTTCTCTTCATGGGCGGTGATGCCCGCAATGATCTGCGCCTTGTTTTCGAGGATCGCCTCGCGCACCATCATTGCCGCGTCCTGCGGGACGTGCGCGCCGACCATGATCATGTCGTTGGGCAGGTCACCCGACCGCGCGATCATCTTGAAGAACCCGTAGGGCAGGGTCTCTTCCTTGGCACGAATGCTCATGAACGATCCGGCGTTCATGCCGATGGCGTCCACGTCACCATGCTTCAGCGCCTCGAACGCGATGTTTTTCGAGGTATGCGTCCGTTCGATGTCGTTGACCGGATCAATACCATGATCCGCAAGCGCTTGCATCGGGCAGAGCATGTTCGAGGTTGACCCGATGTCACCGAAGGCGACCTTCTTGCCCTTGATGTCCTTTGGTTGGTTCAGACCGCTGTCCGCCCGCACGATGATCGCGCAGTGATAATCCGGACGGCCAAGACCGATCAGCGGTGTGGCGTCAGTGAGCTTGTTGATGACCACGTATTCGGCCGGTCCGGAGACCACGAAATCGACAGTCTCGCCGCGCAGGGCCTCGGCGGCGGCAGTGCGCGAATTCACAGGGAAGAATTCGAAGGTCTCGCCTGTGGCACCCTCCAGTGCGGTCTTGAACGGGCCCCATTCCGTTTGCAGGCGTTCCATGCCTTCAACATCGGTGATGGCGAGTTTCCAGGTTTCGGCGCTTGCGCCAAGCGCGGTGATCGTTGCCAGGCCAAGGCCCAGGATGACGGAATTGAGTTTCATGACAGCCTCCGTGAAAGTCATCCGGATGAATCCACGAGCCTGTAAACCGGTTGCGACGAAAGGGTGAACAATTTGTGAAATGCCGCCGGTGAATGCGGGCGATGGCAATTGTTACGCAAGTGCTGTCAAACCGTCGCCTGCCTGTCATATGGGCGGGCTAAACCAGTATTCATTCGGATGAATTGACATGACCAGACATCAATGGCGCGGAATCCGCGCACTTATAGAGCAGGACATCATGGACGGTGTACTGGAACCCGGGGCAAAACTGCCCACCGAACCGGAAATGGCCGCGCTGTATGGCGCGGGTCGCCATACGGTTCGACGGGCAGTCGCGGAACTTGCCAAGGACGGCTTGCTGAGCGTCGAGCAGGGCAGGGGCACCTTCGTGCTGGCCCGTCCCATGATCGACTATGCCATCGGACGCCGCACCCGGCTGCGGCGCAACCTCGATCCGAAGGGGATCGCGGTGTCCGGCGAAACGCTGGGCCACGACCGGATCATGGCGGCGGGACACGTTGCACGCGCGCTTCGGCTCGCCGAGGGGGCGCCTGTTATCGCAACGCATCGTCGGTCGATGGCGGATGGCGTCCCGGTGAATATCGGCACCATCTTTCACGACGCGGCGCGGTTTCCCGATTTTCCCGAACGGCGGCAGATCATGGGATCAACCACGGCGGTTTACCGATCGTACGGGATCACTGATTACCTGCGCGGCGAGACGTCGATCCATGCCCGCCCGGCTCGGGGCGACGAACCGCGACAGCTGCACCAGCATCCCGATATGCCGGTGCTGGTGGTGCGCGCCGTGGACACATTGCCCGATGGTGCACCCATCGCCCATTCCAAGGTGATCTGGTCGGCGGCGCGCGTGACTTTCAAGATAAGCCCGGATGAGGACGACCTGTGATGACTGTCAAGGAACTGGCGGGTCTTCCGCATGAAGACATGCTGAGTGTGCTGGCCCGCGCCGAGGCGACGCCCCTCAAGGCGTTGGCGGAAACCTTGCTGCCCGGTCTGGGCGCCATCACGGTGCTGGAAAACCGCACCGGTCTCGTGATGCTGCCGATGCAGGATACCGCGCAAGGCACCCATTTCCATCTGGGCGAGGTGCTGGTGAGCGAGGCTCGAATCCGCGGTGACAGGGTCGAGGGCTACGGGATGCGCCGGGGTCGTGATCTCGAAGCGGCGATGGCCATGGCGGTGGTCGATCTGGCGGTCGCTCTGGGCCAAGGCCATGCGGTCTGTGGCGCGTTCGTGCGACACGAGGCGGCCATGCAGACCGAGGCCGACTACGAGACCCTGCGCCGGGTCGAGGCAACCCGCGTCGATATGGAGACCTTCTGATGCCCGCGATCCCTGTTCCATCGGCCAGTGAGACCCGCTGCAATGCAACCTTCGAGGCGCTGATGTGGGCGCTGTCCCGGCCCGGCCTCTCGCGGGATCTACCCCAGCCGCGCCATCGCGCGCTTGTCGAGGCGCTGATTGATCGCGAGTGCGCGGTAAACTGCGACGATCCCGACCTTGCCAGGAGCGCCGCAGGTCTTGGCGCGGCGCTGGTTGCGCGGGAGGCGGCTGATCATGTCTTTGCCGACCGGTTGGACAGCGCGGCTGTCCTGCGCACGTTGCGGCAAGGGTCGGACCTGCACCCCGAAGACGGCGCGACGCTGGTGCTTGAGGCAACCCTGGGCCGTGGGCAGCGGCTTCGGATGACAGGTCCGGGTGTCGATGGCGCAGTCGAGATCGCGGTGGGTGGTCTGCCCGATGGTTTCTGGCAGGAGCGCACCCGCGTGATGCGTTACCCGATGGGGTTTGACCTGTTCCTGACCTCCGGCGCCCGTGTGCTGGGCGTTCCCCGATCCACGGCGGTAGAGGTGGTGTGATGCAATCCTGCCCCAGGAAACAGGACACCTGCAATGTCCTCCCGTAGCAAAGCGATAGGACAACCGGAATGGCGTATGTGGCAACCCGAGGCGGTGAACGCGCAATCGAACAATCACAGCGGCTGTTCCGCGCGGAATTGGGCGCGATCGGCCCCGAACGGGTGGCTGAAGTCCGCGCCGCGCTGCCCTATCTGATTGACCGCGTGATGGGCGAGGCGTCGCTTTACGAAGAAGACCTTGCCGCGCTGGCGCTGGCACAGACAGGGGGCGAGCTATACGAGGCGGTCCTTTTGCTGCGCGCCTGGCGAACCACGCAGCCGCGCTTGCAGGTGGCTGATCCTGTAACGCAGGACGGCCTGTTCACGCATCGTCGCATCTCGGCGGCGTTCAAGGACATACCGGGCGGGCAGGTGCTTGGACCGACGCTGGATTATGCGCACCGTATTCTGGCGACCGAGGTGCTTGGCGGGCGTACCTATCGCCCCGACCCGGTCGAGCCCGCGCGGTGTCCGGCGCCTGCGCGGCAGCCGTCGGTTGCGGCGTGGCAGGCTGCGAACGGATTGTTGAGCGCGCCCGAGCCGGACACGACCTGTGGCAACGCCATCCCCGATATCACGCGCGAGCCGCTGCTGTTTCCGGCCAAGCGGGCGCATACGCTGCAATCGTTGGCGCGCGCCGAAACCGGCGGCGTGCTTGCGCTGGGATATGCTGCGCAGCGCGGCTATGGTCAGGCCCACCCGACGGTCAACGAACTGCGGCTGGCCGAGGCCGAGGTGATCGTGCAGCACCCGCGCGGCACGCGGTTCAGCGCCGGGCGGGTCAAGGTCAGCCAGGCCGAGGTCGTGTCGAAGAAGGGCACGCAGTTGGAGCTGGGCTTTTCCGCGACTCTGGGCTGGAACGAGGTCAAGACGATTGCCGCCGCCACGCTGGACCTGAACGCCAAAGGCGCGGCCAAGGGGTCGGCCACGGAAGAGGAATTCTTTCTCTACCACACCGAAGGCGTCGAGAGCTCGGGCTTCTGCATCCACTTCAAGCTGCCGCACTACGTCACCTTCCAGTCGGCGCTGGACGCCATGCGTGACGCAAAGGCAACTGCCGAAGGGGATGGCCCGTCGCAGCCCTCAAACCCGGAAACGGCCGGTCGATCGCAACAGGGACCTGCAGAATGACTCTCGCAACTCTGACCAAGTCCTGGGAACCGATGTCCTATGGGTTTCTCGATGCCTCGGCCAAGCGCGAGATCCGGCGCAGGATGCTCAAGGCGATCGCTGTTCCGGGCTGCCAGATGCCCTACGCCAGCCGCGAGGTGCCAATGGCGCGCGGTTGGGGGACGGGCGGTTTGCAGGTGTCCTGCACGCTTGTGAGTCCGCAGACCCGGATCAAGGTGATCGACCAGGGGGCTGACGACAGTGTGAACGCCGCCTCGATCCGCACATTTCTGGCGCGCGTGTCCGGAGCGCCGACGACGACGGATACGCTGGACGCCGACCTGATCCAGTCACGCCACCGCGTTCCCGAAGAACGCCTACGCGCCGATCAGGTTCTTGTGTTGCAGGTGCCGAACCCGGAGCCGCTGCGCCCGGTTCAGCCGAACATGTCCATCGCTCGGCAGATGCATGCGGATGCGGATTATGGGCGGATGTGGCTGCAATTGTATGAGCAGATCGTCCGGTCGGGCCGCGTGATGCAGGGCGCGGCCTATCCCAGCCTTGTCAACGGCCGCCATGTGATGACGCCGTCGCCGATCCCGCGCTGGGACGTGCCGAAACTGCACATGGCGCAGCACCTGACCATCCTGTCGGCGGGGCGCGAAAAGCGCCTTCACGCGGTGCCGCCCTTTACCCGGGTCGAGCCTCTGGTCTTCGATGACGTTCCCTATCGCGTCGAGGATCACGCCGCATTGACCTGCCACCGGTCGGGAGTGCGCGGGTTTTTCATGAATGAGATCCCGCAGGCCGACGGAACGTCCCTGCACGAAGTGTCGGACAGCGACCTTGGGGTCAAGACGCTCCGCCGGGCCGAGGGTGAGACCATCCGGATTGGCGAAACGTGGTATCGCGACGGAGACATGTCATGACGGTCATGGACGCGCCGAAACTGGTCAAGACCCGCCCGCTGCTGATCGCGCGGCATGTGTGCAAGTCCTACGGAACCGTGCAGGCCCTGCGCGATGTCTCGGCCATGGTCTATCCGGGCGAGGTGCTTGGCATCGTTGGCGAAAGTGGGTCGGGCAAGTCGACGTTTCTGCGGTGCCTGAACCTTGAAGAGGTTCCAGACGAGGGAACCTATACGCTGGACCTGCCGGACGTGCAGGGCAACCTGTTCGAGCTTGACCGGTTTGCCCGCCGGATGCTGTGCGCCACGCGGATCGGCATCGTTTATCAGAATCCGCACCTTGGGTTGCTGATGACGCATTCGTCGTCGGGCAATGTGGCCGAACGGATGCTGGTTGCGGGTGAGCGGCGCTTTCATGTGCTGCGGGAGAAGGCACGCGGTGCGCTGGATGCCTCCGAATTTCCGCTTGAGCGCATGGATGCACCGCCGATTGAGCTGTCGGGCGGGATGCAGCAGCGCGTGCAGCTGGCCAAGGCCATCGCTCTGGAACCCGCTTTGCTGCTGCTGGACGAGCCGACCACGGGGCTTGATGTCTCGGTTCAGGCGCTGGTGCTGGATACGCTCAAGCGGCTGCAACAGGACCGCAAGATCACCATGGTGATCGTCAGCCATGACCTTGGCGTGATCCGCACCCTGTCGGACCGGGTCATGGTCATGCGGCAGGGCAGGGTGGTCGAACAGGGCCTGGCCGACCAGGTGTTCCAGGACCCGCAGCATCCCTACACGCAACAGTTGGTGCACGCAAAGCTATGAGCCGGATTCTGGATATACGCAGCCTGTCCAAGGGCTTTGAAATGCACCACCTGGGGGCCTCCATGGCGGCCTTTTCCAACATTTCATTTACGCTGGACGCCGGTGAATTCCTGCTGCTCAAGGGGCGCAACGGGGCCGGCAAATCGACCCTGCTGCGCACGCTTTACCGCAGCTATCTGGCGGCCCGCGGCGAAATCCTGTTCCACTCCAGCCACGGGGTGATCGATCTTGCCCGCGCGGCGGACGTGGATATCACGTTTCTGCGCAGGACCGAGATCGGGTTTGTCACGCAATTCCTGACCGCGCGTCCACGCGTCAGCGCCGAGGCGCTGGTCGCCGAACCACTTCGGCTTGCCGGGCACGATCCGGATGCTGTCCTGACTGAGGCGCGCCACTGGCTGGCGACCTTCGGGGTGAAGCCGGAACTTTGGCGTGCCTATCCCACGACTTTCTCGGGCGGCGAGCAGCAGAAGGTAAACCTTGCCCGCGCGCTGATTCTGCCGCAGCGGTTGTTGCTGCTGGACGAACCCACCGCGTCACTCGACGTGTCCGCGCGCAAGGCGCTGATCGATCGGCTCGCCGAGTTGAAAGCCAAGGGAACCGCGATGATCGGCGTTTTCCACCATCCCGGTGATGTGGCAACGCTGATCGACCGCGAGATTGACCTGACCCCGCAAGTCCCAACCATGGAGGAGCGCACCGATGTGGCTGTCTGATTTCACCCTCGTCCTGCCTGACCGCGTGGTGCCAAACGGGTCGATCCGGATGGAAGGCGCAAACATCGCCGAAATCACCGACCATCCGGTGGACGGCGGCCTGCGCGGGCAGCGGCATACGGTCTTCCCCGGTTTCATAGACATGCATGGCGACATGATTGAACAGGAAATCGAACCCCGCGTGAACGTCGATTTCCCGATGCAGGTGGCGCTGCATGCTCTGGATGCGCGGCTGGCAGCCAGCGGCGTGACCACGGCCTATGCGGCCGTGTCGTTTTCGCGCGGTGCCCGCGAAGGTGAACGGCGTTCGTTCGACCATACCTCGGCCGTCATCCGATCGCTGCAATCGATGCGCGGGGCGGCGCGGGTCGATCACCGCATACATGCCCGGTTTGATATCACCTTTGACAACGCGGTGACGGTGCTGGCGCAGTTGCTGGACGACGGCCAGGTTGATCTGGTGTCCCTGATGGATCACACGCCGGGGCAGGGGCAGTATCGCAACATCGAAACCCACATCCGCAACAAGGCGGCGCAGCACGGCATCTCCGAAACCGAAGCACGGCAGATCGTGGCGACCAACGTTGCTCTGCGGTCGCGTCCGCAAGAGGTGTTGCTCAATAACATGCAGACCGTGGCGCGGCTGTGTCGTGATCACGGTGTCGCTTTGGCCAGCCATGATGACGACACGGAGGCCAAGGCGCAGCTGATGGCCGATCTTGGCGCGGTGATCGCCGAATTTCCGGTCACTCCGGAAGCTGCAGAAGCCGCGATAGACCGGGGCATGATGGTCGCGATGGGCGCGCCGAATGCGATGCGCGGTCAAAGCTATTCCGGCAATCTGTCGGCGCGCGAAGCCCACGCGGCGGGCCATTTGTCGATCCTGGCCGCCGATTATCATCCTGCCGCGATCCTGCCCGCGATCCGGGCTCTGGCCGGCCAGGACCCGGACGGGTTGGCCGGGGCGACGCGGCTGGCATCGGCCCATCCGGCGCGGGCGCTTGGCCTGTCGGACCGGGGCGAAATCACCATCGGGCGCAAGGCCGATCTGGTTGTTGTTAATGCGTCCGACCGTGTGGTGATGACGCTGAGGGAGGGGGAAGTGATCTATTCCGACGGCAGTATGTCCCTGCCCGAGGCCTCCGCGACGACCGCCGTCAGAGAACTGTCACATATCGATTAGAAAGCTGTCATGCCCCGGTCGGGTGGTTGTCACAGACCGGCGTTAGAACGCGAGTCGAACATTCATTCGGATGAATCGGCGGAGCCTTTCGATGACAGGAAATCTGACACTCTCGTCCCTGAGCCGCCGTTTTGGCGACACGACCGCGGTGGACACCGTCAGTCTGTCGGTAAAACCGGGGCAGTTCGTCGGCGTCATCGGGCGTTCGGGCGCGGGCAAGTCGACGCTGCTGCGATTGGTAAACCGGTTGATCGACCCCACTAAGGGGTCGATTTCGTTTGACGGGGTCGAGATTACCGCGCTGAAGGGGCGTGCCTTGCGCAACTGGCGCCGCGACTGTGCGATGATCTTTCAGCAGTTCAATCTGGTGGACAGGCTGGACGTGCTGACCAACGTGCTCATCGGGCGATTGGCCGAACACGGGTTCCTGTCGTCGATGACCATGTCGTTCACCGATGCCGAACGGACCATGGCGATCGAGGCGCTGGACCGGCTGGATCTGGTGCCGCAGGCACTGCAGCGGGCGGGTACGCTGTCGGGCGGACAGCAGCAGCGCGTGGCCATCGCCAAGGCGCTCGTCCAAAACCCAAAGATCATGCTGGCGGACGAACCCATCGCATCGCTTGATCCGGCCAATGCGACGCGGGTGATGGACGGCCTGCGCCGGATCAACCGCGAAGACGGGCTGACCGTGCTCGTCAACCTGCACACCCTGGATACCGCGCGCGCCTATTGCGACAGGATCGTCGCCATGCGCGCCGGCCGGGTGATGTTCGACGGAACCGCCGGGCAACTGACCGATGACGTTGTCCGCGACATCTACGGCATCGAAGGGCTGATGGAGTTCAACGAGGCCGTCACATCGACCACGGCACGCGCGACCAGGCGTGTGACCGAACAGATTTGACCAGAACGCAATCAAGGGGGATACCACCATGCGTTTTCTGACCACCACCGCGCTTGTCGCGCTGATCGCCGCACCGGCCTGGGCCGACGGGTGGAAAAACGACTATCAGGTGCTGAAGTTCGGCATCTTGTCCGGCGAGAACGAAAAGGATCGCCTGCAACGCAACGAACCGCTCCGTGTCTGGCTCGAAAGCCAGCTGGGCGTCGAGGTCGAGATCTTCACCGCCGGGAACTATGACGGCGTGATTCAGGCGCTGGCCGCCGATCAGATCGAAATCGGGCGGCTTGGCTCTTCGTCTTATGCCGCGGCTTATACCGCGACGGACGGCGGCGTGGTCCCGACGTTGACCTCCATCAAGAAGGACGGCAACACCGGCTATCATTCGATCGTCGTGACCCGCTGCGACAGCGGCATCAAATCGCTGGCTGACGCCGAGGGCAAGGTGCACGCCTTTGCCGATCCCGACAGCACGTCCGGCTACGCTGTGCCGTATTTCAACATGGTCACCAAGGAAGGCTTCAAGCCCGAGGACTTCTTTGGCTCGGTCGTGTTCGGCGGCAGCCACGAGGCTGACGTGACAGGGGTGGTCAATGGCACCTTCGACACGGCGTCGACCTGGCAGAACAACGAAGACGACGGCATCCCGCAGCGCATGGTTGAAAAGAGCATGATCGAGCCGGGCGTGATCTGCAAGATCTGGGAATCGCCTGAAATCACCTCGGGTCCCTGGACCTTCCGCAAGAACCTGCCGGCCGAACTCATTGAGGACGTGACCGTCGCGCTTGAAGAATTTGCCGAGGGCGATCCGAAAGGCTGGAAGCTGTACAACTCCATCGTGGACGGGGATGCCAACCCGCCGGTGGGCTTCACCCGCGTCGATAGCGAACGCTATCAGTGGATTGTCGACATGCGCGCCTGGATCAAAAAGCAGCGCCGCTCGAACTCCTGATTCCGGTTTTACAGAACGAAGGCGGGCGTGCGCGCCCGTCTTTTCCTGACGGAGGATGCCCATGGTGGCCGTTGACCTGCCTGCGACTGGCCCGGTGGCCGATTTCGAACGCGATTTTGCCGCGCGGCGCCGCCGTGCCCGGATCGGTTGGGCCATTGGTGCCGCGGTCTTTCTGACGCTCTTTGCCTTTACGAGCTGGATCGGAGATTTCTTCAAGGTCACGCAGATAACCCTGCCGGACGGGTCGCGCGACTGGCGATGGATCATCCCGGCGGGCATTCCGCGCCTTGGCGAATACATCGAAAAAACGCTGCCGGTACTGCGCTGGGAAAGCCTTGGCGCCGATGTCGCGAACTGGTTCTGGCGGTGGAAAATCTGGCTGGAACTGTTGTTCGAAACCGTCCTGATCGCCTTCATGGCAACAACGGTGGGGGTCTTTGGCGGGTTTCTTTTGTCCTTTCCGGCAGCACGGAACCTGTCGCCAAACAAGTGGGTGCTGTGGGTCACGCGGCGCTATCTTGAAATTGCCAGAACCGTCCCGGATCTGGTCTGGGCTTTGATCTTTGTCTTTTGCTTCGGCGTTGGTCCGCTGGCCGGGGTCATGGCCATCGGGCTTCATGCCACCGGCGCCTTGGGCAAGCTCTATTCCGAAGTGAATGAAAACATCGACATGCGCCCTCTGGAAGGCGTGAAGGCAGCCGGTGGCACCTGGTTCGACCAGATCCGCTATGGCGCGGTGCCACAGGTGCTGCCCAATATCATCAGCTACACGCTGCTGCGGTTTGAGATCAATGTCCGCTCATCGTCGATCATCGGCTATGTCGGCGCGGGCGGGTTGGGTCAGGAATTCCGCACAGCGATGTCGTTTCAGGAATACACCGACCTGTCGGCGCTGTTCGTCATCATCTTTATGACCGTGGTCATCATAGACTTCGGGTCGGAAAAACTGCGCCACCGCGTCATCAATCTGAAAGAGGTCCGCACATGACCCCGCCCACCGCCGCCCAGATCGCCGACGCTCAAGCCCGCGTGCCGCTGGCTTTCCGCGTGCCCCTGATGGTGCGATTGCGCCGTTATACGCTGTGGAGCGGGTTCGTCATGCTGTTCGCTTGGTGCCTGTACGATTTCGATGTCTCGCCCTTGCGCTTGTGGACCGGGCTGGACCGGCTTGGCACCGTGATGGGGTTCATGTTTCCGCCCTATGTCTGGACCACATGGGCCGAGTTCTCGGAGATCCTCGAAGGGCTGGGAGAGACGCTGGCGATTGCGTTCCTTGGCACGCTTCTGGGTGCGCTCTTTGCCTTTCCGCTGTCGTTCCTCGGGGCACGCAACATCGTGCGGCAGACCGTGCTGCGCCTGACTGTCCGGCGCGGGTACGACCTGATCCGTGCGTTCGAGACACTGATCCTTGCGCTGATCTTCATTCGCGCCTTCGGCCTCGGTCCGCTTCCCGGCATCCTCGCCATCGCCGTCTCCGAGATTGGCACTTTTGCGAAACTGTTTTCTGAAGCGATCGAGAACACTTCTGACAAACCCATCGAAGGCGTCAAGGCTTCGGGTGGGTCGCGGCTTCAGCAGATCCGGTACGGCATCGGCCCGCAGGTCAATCCGGTGTTCCTGTCAATCCTGTTGTATAACTTCGAATCCAATGTCCGCTCCGGCACGATCCTCGGCATCGTCGGCGCAGGCGGCATCGGGTTCCTCCTCTCCGACCGGATTTCGGCCTACAAATGGGGCGAGGCCTGGTCAATCATCTTTCTGATCATCGCGATGGTTTACGTGATCGACTGGCTATCCGGCCTGATCCGCGCCCGACTGATCGGCAAAACGGAGCTATCGAAATGAGCAAGAACCACCTGACCGAAGCGCCGACGATCCATGCGGAGGCCCACGTGACGGATTGCACCCTTGGCGCCTGGACCGAGGTCGGCAAGGGCACCATGATGCGCGAAAGCAGCATGGGCGACTGGTCGTATATTACGCAGAATTGCCATGTGATCTGGACCACCATCGGCAAGATGTGCTCGATCGCCAATGCCACCCGGATCAATCCCGGCAACCATCCCACATGGCGCGCGGTGCAGCATCACAGCGTGTATCGCGCCGAAGCCTATGGGCTGGGGGAAGACGATCACGACTTTTTCGACTGGCGCCGCGCCGATTGGGTAACCATCGGTCATGACGTCTGGATCGGACATGGTGTGACCATCACTGCCGGGGTCACCATCGGTGACGGCGCGGTGATCGGCGCGGGAGCCGTGGTGACGCGCGACGTGGCCCCATATACCGTGGTCGGTGGCGTGCCCGCTCGCGAGATCAGGCGCCGTTTCACCGATGCGCAGGCCGACGCCTTGCGCCAGATCGCGGTCTGGGACTGGTCGCGCGACGCCTACAAGGCGGCCTTGCCCGACATCCGGGCGCTGTCCATCGAGGCCTTCATCGAGAAATATCGCGGGGCGCGCGCTGATCCTTGAGGTGTTGCCGCCGCCGTCACAGGACCACGCGGGGCCATCGCCAGACGGGGTGACACGGCATACAGGATCTGGACGGGCACGCGGCGTTTGGGCGGATTGGTTCTACCCAAGAAGATACGCGCCTGCATTTGCGGTCGAAAGAGCCGCGAAGCCGCGCTCAAATACGACGCGTCGCGACAGCAGCCCGGTCCTTATCCTCCCGGCTATCGCCGTGGCATCCCGAGTCACCTACAGTCTGTGAATGGTAGAGGCCGGAGCATGGTTACCCACGCTGGACGGTTTTCAGACCGGCGCTGCGCCTGCTTTTGACGAAGCCCAGAAAGACAATGAGCAGGCTGCAAAGCAGGAAACCCATCGAAAGCGGTCGGTCCCCGATCGCCCAGATATCACCACGAAAAATCATCAGCGTCCGTCTGAGGTTGTCTTCCATCATCGGGCCGAGCACCAGACCGAGGATCAAGGGTGCCGGTTCGAGCCTGAGGATTGACATGGCGTAGCCAAGCGCCCCGAACATCATCACCAGCACGAGGTCGAGCACCGCGTAGTTCACGCTGTAGACGCCAAGACAGATGAAGACGAGGATCGCCGGAAACAGCATGTGATAGGGGATCTTGAGCAGCCGGACCCACAAGCCGATCAGTGGGATGTTCAGGACCACCAGAAGGATGTTGCCGATCAGGAAACTGGCCACCAGGCCCCAGAACAGATCTGGTTGTTCGGTGATGAGGCGTGGACCCGGCGCGACACCGTGGATCAGCATGACGCCCAGCATCATCGCCATGATCGCATCGCCCGGCACGCCAAGCGTCAGAGTGGGAATGAACGCTGTCTGCGTCGCGGCATTGTTCGCGGCTTCAGGTCCGGTAATGCCTTCGATGGCGCCGCGTCCGAACAGAGAAGGATCGCGGTGGGATTTCTTTTCAACGACATAGGACGCGAAAGCGGCTATCAGGCTCCCCGTTCCGGGCAGCGCCCCGAAGAAGGCGCCGATACCGCTGCCGCGCAGCATCGGCTTGATCGAGCGCTGTATATACTCGCGGTTGGGCAGCATGGACCGGATCGTGATCTGCCCCTGAACCAGCGGCACGTTGTCCTTTCGGCCGGCATTCGCAATGACTTCCGGCAATCCGAACAAGCCAAGCGAAATCGCGACGAGCGGCAACCCGGCATAGAGTTCCGGCTGGCCGAAGGTGAACCGCTGGACACCGGTGCTGATGTCCGTGCCGACGATGCCGAGGAACAGGCCGATGAAAATCGAGGCCGTGGACCGCAGATGCGACCCCTTCGACAACATGCCCGCAGCGAGAAGACCGAGCAACATCAGGGTGAAGTATTCCGGAGACCCGAAGTTCAGCGCGATCATCGAAAGCAGCGGCGCGCAAAGTGCGAGGATCAGCAGGCCTATGATACTGCCGGTGAAAGAGGCGACTGCAGTCATGAACAGGGCGACACCGGCGCGGCCCTTCTGGGCCATGGGATATCCATCGAGGCAAGTGATCGCCGTGTTGGCCGTACCGGGAAGGTTGAGCAGGATGGACGCGGTCGATCCGCCGAAGGCCGCCCCGTAGTAGATGCCGGAGAGCATGATGAGCGCGTGGACCGTCTCCAGATGAAACGTGATCGGCATCAGAATGGCGAGTGTCGCCATGACGCCAAGCCCCGGAAGCACCCCGACAACCGTCCCCAGAAAGACCCCAAGGAAGCAGTAGAGCAGTCCGGATACGGAGAGCGCGACGGAAAAGCCGAGGAGCAGATTGTCAAACATCAGTACGCTCCAAAGGCTCTGGCCTGGAAGCCAAGAAGGTGGACAAACAGGCCCATAGCGATACTGCTCATAACGGCGGCGACGATGGCGCTGTCACGGAACCTGGCCGCAGGGTCTGCCCAGGCGGACAGAAAGACGGCCACCCAGATCGCGGGGATGAGACCGGCCGTTCGGATTAGCGCAGTAAACGCGGCAAGTCCGGCCACGATCAGAAGCAAGCTGCGCAAATTCAAGCGCGCCGGCATGTCATCCGGATCCAAAGGTCCGCTGCGGCCTTCGAAGATCGCGATGGCAAGGCCGAGCACGATCAGGATCAAGCCGATCCCCGCCGGAAAGAGCGCAGGCCCTATCCGGCGCATGGAGCCGAAGTCCCACCCGAGCGCGGAAACGAGAGCAAAGACGCCAAGCAGGGCGACAGCCGCTCCGCAAACGAGATCATTCCTGCGCAGATGTTCTGCCATCGCGTCTCTCACACCGGGTTGAGTTCTTGGTCAGGTTGGAATTCCGGACCTTCGTAGGTTGTCACGACGGACCGCCGTCCTGCCACGAGGTCTTCGCGAAGTCCCTCGATTTCCTCGCGGATTGCCTGCGGCACTGACTTGCACATGCTTAATCCAACAGCAGTTGGCTCTTCGAGACCCGGGTGCAGGTTCCGGCCGGGCTCCAGCTTTCCGGCCAGAAAGTCGGCGGTCCAGGCGCGAATCGACCAGCCATGGCGTGACAAGGCCGATCCGATGAAGACCTCAGGGTCCTCGGCACACCAATCGCGGATATTGCCGATCTGTTTGATCCCGGCCTCGCGACAGGCGGCAATCGCTCCGGAGCGCCCGTAGTTCAGCATCGTGAAGATGACATCCGCGCCGTCTTTTGCCTCTGCCGCGATCCACCGCGCGGCAAGGTCCGGGTCATCCTGGTTCCCGCAGAACCCGGTCAGGACCCGGACCCCGGGCGCGACGGCGCGCACGCCGTCGACATAGGCCGCGCGCCCTTTCTTTCCGGGTGAAATGAACACCCCGGACAAGTGCCCGACGACGCCGGTGCGTGTCATACGCCCCGCCAACGCGCCGGCCAGGTAGGCCGCCTCGTAATGCCGGATCGCGTAGTTCCAGATGTTCTGCCCGTCCGCGCGGCCGCCGGGTGACAAAAAGGCGCAATCGGGAAATCTCCCTGCGATCTCGTCCAGCGCTCCATCAGCGCGGCTGCCATGCACGATGACTGCATCGGCGCCACGTTTTACAGCGGCCTCGACCTGGTTGCAGAGCAATTCGGCCGAGCCCCTGGTGAACTCCACGATGTCGAGGTCGAACCCCATTGCATCGCGTGCCGCCAGCGCACCTTCGTATCCTTCCTGAACGAAGCCACGATCGTTGTGACGCCCGTTCATTATGAACGCAATGCGTGGCATCAGTTGAACGCCTCCGCGCCTTTGACGACCTTGCCCCACTTGGCGACCTCGTCGGCGACAAATTTTTCTGCCTCTTCCGGCGTGCTGTCGACATGGAACATTCCCCACTTGCCGAACTGCTCCATGATCTCTTCGTTTTGCATGGCCTTGTGCGTGGCTTCGTGGAACCGGGCGATGATTTCGTCAGGTGTGCCATCCGGCGCCGACAGCCCGACCCAGTTGAACGCGACAACATCCGGAAGCCCCAGTTCGGCGAAGGTCGGAATATCGGGTGCCGCTTCGGAACGCTCGGGTGTGGTGATGGCCAGCGCCTTGATGGCACCGGCGTTGATCTGGCCGACATTCTGGGTCAGCGCATCAATCTGAAAATCGATGACGCCGGCAAGCAAGTCATTCATTGCCTCCGCTGATCCCTTGTAGGCCACATGCTCCATATTGAGACCAGCCGACATTTTCAGCAATTCGCCGCTGACATGGTTCATGGTGCCATGTCCTCCGGATCCGAACAACACTGGTTCGCCGCTGCCCTTGGCCATTGCTACGAAGCTGTCGAGATCCTCTACGGTTGCGGTTTTCGAAGCCAGGAGAACAGCCGGGATGTAACCGAGGATCGTCACATCGTCGAAATCGTCGACCGGATTGTAGCTCAGGTCCGGGTAGGTGAAGGGCGCGATGCCGTTTGCCGAGACGTTGGACAGGAAAAAGGTGTAGCCGTCCGGCTCCGCCTCGGCGACCTTGGCCGCTGCGATGGTCGACGCGGCGCCCGGCATATTCTCGACGATCACATCGGTGCCGAGGTCTTCGCTGATCAGCGGCGCGAGAATGCGCGCTACGAGATCGCTGGAGCCACCGGGTGTGAAGCCGACAACGATGCGAATGGTTTCGCCCGGCCATTCCTGAGCGGTTACTGGGGCTGCGGCAAGGGCTGCAACAAGGGCTAGAATGCTGGTGCGCATGAGTGTCTCCCGACTGTACGACGCTTGGGCCGTGATGTTCGATGGATTCAGGATGACAGAGCATGCGAACGATAAAAGCGCAAAGAATCGCTATATGTGTTCGAAAAATGTTTACACTTCGGCTCCGAGTTCGGAAAAGCGCCGACGAAACGCCTCGGCCAACTTGGCTTGCAGGGGTTCCAGGGTTCCTTTCGCCCGGCTGACGAGTTTCAGTGTCTGACCAGGCACATGCGGATCGGCGAGCGGCACATGGCACACGGTGCCATCCGCGACATCACCAATAACATCCACGGCCGCCAGGATCGTGATGCCCGCCCCCTCGCGCACCAGGTGCTTGCGCAAAGCCACCGAATTCGACTCGACCCCGATCCTGGGATTGATCCGCGCTTCCGCAAAGGCGACATCAAGAAGGACGCGAATGCCACTGCCCGGAGGTGGCAAAATCATCATTTCGGATACGCAATCGCTGAGCCGCAGGGCAGGGCGACCTGCAAGCGGATGATCGGGAGGGACGATGACCCCGAGCGGCTGATGCATGCTGGCCAAGGTGGCGATATTGGGATCACGCGGCAGATCGAAGCTCAAACCGAGGTCCGCGTAACCCTCCGTGATTTCGTGAATGATCGCTTCGAGTGGCAGTGTGTCGATTTTCAGATCGAGTTTCGGATGGTCGCGGACAAACCCCGAAACGATCGTGGAAATGAAGGACGACATCAGGCCTGAGGCGGCAACAACCCGCACCTTGCCCGATTGGAGGCCCTTCAGGTCATTCAAGCGTACGTTCATCATCGACACGTCGCGGTTCATGCGGCGAATATGGTCTACCACGACCTCGCCGGCACTGGTCAGCCGCATCCCGCGTGGCAGACGGTCGAAAATCGGCATACCGATCTCGCGTTCGAATTCCAGAATCTGCCGATTGACTGCCGAGGGCGCGATGTTAAGTGCTTCAGACGCTTTTCGGATCGACCCATGCCGCGAAACGGCGTCGATGTAGCGTACAAGACGGGATAGGAGCATGCGAGGTCCTTGCATGGCAGCAGTCGAAAGACTCTGGCAAGGTGCATGACTTACGCCTCGATGGGAATAGCGGGCTTGGCCATGCGCGCTATCCCTGCAGACCGAACGCATCTGGCTCTGAGCCCGCTTTGTCCTACGCGGCACCAAGGATGGGCCGCGCCTTCATAACGGGGAACCGGACCGGCCCGCGCCTGTCACATTCAGCGCGGCACGCTGGATCAGCCCGGTGCCGCGTTCGTTCAACGAGTGAACACGCGAGCAATTTCAACGGGGTCTTTAACGATCCACAGCCGGACTGGCGGCTGATTTTCACCCATGCATCGAGGCGCTCAAAGAAAGCCCCTCAGGCAATGCTATGGGACAATTCCGCCGAGCAGACCCGCGAATCCGTCAAGCCGTTCTGCCGCCGGACACGGCAACACCGAAAAGCCGAACTTTCAATTCGGGTGAAACCCCCACCCCGATCCCGATCACGCGATATCCCGCCCTGCCAGAAAGCCTGGTGCCGCCAAATAATGACTGCCCGGCGCTTTCTGGACGGTCGTGGCAAAACGCCGCTCGTTTCATCAATTGAAACAGTCTCAGCCATGGCGAGCCAGTGATGGAACGGCCGGCCCCGACCGCTCCTCAGAGGCATTCCTGACCACGCCGATGGTGACAGAAGACATTTTCCCGAACTGCGATAGAGATCAGACGCGTTCAGTCAGCGCCCGTATCCCGGCGGCAAAGGTTTCCTGCCCCACGGCCTGGCGAATGCCCGCATCGTCCTCGGCGGAGACGTCGAACTCTACCCACCCACATGGGAGACGATGATATCCGCCCCCGCCCTGGTCATGGCGACCGCAACTTTCGCGTTGAAGACATAGGGCGTGGCCAGCAGGGCCTTGCGACGGGCTTGGGCGTCCACGTCCATCTCGTAGCTCATGCCCGTCTCTTCGAGGTTGGCGCGGAAAGTGCCGTCGATCAGGCCAACGGTCGGAAAGTTCTGGATGCCAATAAAGCCGACGGCCTTGATCTGATCGAGGAACCAGTCAAAGTTGCAGAATGGATCTGTGCCGTTCACGCCCGCGATCACCGGGGTGTTGCGCACCAACGGCAGCACCTCTTTCGCCATGTCCATAACGATGTCGTTGGCATTGCCGTAGGCCAGAAGTCCGGCGAGCGATCCGCGCCCGGCCATGCGGTAGCGGCCGGAATTGTAGTTCACGATCAGGTCGATGCCGCCCGCTTCTTCGTATTACGCGGATAGGACGGTGCCTGCGCCGCCGTCGACGATGGGTTGGTCGTTGGAGATCATGTTGCGGAATTTGGCGAGGATGTCCTCTTTGGATATGCTGGGAATAAGATCTGTCCTCGGGTCTGGGCTTCCCGGAACGCCGCGACAAGCGCGTTGGCAAAGGCGGGATTGTTGATGTCAAGAGGCAGCCGCGTGACCGTGCGCGAGGTGGGGTTGCAAAACGGCGCGCCGGGTGCGTCGAGCGCGGAGACTCTGCCTTCGGGCAGCGGCAAGCGCACCGGCCTCGCGCAGGCGTTCAGCCTATCGCCCAGCCAACGGCCCATTTCGGCGTTTTCCTCCGCCGTGGTCCGCATCAGCGGGACCTGAGGATTGTGTTCATGGAACAGCCGCCTGCGATAGCGCTCCGGCACAGTGTCGAGCTCGGCAAAGTTCCCTATATCCAGCGCCCCGACCGATCCGGCCCAGGGCACACCCGTGCGGGCGATTGCGCCAAGCCGATCTTCGGTCGCGGGAAAGATGCGGCCGAACAGCAGATCGCAAATCTCGGTCGTGGTGCAGTCGATCGCGCCGGAAATCAGCCCCTGATCGACAAGTTTTTCCATCGACTGGCCGCCGGTGCCGGTGGCGTGGAACACCAGCGGATCACAGTCCGACCCCAGCGCCTGGACCGTGCGGCTCACACAGTGCGTGGTCTCGCCGAACATGGTCGGTCCGATTGTAGGCAGGTCCTGCACCGAGGGAGGGGAGGTACGCACCATGCCCGCAATCGCCCCGCGGCATTGGCCAGAACCTGCCGCGAGATCCGGTTCAGACCCGCCACATCGGTGACAGAATACATCATGGTGATGTCGGTCGGCTCGACATAGGCGGCAACATTGCCCGAGGCGACGGTGGACACCATCAGCTTGGGCACACCAACCGGCAGGGTACGCATGGCGGGCGTGGTCCGTGCGGGGCCGCCCGATCCGCCCAGTCCGGTAACTCCGGTCAGATCGTCGCGGCTCGCGAGGTCGTGTTCAAAGGCCACAACTATCGCGGCGACGGCACTGCCGCGAACCCCGGTGAAGACGACCTCGGCCCCGTCCGGGTGAGGGGCGGCGATCTCTTCGGCGCCGGGATGCGCGGCGCGGTCGGTGGTGGACAGATCGGCGATCACCGCCGTCTGGCCCGCTGCCTCGATCAGTTTGCGGACATAGGCGCGCTCCTGCGATTTGGTGTCCATGGTGCCGACAGCATAAATATGGTGCATGGTGGTCCTCCTTCCCTCAGCCCCAGGCGCTGACGCCGAGATGGCCGTTTTGCAGCGCCTGGCCCGACAGCAGCGTCTTTGCGTTGGTCTCAAGCGCGATGGCGCCGTTCATCATGACCAGGATGCAATCCGACACTTCGGTCGCTACGGTCATGTTCTGTTCGATCAGGAGCAGGCCGGTGCCGGATGTCGCGATCTTGCGCAGCGCCTCGACCACGTGATCAACGATGACAGGGGCCAGCCCCTCGGTCGGTACATCCATGATCAGCAGGCGCGGGTCACGCGGAAGGCCCGCTTGCCGATGATGTCCTGGCCGCCCAGCCGGACCGTGCCGCGCACCGAAGGGATAAGCCCCATGATGGCCTGGCACCGCGTCATCTTGCCCATGCCGTTGCGCCAGACGATGGACACCGGCGCGCTGTCCGTGGCCAGCGAGACGCCGTGCAGCACGTGGCTCGACCCGTAATAGACATGCAGGTCGCTGACGGAGAGAAGTGGTTCAACGCCCATGTAGATATCCTGAATTTCCTGATTGGTCGAAATCTCGGCCGGGGTGCATTCGGCCAGCAGATGACCATTGTGCATCACCGTCACTACGTCCGAGACCGTGAGCGCGATATCGAGATCATGTTCGATCATGATCAGCGTCAGATCGCGCGGCAAAGCGGCGGGCATGGCCATCAAATTCTCGCGTTCGCGCATCGACAGACCCGCCGCCGGTTCATCCAGCAAGAGCGGTTTCGGCGGATGCGCCAAAGCCATGCCAAGCTCCGGCTGACGGTGTTCTCCATGGCTGAGATCGGACGCCAGGCGGTCCAGCATATGCGCGCGATCCACCTGCGCAGCCAGCGCGCCGATGCAGGCGTGATCCGGCTCGGCCTCGACACGGCGCCAGAACGACAGGCGCGGACCGGTGGCGCCGCGGATCGCGATATAGAGGTTGTCGCGTACCGTGAGCCTGCCAAAAACCAGCGACCGCTGATAAGTGCGGCGCACGCCCCGGCGCGCCCGTTTTTCGGCAGAGAAATGCGTCATGTCCTCACCAAAGACGGTGATGCTGCCTTCGCTGGGCGGCAGACCACCCGCGATCATATTGAATAGCGTCGTTTTGCCTGCCCCGTTCGCGCCCAGCACGGCGCGCCGCTGGCCGACAGGAATTGATATCTCCATATCCTGCACGCCGACCAGCGCGCCGAACCGGCGGGTGAGGCCTTCGATCCTGAGGGCCTTACCTTAGTGTTCCCGACCGGTGTCATTCGCAGGACGGGTTGCCACAGGACGGCAGGCCCAGAGCGGTGAATGCCTCCTTGCCCAGACCAGGGTATTGGTCGATGCCCTCGACACGCGCCAGCGGCTCGTTCTTGAGGTGGCTATCCTCGCCTTCAACGACTTCGTTGATATTAAAGGAAGTGGTGGCCTGAAGGTTTTCGTTGATCGCCACGGTGCCGGTCGGCGTCTCGAAGCTCAGCGTGTCCAGCGCGGCGCGATCGGCCTCCGGATCGGACAGATCACCATTCACTTCCTGCAGACCCAGAAGGGCGGCCTTGGTCGAGACATAGTCGTTGAAGGCAAAGAGCGAGGGCGACGGCAGGCCCTCATCCCCGAAGAATGCTTGAGATTTGGCGAAAAATTCCTGCCGGGCGGGCAGATCGTCGTTGTCCGACACCGGACCTTCGGCGGTCAGGGCGGTTTGGTCCACGGTGATCGAGCCGCCAACGATGGGTAGATCCTCGCCCAGCTGCGCGCATTGCGTCAGGAAGTTCACCGCCTCCGAGCCACCCAGCACCATAAAGATGCCGTCCACATCGCCGCCGCTCATCGGCAGGAGCGCAATGACCGAGGAGTATTCCTTGGATCCCAGCGGCACGATGTGGTTCTCGGAGACCTTGCCCCAGACGGCGCAGAAGGGGCCCATGTCGCCGAAGACCTGCGCGTAGGGGGAGGAGTAGTCCTCGGACACGACAACCATGTTGTCCCAGCCGCGTTCGTTCACCAGATAGCTGCCCGCCGGCGCGGTCCATTGCGCGTCATCGGTGTTGAAACGGTAGAAGTTCGGGGCAGGGTCGACAAAGCTCCTCTCGATCGCCGCCGATAAGCCGTTGAAGAAGGTCACATCGGGCTGTTCATTGGCATATTGCGCGATGCGGATGCCTTCGGAGCCGGACGGCGGCCCTTCCAGCGCGGCAAGTACGCAGATCAGGATGGTGTCGTCCTACCCATGAAGCGCGGTCGATCACAGCATGGCGGACAGCAGGCTGCATGCGCCCAAAGTCTTGTTCGGATAACCCAGAATCAATGTCCTCCATTGGTGGGTTTATGTGGCGCCGGAGCATCCGGCGGCATTGGTGACGTCTTGGGTTCGCGCTTGCGCCACAGCCGTTTGCGCAGGCGGTCCGTCAGGCCCGCGATACCGTCGGGCGAAAACAGCACGATCCACAGAAATATTATTCCAATCAGCATTTTGAACCGCTCGCGGGCGATGAAATCGACGGCGAAATTATCGACCGCCGTATAGGCGGATGCGCCGGCACGAGATCCGATCGGGTGGCTGATCCCGCCCGGGACACCCGCCATCAGCACGTCGATCACCGGATTGATCACGCCAATGCCGGGCGAGATCTATGTAGTGAGCCAAAGGTTCAAGATGCCGCCGATCCCGGCTATGAAACCTGCGGTACCAGAGGCCAGCACACGCAACAGCGTCACATCATGGCCCAGCGAGCGCAGCCGCTGCGGCTCGACATCATCAACGCTTCGGCTTTGGCCAGGTCGGCCTTGTCCTCGGTGTTGTGGTCCAGCCCGAGGTAGTTCAGCGCGGGCGCCAGAACCTCGGTCGGGGAATCCAGCAGGGCAATGGCGCAATCGGCCAGGTTCGCCGCCGTGTCGGGATCGTTGACGTCCAACACCTTGAGGATTGTCGGATCCAGGTTGCCGTAGTTCGACAGGGAGTCATTTGGGAATCTCGTGGAACACACCGGCAATGATCTGGCGCGCCATGAATTCGATCGACGGCACGACCACTTCGTATCCGGTCGCCCCGGTCAGCAGCTTGGCTTCCAGAACATCGTTGGCGTCGAACACGTCGTAGTTGACCGAATTGCCGGTTTCCGCCTCGAAATTGGCGATCATGTCTTCGGCAATGTAGTCGGACCTATCATAGATGTTCAGCTCGTTGCTTTGAGCGGTTGCAAGCTGTGTGCAGCCAAGGACCGCGAGGGCAGCTGTCGATAAGAGCCTCGTAGAATTCTTCCCTGTTGTCGGAAGGGTTCGGCCAGATGATCCCTGTCCGGGCCGCTATTCCGTCGCGTGGAGTTGGCTCTAGGTCTTTGGTTTTTTGGTGTTTTCCGAAACCTGAGAGGGTGCTGGGCGCCCAGGGTGTCGAGGCTCCGGACCCGCGGCAGGATCAAACGCCAAGTTTGTCGCGCAGCCCGTACCACCACGACCCGATCACCGAATACGGCACACGGAAGGTGCGCCCGCCGGGGAACGGATACCAAGGCAGGCCCGCAAAGACGTCATAGCGCCTGAGGTCGCCGTCGATCGCTTCGGACAGGATCCGCCCGAAGGAATGCGTGCCCGTCACGCCGTGGCCGCTGTAGCCATGGGCGAATTAGGTGTTCTTGCCGATGCGCCCCATTTGCGGTACGCGGGTAAAGGACAGGGCGAAATTGCCGCTCCAGGTGTATTCGACCTCGATGCCTTTGAGTTCCAGGCAGATCTTGTAGAGGTTGCGGCGCAGCTTGTGCTGAATGTTGAGATCATCCGTGCCGCCATAGACAGAGCCGCCACCGATCAGCAGGCGCTTGTCACCGGACAGGCGATAGTAATCGGGGATATAGCGGATATCCTCGACGCAATGATCGGATGGCAGCAGGCGTTTGGTCAGATCATCCTCCAGAGGACGGGTGGCCATGATCTGCGTCGTCACAGGCATGACGCGCCATGTCAGCGTCGGCACAACGCCGCCCAGATAGGCATGCCGCAAATCACCAGCGTCTTGCAGATGATCTTGCCTTTGACGGTGTGGACAACCGGGCGCTGCGCCTCTGCATCAACAGAGGTGACCGGCGATATTTCGTAGATGGTGCCGCCGAGGCTCTCGAAGGCTTTCGCTTCTCCTTCGGCGAAGTTCAGCGGATGGATATGTCGGCCTTTGTGGTTGACCTGACCGCCGATATACATGTCCGAACCGATGTGTTCGCGGATTCCGTCACGCCCGACCGTCTCCTGACAGTCGATCCTGTAGCTCTGCCAAAGCTTCTGACGCCCTTCCAGCTCTTTCATGTCCGCCGGTGTGATCGCGGCCAGGATGTTGCCCTTCTTCAGGTCACAGTTGATCCCGCAGGTGGCCACCCGCTCGAGGATGATATCGCCGTCTTCGGTCACAAGGCTGGCCACGAACCCTGCCGTGTCCTCCCCGAACTACTTGCCGATCTTTTGCAAGCTGGCGTTCAGACCATTGACGATCTGGCGGCCGTTGAGCCCCCAGGCGCCCCAGCCGACCCGAGCACCTTCGACGATCACGACACTATAGCCCTTTTCAGCCAGATGCAGCGCGGTCGACAGCCCGGAAAATTCTGCGCCGATCACGCAGACATCAATTTCTTTCTGCCCGATCAACTCCGGACGCTGCCGGTTCGGGTTCGCTGTTGCCGCGTACAGGCTGCCAGTATGGGCACCGTTTCCGGAATAAGTCTTGGTCATTGCGTTCATGGCGCCCTCCATCTGAAGCTGTATAACTATATGCTATATTTGAGTTTTAGTGACAGCATATGGCTTTGAGTCAACCGCAGGTCGCGCTACGATCGGGGAGAACTTCAACGGGCCACTCATGTATCAAACTGACATCGCGATCCCCGACGTCGCTCAATCTCCCGAGATGACGACACAGGAATATGCCTATCTGCGACTGCGAAAGGCGATCATGGTGGGGGCTTTCCCGCCGGGGCACAAATTGACGATTCGCGGGTTGGCGCAGGACTTGGGCCTGTCCCAAACGCCCATCCGCGCGGCTGTGCGCCGGTTGAACTCTGAAAGCGCCATCGAGGTGCTGGGCAATCGCCGGTTACGCGTGCCGGTCATGACCCCTGGTCGTTTCGAGGAACTGGTGCAGCTGCGCACAGTTCTGGAACTTCATGCCAGCGCGCGAAGCCTGCCTTATGTCTCTGACATCATGATCGAAATGATGGATGAGATCGACAGGCGGCTGGATGCCTCCGTCGGTGACAATTATCCGGTCGAAATGACCCGGCTCAACCATGATTTTCACCGTGTGCTCTATTGTCTCAATCCCGATCAGGCGGTCATGCCATTGGTCGAGAGTGTCTGGCTTCAGCTCGGCCCATTTCAGCGTCAGGTGATGGTCACCCACAAATCGCACTACAGTATCGATCGCCACAAAGAGATCCTTGCCGCCCTTGGGAGGCGCGACATAGAGGCGCTATCGGTTGCGCTCGTCGCCGACATTCAGGACGGGCTAGCCTTGGCGGGCAAGGACACGTTGCGCACGGCTATGGGGCCAGAGTGACGTTCACTTTTTTCTGAAACATTCACCAACAGCGCGAGGCTGGCCCCGCCGGTTTCGTGTGCCACGAATCCGGCGGGTTCCTTTTAAAGGCACCGTCAGGCTCCTCTCGGCGTAGCCCTCCGGCTGTCCGCTCGTGTGCACAGTTGGTCCAAAGCACCGAGGCATTGGCGCGGGCGCGCACAAAAGGTTCATGAAACCGTCACGCCGCCGTTACATGCCGCCTGAAGAAAGGCCGCCGATTGCCATAATCCGAGAAAGCAGACAACGATGATCCGGACCCTAACGCCCATGGTCTCTGTTCTGGCGCTGGCCGCCGCCGGCGCGCAGGCGCAAGAGATGAACTTCAACCGCGTATCCAGCTTTGCGACGCCGCTGAACAACGCAGAACGTTCCGGCGAAGAAAGCTCGGCCGAGATCATCGGCGCGTCGGGCGATGGCATGACGCTGGTCTACACCGACAGCCCGCTGGGCGTGATCGGCCTGATTGACATTACCGACCCGCTCGATCCCAAACCCAAAGGCAACCTGGACGTGGGTGGCGAGCCGACCTCGGTCACCGTTATCGGCAATACGGCGTTCGTTGCTGTGAACACATCGGAAAGCTATGTGAAGCCCTCGGGCAAGCTTCTGGCCGTGGACATGGTCAGCATGGCCATCACCGGGGAATGCGATCTGGGCGGTCAGCCGGATTCCACCGCGCATGATGATGCAGGCCGCTTTGTGGTCGTTGCCATCGAGAACGAGCGCGACGAAGATCTGGGCGATGGCCGCGTGGGCCAGATGCCTGCGGGTTGGGTGTCGAAGGTCTCCATCACCGATGGGGTGATGGATTGTGACATCCAGACCATCGACATGAGCGGCCTGGCCGAGATCGCGCCCGAGGATCCCGAACCGGAATTCGTGGACGTGAATGCCCTTGGCGAAATCGTCGTGACGATGCAGGAAAACAACGAGATGGTGGTGATCGGCGCTGATGGCGCGGTCATGAACCATTTCTCTGCAGGGTCCGTCAATCTGGAGGGCATCGACGCCACGGACGAACGCGCCGCGCTGATCTTTACCGAAAATCAACCGGATCGTCTGCGTGAGCCCGATGGCGTGCAGTGGATCGACGATGACCATTTCATGATCGCCAACGAAGGCGACATGGATGGCGGGTCGCGCAGCGCGACGGTGTTCCACAAGGATGGCACGCTGGTTTGGGAGTCCGGAAATGCGTTCGAGACGCCGGTCATTCAGGCGGGCCACTACCCGGACAAGCGGTCGGACGCCAAGGGCGTGGAACCCGAAGGCATGGAAGTCGCGACATTCGGGGACAAGACCTATGCGTTCGTTCTGACCGAGCGGTCCTCGACTGTGCAGGTTTATGACGTGAGCGACCCGGCGAACCCGGTCTACAAGCAACTGCTGCCGACCGCGATCGCCCCGGAGGGCGCGATTGCCATTCCGGAACGCGGGTTGCTGGCGGTGGCGAATGAAGCCGACCTGATTGAAGACGGCGGCGTGCGCTCGCATGTAACGCTTTATGACTATCAGGCCGCGGCCGCGAGCTATCCGACCCTGACGTCCGAAGGGGCCGACACGCTGATCGGCTGGGGTGCGATTTCCGGCATGGTCGCGGAAAACGGCATGATCTACGCGGTCAACGACAGTTTTTACGGCTATCAGCCGCGCATCTTCGAGATTGACCCCTCGCAAAGCCCTGCGCGCATCACCCGCGCCATCGACGTGACACGGGGCGGCCGTCCGGCTCAGAAACTGGACATGGAAGGCATCACCACGGACGGGAAGGGCGGCTTCTGGTTGGCTTCCGAAGGCCGCACCGACCGGATGATCCCGCACGGGCTCTACCATGTGAACGCCAAAGGCGAGATAAAGGAAGAAGTGCCGTTCCCGGCGGACCTGCTGGCGTATGAAAAGCGGTTCGGGGCGGAAGGCGTGACCCGCGTGGGCGACACGCTTTGGATCGCCATCCAGCGTAACTGGGGCGACGACGCGGGCAATGACGTCAAGCTGGTGGCCTACAACACCGAGACCAAGGAATGGGGCGCGGTCACCTACCCGACCGAAGACCCGGAAACCGGCTGGATCGGCCTTTCCGAGATCGAGGCCTACGACGGCTGGCTGTACATCATCGAGCGCGACAACCAGATCGGAGCCAACGCCAAGGTCAAGCAACTGACCCGCGTTTCGCTGGACGGGCTGACGCCCGCCCCGATTGGCGGCGCGCTGCCGGTGGTTGAAAAGGAAGTCGTGCGGGACTTTATCCCCGATCTGGCGGCCTGGGGCGGCTATATCGTCGACAAGGTCGAGGGCTTTGCGGTGGATGCGGACGGCATCGGCTGGGTATCGACCGACAACGACGGCGTCGATGACAGCTCGGGCGAGACGTTCTTCTGGTCGATCGGCAAGATGTAATCCGGCACCATGACCGGACTGCGGCGCGGGGGTCTTTGGCCCCCGCGTTTGCGTTTGGCGGGCGATTTCTGACCGTATGGTCAGATTTAACGTGGCTGTCATGATAGCGTCAACAGCCCGTTACAAAGCGTTCCTATCGAGTGCGCACTTAGCCACCGGGAGCGTCCTGAAAAGGCCGCCATACCCGGGGTTCCAACACGGACCGGAGTGTCACATGAATTTCCTGAAACTGACCGCAGCTTTCGCGCTGACCGCGAATGCTGCATTCGCTGAAACCGAGATTACCTTCTGGCATGCCATGGGCGGTGCATTGGGTGAGACCGTCAACGCCATTGCCGAAGACTTCAACGCAAGCCAGGACGATTACACGATCACCCCGGTCTTCAAGGGCACCTACGAAGAAGCCCTGACCGCCGGCATTGCAGCCTTCCGTGCAGGCGAGCAGCCCAACATCCTGCAGGTGTTCGACGCTGGCGCCGCCACCGTGATCGGGGCCAAGGGCGCGACGGTTCCGGTGCAGGACCTGCTGGAAACCAATGGCGTCGATTTCGACATCAACGATTACATCTCGGGCGTGCGGTATTTCTACGCCGACAGCGATGGCAAGATGATCGGGATGCCGTTCAATTCGTCTTCGCCCATCATGTATTACAACGCGGACGCGCTGGAAGCCGCCGGCGTGACGCCGCCGAAGACCTGGGAAGAATTCCAGACCGTCACTGCCCCCGCTCTGAAAGAGGCCGGTTACACCGCGCTGGCGCAATCGCACCTGCCGTGGATCTTCACCGAAAACTTCATGTCGCGCCACAACCTGCCGTTTGCGACGAACAACAACGGCTATGACGGTGCGGACGGCACCAAGATCCTGGTGAACAACGACGCGATCAAGAACCACTTCAAGGCGGTTCGGAGCTGGCAGGACGACGGTTTTTTCGAATGGTTCGGCACCGGCTGGAGCGACAACCAGACGCCCTTCGAAGAAGGCAAGGTCGCAATCTGGCTGGGGTCTTCGGGATCGTTCGGTGGTCTGGCCAAGAAGGGCCTGCCGTTTGAATTCTCGGCCACCTATCTGCCCTATTGGGAAGCGGTGACACGCGAGCCCAAGCAGACCTTCATCGGCGGCGCATCGCTGTTTGCGATGGCGGGCAAGTCGGACGAGGAAAACACGGCCACCGCCGCGTTCTTCGAGTTCCTGACCAAACCGGAAACCCAGGTCTTCTGGCACAAGGAAACCGGCTACGTTCCGATCACCACCGCTGCCTACGATCTTGCGAAGGCTGAGGGCTATTACCAAGAGGCCCCCGCCGCAGAGGTTGGCATTCAACAGCTCTCGCTGCCTGCAGGTGAAAACACCAAAGGGTATCGCATGGGCTTCTACGTCCAGATCCGCGACGTGATGAACCGTGAATACGGCCGCATCCTGACCGGCGAGACCGACGTGGACACCGCGTTCGCCAACATCGAAGAGGAAGCCAACGGCCTGCTGGCCCGCTTTGCCAAGACTCAGAACTAAGCGTCTCCTTCAACGAGGCGCGGCGGCTGCGGGCATCCGTAGCCGCCACCCCTTTCAAGACCCCAATTCAAAACAAGGTCCGCCATGAAACGCGCAGGGTTCACGATCAAATGGTTGCCGGTGTTGCTGCTGGTGCCGCAGTTGTCGATCATCATCGTTTTCTTTTACTGGCCTGCCGCCCATGCGGTGCAGTCTTCGTTCTACCTTGAAGATCCGTTTGGCTTTGGCTCGACCTACGTCGGACTGGAGAATTACACCGACCTTGCGGGCAATTCCGAATACCGCCGGATCGCGTGGTTCACGCTGGTCTTTACGGCTTTGGTCACGTTCTTTTCCTTGGGGCTGGCGCTGTTGCTGGCCGTCAAGGCCGACAAGGTGATCCGGGGCGCACGCAGCTATCGCACGCTTATCATGTGGGTCTATGCCGTCGCGCCGCCCGTGGCCGGGTTCATCGGCGTGATGATGTTCAACCAAAGCTGGGGGCCGCTGACGCGGTTGGCGCAGACGTTTGGTCATGATTTCCTGCTGGGCGTGAACTACACTGACACGGCCTTTGCCATGGTGCTGGTCTCCGTCTGGAAACAAGTGCCGGTCAATTTCATCTTCTTCCTGTCGGGCCTGCAATCCATTCCGAAATCCGTGCGCGAGGCGGCGCTGATCGACAACCGCAGCGCCAGCGGACGGTTCTGGGATGTGACCTTTCCGCTGCTGGCGCCGACCGGGTTTTTCCTGTTGATCATTAACATCACCTACGCACTGTTCGATACGTTCGGCGTGATCGACACTCTTGTGAAGGGCGAGCCGGGCAACAACCCGATGACGCTGGTCTACAAGGTCTACGTCGATGGGTTCCGGGGCAGTGACCTTGGCGGATCATCGGCGCAGTCTGTGGTGCTGATGGTGCTCGTTCTTGCGCTGACCGTGTTTCAATTCCGGCTGGTCGAACGCCGCATCCATTACACGTGAGAGTGCCTTGTACCCCTATCACTTCGCTACTTGAGGCTTGTCATGACGGACGCCAATGCCGCGGTGCTTGCCGCTTCCCCCGCCAAAAATCGCCGCAGCCGGCGCCTTCGCCCGGCAACGGTGATCGACCATGTTATCCTGACGCTTGGTGCGCTGTTCATGATGGTTCCGCTGCTGATGGTTTTGCAAATCACCTCCATGCCCGATGTCGAAGTCATCAAGCACGGGCCGACGCTCCAGATCGGTGACCAGTTTGACGACAACCTGAACAAGGCGATGTTCGAGGCATCGGGGTTTTCCGGGGAAAACACCGGGATGAACATGCTGAAGAACTCGTTCATTCTCGGGATCGGCTTTGCCGTTGGCAAGATCGTGATCGGGATGCTGGCGGCCTATGCCATTGTCTACTTCCGGCTGCGATTTGCCACGTTGGCGTTCTGGGTGATCTTCACCACGCTCTTGTTGCCGTTGGAGGTGCGCATCCTGCCATCCTACGAGGTCGTGCAACGGCTGGGGATGCTGAACACCTATCAGGGGCTGATCGTGCCGCTGATCGCGTCTGCAACGGCGACATTCTTTTTCCGGCAGTTCTTTCGATCCGTCCCGGAAGAACTGGTCGAAGCCGCGCGGATCGACGGGGCAGGGCCGGTGAAATTCTTCGTCGATATCCTCGTGCCGCTGTCGCAGACCATGATCGCTGCGATGTTCATCATCATGTTCGTCTATGGCTGGAACCAATATCTGTGGCCCACGATGATCACGACCGAAGAAGACATGTTCACCCTCGTGCGCGGGATCAAGCAGATCACGCAGGTGATGGAAGGCAACCGTATCCCCGAATATGGCCGCGCCAACATGCTGGCGATCATTGCAATCATCCCGCCGGTTTTCGTGGTGATTTTCTTCCAGAGCTGGTTCGTCAAGGGTCTGACGGAATCCGACAAGTAAGAGCCCCCAAGAAGCCAACAAGTGGCAGGGCTAAAAAGGAATGGACACAACAATGGCTCAGGTTTCGCTGAACAACATCCGCAAGGTCTATCCGAACGGAATCGAGGCGGTCACGCCGTCCAGTTTTGGTATCGCGGACGGCGAGTTTGTCGTTCTGGTCGGACCATCGGGCTGTGGCAAGTCTACGCTGCTGCGCATGATCGCGGGGCTGGAGGATATTACCGAAGGGGATCTGCGGATCGGTGATCGTGTCGTGAACGACGTGGACCCGGCGGATCGCGACATTGCGATGGTCTTCCAGAACTATGCTTTGTATCCGCATATGACGGTTCGCAAGAACATTGGTTACGGACTGAAGAACCGCAAGACGCCGCAAGCGGAGATTGACCGCAAGGTGGTGGCGGCGGCGGCAATGCTGAATCTCGAAGACTACCTTGACCGCAAGCCCAGCCAGCTGTCCGGCGGCCAGCGGCAACGCGTGGCCATGGGCCGCGCCATCGTCCGCGACCCTGCGCTGTTCCTGTTCGACGAACCCTTGTCCAATCTCGATGCCAAGCTGCGCCACCAGATGCGGATCGAGATCAAGGCGTTGCAACAACGGCTTGGCGTGACGTCGATTTACGTGACCCATGATCAGGTTGAAGCCATGACAATGGCCGACCGGATCATCGTTCTGAACGGCGGGCGGATTGAACAAATCGGCACCCCGTCGGAGATCTACCACAATCCGGCCTCGACGTTTGTGGCGTCCTTCATGGGTGCGCCTCCGATGAACCTGATCGACGCGAGCTTTGACAGTGGCGCGGTCCGGCTTGGCTGCGGCATGGCGGTCATGGATGCGCCGACCGGGCGGACGGGGGCGATCACCGTGGGTATCCGCCCCGAAGACGTGACGCTGGATGCGGTCGGCGAGGTCGATTTCAAGATCGGCATCGTCGAAGAGCTGGGCGCGCACCGGTTGGTGCATGGCAGGCTTGGCGAGCAGGCGTTTACCGTGCATGTCGGTAAAGCTGCCGAAATCCCGGCGGGCGATACAAAAATTTCCTTTGACAGAACCGCGGTGCGGCTGTTCGACACGATGACGGGGCAGGCGCTGTGATTACCACCATACTCGACACTTTGCCCGCTGTGACCGAAGACCAGAGGCGACGCTTGCTGGCGGCGCGTCGCACGTCGGATGCGCATCGCGCGCTGTTGGCGGGCGTGCCCGCGATGAACGCACTGCAACAGGGCGGTACTGCGGGGCAGGGGGCTCTGAACCGGGAAGTGACCATCGCCGCCTGGAATGTCGAGCGGTGTCTCTTTCCCGAAGAAACCGCTGCGCATTTGTCGGACGTTGCTCCGGACGTGCTCCTGCTGTCAGAGGTCGATCACGGCATGGCTCGGACGGGCCAGCGCCACACCACCGAAGAGGTCGCCCGCGCGCTTGGCATGGGATACGCCTACGGGGTCGAGTTTTTCGAACTGGATCTGGGCAGCCCGATCGAACGGGAATTCTGTACCGACGATTTCAATGCGTTTGGCTGGCATGGCAACGCGGTGCTGTCGCGCGTGCCGTTCGACAGGCTGGCGATGGTACGGCTTGACGATCACGGCCATTGGTTCGCCACCGACGGCGAGGCTTCGCCCGACCCGGATCAGCCGCGCCTTGGCGGGCGTATGGCGATCCTTGCCGTCGTTCCGACCGGAGCCGGGCCGCTCTGCGTGGTCTCGACCCACCTCGAAAGCGCATCCGATGCCGATCACCGGCATATGCAAATGGAACGGCTGCTGGACGCGATCGACGTATTTGCGCCCGGTTTGCCCGTGGTCATCGGCGGAGATCTGAACACCGGCAACCACTTGCCACCCGACTATGACTGGCGCCGCGAGACTCTGTTCGCATTGGCCGAGGCACAGGGTTACGACTGGGGCAACACCGCCGATGGCATGACGACCCGGCCAAGCCTGATCACCCGCTTTCCCGACCGGCAGATGAAGCTCGACTGGTTTGCGACGCGCGGTGTGACCGGCCAGGCCAAAGGCCTGGTGAGTTCGCTGGACGCGGCAGGAAAGCCGCTGTCGGATCATGACTGTGTCTGGTGCCGGGTGGCATTGTAGAGGCAGGCTGCTGCCGATGGGTCTCGTTGATCATCAGACTTTGAGCGGCGCGCCGATCGCAAAGGCATAGCGCATCCTTGTGACTGACGCAGACCGGGCGTTCCGATCCGATGGTACTGCCCGGCCTCCTTCCATCATATGGGATTTGCCATGCACCGGACGGATCACTGTCGCGAGGGTACTTGCCCTCATCATGTCCACATCCAGAGGCTTTTTTCCCCGAAAGAGGTAGACGCGGAAGAACGCGCTCGAAGAACCCGGCTGCCCCTGAAATCCGCGCCCATCTCTATGCGCACCGCAAGAGATTTATCCGCTTGCATGAGGCGGCTGTGCGGGGGCGGAGCCGCTCCGGGCGATGCCGGTGCACTGCGGATTGGCCGGTGTGCAGATCGCCGCAAATGGCCATCCGTGACCTTTCATCGCGACCACGCTTTGCGCCGTTCAGGGGTCAACAGCGTCGGGCGCCGGGATAGGAACCAGTCATGGCAAGCCTTCTCCGGCCGTGCCAACTTTGAATCCGAACCACACGCCTTTTGAGTCTCCTCCACCTTGCTTACTTGCGCCCGCATTGCACAGTTTTCGACGGCTTTACGGTTGGCTTGCCGGTGCCATCGCGCGCCAAGATAATGTTTGCTATCGCCTTGCTTTCCTTGTCCATCACCCCGGTCGTTCTTCATCAAAAAGCAATCTTCGGAGCGAATTGCGTCGAGAAAAAGCACGGCATTGCCTCCGCGCACTGCCAAATCTTGAGACCGGAACCAACAATCAAATCCCCGCGCAGGCGCGCAGCGGGAAAAGTCAGCGCGGCGCTAAAGCGCTCTCAACAGCCCAATTCCCTGTTCGAGAGGTATTGCCCGGATATCTTCTGCCACGGGGACATCATGCGCCCCGGCATAGATCAGCAGCTTCCGGTTGGCTTTGACGTCTTCTGCGCCGGTGTGAAAACCACGAGAAACCTTTGGCGCAGTCGTGCGCTTGATCTCGACGGCCCAGATGTCGCCACCCGGCAAACGCAGAACAAGATCAAGCTCGGCTCCGGCAGAGGTGCGATAGAAGAAGGGTTCGGTGCCGGCGGGCGCTGCAGCAAGAAGGGTCTCGATGCAGAACCCCTCCCAACTGCCGCCGACGACGGGATGCCCGAGCAAGCCTTCGGTTGTACCAATACTCAACAGCGCATGCACGATCCCGCTGTCGCGCACATAGATTTTTGGCGATTTCACCAAGCGTTTGCCGACATTCTCATGCCAGGGCTGCAGCCGCCGCACCAGCATGAGATCGACGAGCAGATCGAGGTAACGTCCGATCGTTTGTCCCGACACGCCGAGCCCTTCAGCAAGGGCTGCAGCATTCAGCAGGCCGCCTTGCACATGCGCCAACATGGTCCAGAAGCGCCGCAAGGTTGCGGCCGGAATACGCGGCCCGAGGGCAGGGATGTCACGCTCCAGATAGGTGCGCAGGAAATCCAGACGCCAGTCCATGCTCGCCTGATCGCTGGCAGCCAGGAAACCGTCAGGAAAGCCACCACGCAGCCAGAGCGCATTCAACTTATCAGCCCCAACCTCGGTAAGTTGCAGAGGGGGCATTTCGATATACCGGACCCGTCCCGCAAGGGACTCCGCCGATTGTTGCAGGAGGACATTGGAGGCTGACCCTAAGAGCAGAAACTGCCCCGTCCGAAACCCGGCCCGCCTGCGCTGGTCGATCTGACCACGCAGGCTCTTGAAGAGGCCGGGCATCTGCTGCACCTCGTCAAGGATGACGAGCTTTCCCGCTTGTTCATCCAGATAGAGATCTGGTTCGCTCAGGATCTGCCTATCCGCGTCACGCTCAAGATCAAGGTATACCGATGGTTGCTCCGCAGCGATGTCGAGAGCAAGGGTGGTTTTCCCGACCTGCCGGGGACCGAGGAGCACAACCGCAGCTTGGGTCTCTAGCGCGGATTGCACAAGTTGATGAGTGTGGCGCGCATACATCCTTGCAAATTATCTATAGCGTGGAAGATTTGCAAGGTTAATTTGCTGTACGGGTGCTGTTACGGCCTAATTTGAGCATTAGCCCGATGCGACGAAGAGACTTTGCCCTAAACGCACCCCAACAATCCAATACGCTCCGCCCGTTCCCTGTGCCAAGGCCGCGGATCAGCACCAGGTTGCGTTGACCTTGACCGGATCGACGCAGAACTCATCGACCGCCGCCGCAACAGCCAGTTCAGCAATTGCCCTCAGGTAATGATTGAGCGCGCTTGTTTCTCACTGATCCCGGTGGCGGAGCACATGCGGGGCGTCCCCTTCGCGAACAGCCCGCACCCGACATTTGGGCGTCTGGCCGTGATGCTGCAGTTCCGGCCCACGTACAGGACATTCGTTCCCCTGACGAGCTCTGCCGATGCGAAGATTTGGGGTTTCCGGGACCTTCCTGCCGTTCGCGGCACCTGCGATCCGACTAGGCACTGTCACCAAGCAAAGGCCATGGAGAGCAGCGCGGATTGCAGAGCTTTCGAGAAACTGACCTGCCGCGAGGGGCCTGCCTTTCAGCCCGTGACGGCCCATGTCGCCATCTGCGGCAACAGCGTGTCAAGGATCGCCTGAAACGCCGCGACGATGGCGGCCGGGGTGTCGTTGCTTGCCGTCAACTCGTTTTGGAACGCCCCCGTCTTGATCACCCGTTGATCGCTGTCGCGCAACAAGCTCAGACTGATGTCGACCTTGGTGGTCACGGCCTCCCCGGTGATCTCCACCTGAAATGCGTCGATGCGCGACAAAAGCGCCAGATCGGGCACTGGCCCCGCCTCGCTCGGCCCGACGTATCCCATTCGACCGGTTCCCGCGATCGAGCGGACCAGCAGGGATTGCACCAGAGCCGGCAATTCATCGGACCAGCGCGCATCGGGGAGGTAGGTAACCGCGGCGGCGCTTGGCTTCACCAGGATGCGGTCGGTTGCGACCGAAGCAGGCGCATTGGGCAATGCCACCAGCAACGACTGGCCCGATCTGCGCCCCGCGATCGCCCCTTCGGCGGGTGACAGATCATAGGTGTCCAGGGGGGCTGCCGCCTCGTTGATAGAGGACAGCGCGCTGCAACCGCCGAGGCTGGCAGCGGCGCCCAGGAGCGCAGCGCGGCGGGTAAGGGTCATGAACTGCATTTTGTCATCTCCGGTATTCGGGCACGCGGTCATCCAGAAGGAAACGTGCAGGATCTCTTTCAATGCGGCGCACCAGCGTTTCGAGGGATTTGACCAATGTGCGCGCCTCGGCGCTGAGGCGACCCAGCTCGTTCAGGCCATTTGCGGTGAAATTGCTTATGCCGGGTGCGGCGTCGGCGACCGTCGTCTGAACCTGTGCGACGACGTCATCCGCACGGTTGATCAACGCGCGCAGATCGGTGGAAATCTGAGGCAGATCGTTCGATATCTGGTTGGCCGCGCTGCCGATCTGATCTGTTGCCGCGCGAATATCGGACAGCACCGGGCCCAGATCCGCCGAGATCACCTCATCGGCACTGTTGAACGCTTTTTCCGCAGAGTTCAGCGCGCTGTCTGCCGCAACCAGGGAGCGGTCGATGCTGCCAAGCGTGATATTGGCCTGCTCAAACCAATCCGTGGCTGCGTTGACAGCCGTGCGCGTGTCATCCGTCAAGGGTGTCAGCCCTTCGGTGAAATCCGTGAGATCGCGCGCGGCCTTGTCCACGGCGACCGAGGCAGAAGAGACCGCGCTGCGGATATCGTCGACCACGGCGGGCACGTCCTGATCAATCACTGCCTCGATCTTGGAGATCGCGCTTTGCGCGCTGGCCAGAACCTGGCGCGCATCCGCCACCATCAGCGTGCCATCGCCCGCAACCAGCGAACTGAAGCTGTTGGACGCATTTGTTACGGAGGTAAAGGAGGTGCTGGCATCCGACAGCGTCTGCTCCAATTCCCGCAACCGCGCGTTCAGAAGGGCCGCCGTCTGATCGAACTCATCAAGCGTGGTGCCAGACCGTTCGGAGATGTCCGCAACCGCCTGGTTCAGCGCAGTCACCGTCTGCGATATCTGCGCGGCAATCTGCGGCACCTGATCGCGCATGAGGATCTCGGCCTCGGCAAAAGCGGCGCTCGCGCTGTCGAGCGCGGTATCTGTGGTGTCGATCGCCACCTTGGCCGAGTCGAATGCACCGGTTGCGGAGGCCAGCGTCTGGTCCACATTGCCGAGCGTCGTCTCGGCCGCCGCACCCAGCGTATCGAGACGTTCGCTGAAACCTGCGATCTGTTCGGTTGCATCAGCCACCGTCTCGGCGATCTGGGAAAAATCGGTCAGCGCGCGATCCAGCCCGCCGGAGGCATCGCTCAGGTTTGATAGAATGTTCTGCACATAAGCCTGGTTTTCCGGCCCCGCTATCTGCTGAAACTGCCTCAGAAGGTTGGTTGCCTCGGTGATCAGATCGGGCGCATCTTCGACCAGCTGCTGCACGGTCGAGCGGCGCGACGGAATGATGGGCGCCATATCGTTCTGGGATGTCAGTGGCGGCGCATCGGCGCTTTTGTTGGTCAGCGAGATGTAGGCGACCCCCGTCACGCCCGAGGAGCTGAGCTGCGCGACAGTATCTTCGCGCACCGGCGTGGTCGCATCGACCTCGATCCCGACATAGACCTTGGTCGAGTCCGGATCGTATATCCGCACTTCGATCACCCGGCCCACATTGATCCCGTTAAACACAACGTCACCCGACGAATCCAGCCCGGTTACATCGTCGAAGAGGATGCCATAATAGGCAAATTGCCGATCCAGCTGTACACTGGACAGCCACACGGCGAAGACAAGGCTCCCGATGATGCCGAGCAGCGTGAAAGCGCCGATCAGGATATAGTTTGCGCGGGTTTCCATCACGGCACCTTGTCATATTGATCGGGTTTCAGGGCAGCCCGGGCGCGGGGGCCGTGGAAATATTCGTGAACCCAGGGGTGATCCACCTCCATCAGTTCGGCCATGGTGCCGACCGCAAGCACCTTTTTCTCGGCCAGCACGGCGATACGATCGCAGATTGCATGCAGAGAGTCCAAATCATGCGTCACCAGAAACACGGTCAGCCCCAGCGTCGTCTGCAATTTGCGGATCAGCGTGTCGAAGGCAGCCGCGCCGATCGGGTCGAGCCCCGCCGTCGGTTCGTCCAGAAACACGATCTCGGGATCGAGTGCGATGGCCCGCGCAAACCCCGCCCGTTTGCGCATGCCACCCGAAAGCTCGGAAGGGAACTTGCTGTGCGCGACCTCTTCCAGCCCGACCATGCGCACCTTGATCCCGGCCAAGGTCTCGCGCAGCGCGTCAGGCAGGTCCAGTTGCTCGCGCATCGGGGCCTCGACATTCTGGCGCACGGTCAACGACGAGAAAAGCGCGCCATCCTGGAACATGACGCCCCAACGGCGGCGCAACTGTTTGTATTGCTCGGGTGGCGTGCCCTGAACGCTCTGGCCGAATACCTCGATGCTGCCGCTGTCTGGCTTCAGCAGACCGACGATCTGCTGCAGCAGGACCGATTTTCCCGTACCCGAGCCACCGACGATTCCGATGATTTCGCCCCGGCGCACATCTAGGTCCAGACCCTCATGCACCAGATGACTGCCAAAACCCTTGGTCAGGCCGCGCACTTTTATGATCGGCTCCGCATCGCTCATCAGATTCCTATCAGCGCAAAAACAACCGAGAAAATTGCATCCGCCACGATCACCATGAAGATCGAAAGCACAACAGAGGTCGACGTCAGCCGTCCCAGAGACTCGGCGTCGCCGCCTACCTTCAGCCCTTCATAGCAGCCTATGATCCCGATAATCATTGCAAAGAAGGGCGCCTTGATCATGCCCACCAAGAAGTGCCAGACATCCGTGTTGCTGACCAGCCGCGCCTGAAAGACGGCAGGTGACACGCCCAGCTCGATCCAGGACATGATGGCGCCCCCTATCAGGCCCGCCAAATCCGAGATCAACCCCAGAACCGGCAGCATCAGGATCAGCGCCAGCACCCGTGGCAGCACCAGGATATCAATGGGATCGAGACCGATCGTGCGCATCGCATCGACTTCCTCGCGCATCTTCATTGATCCGATGGCGGCCGTATAGGCCGAGCCGGAACGCCCCGCGACGATGATGGCGGTCAGCAGGATGCCTAATTCACGCAGCATTGAAATGGCAATGAGATCGACAACGAAAACCTCGGCCCCGAACTGGCGAAGCTGCACCGAGCCCTGAAAGGCCAGCACAACGCCGATCAGGAAAGACATCAGCGCGACGATTGGAATGGCGTTCCAACCGACCTCCTGCATGTGATGCACCAGCGAGGTCAGCCGCAGACGGCGGGGATGGATCACCATGCTGCCCAGAGCTGCGATGACCTGCCCGAGAAAGCTGATCAATTCGACGGCAATCCTCGCACTGGCAGCTGTTTTGCGACCCAGCCCCTCGACACGGTCTGCCAGCGACACGCGCCTCGCGGGTCCCGTATCCCGGGGCGGCATATTTCGGCGGACGACCTCGATCAACTGTTGTTGCATGTTGTCGGCGCCAAGGATCCGTACATCGTCCTTGCCATCGGTCATGCGCCTCTGCGCATCGACGATATACCACGCGCCGGCGGTATCCATTTGGATGACCTGCGCGATATCGATCGCCTGAGCCCCGTGGACGTCTTGCTTCAGGGTCGCGACCGTGTCGATCAGCAGACGCCCGGACAGAACCAGGCGGCCGTCTTCCAGCTTGGCGGTGGCGGCGACATCCGCTCCGTGGCGACGTGTCTGGTTGCGAGATGGAACCTCGCCTTGCTGAACCATTGCTTGCCTCCAACTCTTGTGGAAATCTGCGTCGCTGTCACCGGCAACCGCCATGCACTTGGGATGGTCAAGAGGCGCCACCCCCGCGCCGGGACCCTGTTCGCAAAGACTGAACGCAGCCGCCAAGCCAAGATAATAATCTGGTCTTCACGCGGCCTTCGAGATGGTGAAAGAAACACGAATGGCGGCAATGCAAAAGCCCCGACGCGGTGTTGTGCAAAAGATCAGCACCAGCCAAGGGGGTGTGAGGTGTTCAGTCCGGCATCCCGTGAACACGGCAACTCTTCTAACAGTGCATCAAATGAACAACCATTTATCCCGGTCACTTGTGAAAGGCTGGCTTAACACGATCGGCAATCGCGTTAAATGCTCTGCGCCCCGAAGCAGTCGATTGATTGGTCAGGGGACAGATTTGCGCTTCGGAGCTTAACAGTATTCGAGCATACTGTTCACTGTAAGGGAAAATACCCCTTCTCGACCTTGCCGGGAACCGGCTCTTTTTTGAATGTGGAAGAACGCGCGGCGTTTCTGGCCGTGGCGCGGAAACAGCCCGCCCGCGACGGCCTCCCTGATCGACACCGCCCTCTATCCTTCGCCCCCGGATCGCGGTTATTGGTGGGATGTGGCGGTTCGGGAAAGTGTCCGAACGCGCCGACGTGATCGAAGCCCGCGCGGCCTGCGAGGCCCGCATCAAGGAGCGCGCAACCTGATGAAACTGATCGACGTACAGCTTCCGTTCTTTCGGCCACTCTGGCGCCGGGTGGTGACAGTTGCGGTCTGTATCCTCTGGGCGCTTTTCGAGCTGAGCATGGGCAACAGCGGCTGGGCCCTGGCCTTTGGCGCAATCGGCCTGTACTGCGCTTATCAATTTTTCATCGCCTTCGATCCACCGTCGGATCCGGACGCGTAACGTCCTGACAGCGCAGAGACATAAGCGATCTGCTGCGCGCACCAACCGGCCCGCGCGGACGGCTTCACACCGTCCCGCGCAATAGCGCCAACGGGCCAAAGTTGTCCGCTTGGACCTGTTCAGCTGTGATCGTTACGCGTGGGGCGGTCGGGGTCAGGGGACGTAGCGCATGTGGGTCAGCACGCGCCTGTCCTCGATCGCGCAGGTTAAATCGAAGGTGGCCCCGCCCGGCAGGCGGTCGTGCAGATCGCCGGTAAGTGTGAGCCGGAGATGTGATGCGGTGGGCGGCGCGCCGAGCACCGCGGCCTCGAAGCCGAAGAAGCGGCCAACGGTGGGGTGCAGCGCCTTGAAGAGCGTTTCCTTGGCGGAAAAGCACAGGGTTGCGGCCTGATCTCGGGGCAGCGGGGAGGCGGCGATCATCGTGCGATCCTGCTCCTGTAGTACCAGTTTGTTCACGGACGCGAGGCTGCGACCGGAGAGGAAATGCTCGATGTCGATGCCGGGATAGCCTTGAGGTGATGGCAGAATCAGGCAGGCGCAGTGGCCGCCAGAATGGGTAATCGAGCCGTGCAGCCCATCCGGCCAGATCGGCGCGCGGTTGTCTGAAATTTCCACCGGGGCAGGGACGCGGCCCAAGGCCTGCTGTGCCGCCATGGCCAGCACGCGCCCGGCCAGAAATTCGCCGAGTCGCTTGGGCACCGCACGCTGCAGGCGCTCGGGGCGGCTTACGCCGAAGGTCTCGAAGAGGACCGGATCAAAGCGATCAAGATCAAAGGTCGCGCGGATCAGGACGCCGCCGCCGACGGCGCTCTGCCTTGCATCCCGCAGGAAGCCATCGGACAGCCGGGGCAGATCGGTCAGGAATGCGGCGGTCACGGGCTCAGCTCTTGCGGTTGGTCCAAAGCTCATAGAGTCGGGCGGCCTCTTGCGGATCGCGCTCTGATACCTTCTGGAAGTAGGCTTTCGAGGCCGCCTTGTCACCTATTTCCAACGCAGCCTGCGACATCAGGATCGCGCACCAGTCAGCGCACCAGTCCGGCAGGGCGCGCCTGCCATAGTCGGACCGGGCCAGATGCCGACGTGCGAGATCGAAATGCCCCGGCTCCTGCGCCGTGGCCGCATAGGCACAGCCACTGACAAAAACGAGCGCCTGCGCATCGTCGGTCTCTTCGCGCGCGCACATGGCCAGCGCCGCATCGAGCAGCTCGGCCCCGGCCCGGACGAAATGGCGCCCTTGGGCCGGGTCGGCATAGCTGCCGCCCTTCAGAAGCAGGATGCTGCCCTTGGTGCCAACGCCGACCCACGCGCCGCCGCTGCGGTCGATGTGGCCTTCGGCGATGGCGAGGGCGCGCGCGTAGGCGTCTGGGCGCTGTTCGAGAATGTCATGGAGCACTGAGAGCATGAGACGCTTTCATAAAGGGTTTCGGCTCAGCCGCGCAGTGTGGGCATCGCAGCAAGGGCATTCGGCGGCACCGTCACCGCAGGGATCGGGCTGTCCGCTAGCAAGGCCCCCTTGAGGTTGTGGCGCGCGCGCAGATCGTCAAGTATTTCATCGCTGACCTCGAACGAGGCGCAATAGACGGGGCGGCGACCATATTCATGGGCCGAGCCGTGCATATCGAATTTCAGACCGGCCCGGCGATAGACACGCGACATGCAGGCCTCGAAATTCGAGACAAGCCTGGAAATCCCAAGACCAACCGCCATTTCGCACAGCGCGACGAACAGCGTGTTGAACGCATCGGCGGCAGGCATATCGGGAAAGTCGCGGGCGAGTGCAGCCTCGTTGATGCACATGCGGGTGCCTTCCCAGATATCCGGCCGGACAAGGCCCTGATTTTGATTGTGCGTGGCATGGAACACGTCGTGCAGGAGGGTTGGCCCCGACGTGGGCAGCAGGCGAAGACCCCCATAGATTGTGCGCTGATCATCGCTGCACCAAATCAGGTAGGTGGCGCCGACATCGTCGTATTCATCGTATTCCATTTCGCCGTGAACCGGAACATCCCATTCGAGCTGATCAAAGAAAACACGTTTGCGCAGACGGAAAAAGGAGTCGCGAAGGTTGGCGTATTCAGCGTGTTGGTGCGGTTGGATCGAGATATACATCTGAGGCTCCCTGTGTTGATGCCTCGACGCTATCCCTCTAAATTTATTGCAATAATTCCCTCAAATGAGCGCATCATTTCGCGCCCCCACAAATGCGGGGTAGAAAGAAATTTTTTATCGTTCTACTGTCTATCCCCTTCGCGGTATCGAAGGACCTGGATACTCGCGTTTTCATTTCGCCCAGAAAATAGCCGAAACCCATTCACCAGAGTTGCCCGTTCCGTGTATCCCGGCAATTTTCCGTTAACGCAACCTAAAGGTTATTGACTCGAAAAGGCGCATCGCTGATCAACGTACAATCGCTCAGTGGAGGGTTGGTCATGATCAACACGGACAGCTTCATGGAATTACGCAGTGACATTGTACTTTCCGGGTCGGTTCAGGAATCGATTGCACTGCTGACGGATTACTTCGACGTCGAATATTTCACCCTGCATTTGTTTCGCAGCGGCAAGGAAGCGAACAACACGCCCTATGTGCGGACCAATTACCCCGATGGCTGGGTGGCGCAGTATCTGATGAACGATTATGTCAAGATCGACCCGGTTCTGGCGTATGCGAAAACCAACACCGCGCCGTTCTGCTGGTCCGAGATGACGCTTGGCCTGCCACAGATGCAGATGATGGGAAAGGCGCTGGCCGCCGGGGTCGGGCAGACCGGATTTTCCGTCACCCACATGGATCACGTCAACCGCCGCAGCATCCTGTCGTTCAATGCCAGAACCGCACCGGGCGGCGAGACCTGGAAGCCGTTCATTGCCGCCAATGAGGCGGCGCTGCGCGGGCTGTCGGAAGATCTGCACATGAAGGCGCTGGCCGAAATTTTCAGCGAACAGGAAGATCTGCCCCAGCTTTCCCCGCGCGAGAGCGAATGCCTGAAATGGACGGCGGAGGGCAAGGCGCATACGGAGATCGCCATCATCCTCGGCCTGTCCGAGCATACGGTGCGCAGCTATCTGAAAGTGGCACGGATCAAGCTCGACAGCGTATCTCTGGCGCAGGCAGTGGCGAAGGCGTCGTCGATGGGGCTGATCTGAATTACGCATAGCTCGGGGCCTTCAGGCGCGCGGCGATTTGGGCGACGGCTGTGGCTGCGACTTCGCTTGACCCGCTGAACAATGCGAAATCATGCGGCAGGCCGGGGTGTACGATCACCTCGGCCTTTGCCATTTGCGCATAGTGGCGGGCCTGCGGGGCGAGGATGTCGGCCTGTGCGATGTGAACGATCGTTTCGGGCAGGTACATTGGCGCGGCCCCGAGCGGCGCAATAAAGCCGTAGAACCAATCCATCATGTCGGTGTCGAGGAAATGGCCGCTGCCGTGCGGATCGCCGGGATCAGTGGCCAGCGCGGTGACCGGGTAGAGCAGGTGCAGCGCGTCGATGCGGCTGCCGAAAATCCGCGCGAGATGCGCCGCGAGCAGGCCGCCAACACTATCCCCGGCCAGGATGATGCGCGCGGCGGGATCGGCAGCAAGCAGCGTTTGCAGCGAGAGGCCGAGGTGGGCAAGGATCTGCTGCGCCGGGGTTTCGGGCGCTTTGGGGTAATCGAGGGCGAGCACCTCAAACCCGGTCTGCGCGGCGATTTGCCCGAGGAGGGCGCTGAACACCTCCGTATCGTAGTAGACCAGGCCGCCGCCGTGGATATAGATCAGCCGATCCGGCCCGGCACCCGCCGGAGTAATGCGACGGCCAAAGGCGGTTTTCTCGATGGTGACGCCATCCGGGATGGCGGGCGCATGGCGGGCAACCCATCTCGCGGCGGCGGCACGGCCAAAATCTTCGGCGCTGCGCGGATCGCCCTTGGTGACAAAGCGGCGAAGCGCAGCGAGTTTGCGGAAATCGGGATGCATGGGCGGCTCCTGTCAGGCGGCGGCGCAGGCGGGCGCGGCGATGGGTTTCAGCGTGAAGCTCTGCGGATTGGCCTCGCGGTGGGTATCAAAGCGCATCGGGCCCAAAACGGTGTCATGCAGCGGGCCGCCTTGTGCGGCGATCTGCAGCGCGGCGATGGTTTCCCAAAAATATGTGCCGGGCGTGCCGCCATGGGCCGTCTGGATGCTTTGCGCGACGCGGCCGCGCGGTTGGGCCCGCAGAGCGCCGACGTCGACTCGCGTTCGTGTCAGATCAAGGCCCACGGCGGTGAGATCCGCTCCCAGAGAGGGCGCATCGGCGTCGTCGGTGAGAATGATGCGCGGCGCGGCGATTGCGGCGGCGCGGTTGAGCACGGCTTTGTACAGCCCGGAAATGAGCACCGTCTGCGGCGGGTCCTGCGGCATGAAGGCGGGGTTGGCGCGAACCGCCTGCACCACGCTGTCACCATGCGCAGAGCCGTCGGAGAGGGCGGTATGGATCGGGGCGGCAATGGCCTTGCAGAGCCAATCAACATAGGCGGTATCGTGGTCGCAGACGCGAAAGGTGGTGGCGTTGCGCGTCAGATCGCGGCGCGTGGCGGCGGGCAGGAACAGCGGCAGATTGGCGGCGGCATAGAGCGGCGCGGCGACCTGCGCGGCAGAGGAGGCGAAGTGCCCGACAACGGCATCGGGGCGAAAACCAAGGATCTGTCTGACGGCGGTGGCGGCGCCCTCGGCACTGGCCTTGTCATCGAAGAGGGTAACCTGCACGCCGGGGGGCAGGGCGTGGGCCTGCGCCAGCTCGACCGCGCGCAGAAAGCCGGGCGTGTGGATGGAGATCGCGGGATCGAGGCAGGCGACACAGGCGATGCGGATCATAGCGCGCCCCTTTCTTTCCAGGTGCTGACAAGGGTTTGCGCCAGAGCGGGGATGTATTTCGCGCCGCGCCCGGAAAAGCCGCAGAACGCGCCGGTGCGCGCGGCGCCCGGTTCCTGAAGCAGGGGCAGGAAATCGGCGGTGTACCCGTCATGGCCAACGTGGCAGGCGAGCGGATCATAGGCGTCGCTGTTCAGAAGGCCGCGGCGGTGCGCAGTGTTTTCCGCCATCGCCGTTGCGGTGTCGACCGCCAGCGCGTCCGGCATGGCGGCAAGGGACGGGGCGGCCCCTCCGACATAGAAATGGCCGGGCTGTCCGGGGCGCAGGTAACATCCGGCCTCTTCGTCGATCAGGCACAGGTTTGGATGGGCGTCGGCCTCGCAGGTATAACTGCTGAGCACGATGGAGCGGGTCTCGATGGCCTGCGGGCGATCGAGCAGGTGCGGCGCGGCACCGGTGGCGACGATGACGCGGCGCGCATTGAGCGCGCCAAAGCCGGTCTCGACGCGCATATGGCCGGACTGCGGCACCACGCGCAGCACGCGCACCCCTTCGATGACCCCGGCCCCCATGGATTGGGCACGGTCGCTCAGGGCGCGGGCGGCGACGCGCGGGTTGATGTGGCCCGCCTTGGGCTCCCAGATGGCCATGCGGGCCTGCGCCGCAAAGCGAGGATTGAGCGCGGGGCAGCGCTCCGCGATTTCCCCGGCACAGGCCAGGCGCATGCCAAAGGCCTGATTGCCCATGCGGGCGAGGAAGGCCTCGGCGGCGGGGATGTTCTCTTCCTTGAGGAAATAGGCGAGGCCAATGGGTGCGTAGACTTCGGGATTGTCAGCACCGAACGCCTCCCAGAAGGCCAGCCCGGCGGCGGCGTATTCGGCCAGCTCCGGCTGCGGGTCATAGACCCGGACCATGCCGCGCGAATGGGCGGTGGCCCCGGCGCCGCCCACCACCTTTTCCTCCAGCATCACGGCAGCGAGGCCGTTTTGCTGGCAGGCATAGAGCAGGGAGGCTCCGGACAGCCCGCCGCCGATGATGACGACGTCTTCCATCACGCGGTTTCCAGGGCGGGCGCGGTGCGTGCGGCTTCGGCGGCCTGATATCGTGCCACGTCCTCGCTGCTCCACCAGACGGTGTAGAAGTGAAAGGGCGTGTCGGTGCTGTTGCGGATGAAATGGTCCATTCCGCGCGGGATCATCACGATGTCTCCCTGTTTGATGCGGCTGGACTTGCCGTCGAGAACCACCTCGGCCTCGCCTTGGATGGCGATGAACATCTCGTCCTCGTCAGCGGGGGAATTGACATGGGCCAGCGTGTCATCGCCGGGGCGCACGATGCAGTAGCCGCCGCCAAACGGGGGCGCGATGCCGTCCCAGGGGAAGGTGCGGATGCCATCGAGACCATATTCGTAATGCAGTTTGTCGGGGGAGAAGCGGCGAATGAGATCCATGGGTCAGGCGGCTTTCTTTTGGAAAGTGGAGAGGAGGGTGATGAACTGGGCGAGAGTCTGCGGCGGTTCGACCCCGTCGAGCGCGGTTTCGAGATCCGCGCCATAGCGCTCGGCGAAGTCCATGATCAGGTCGACGACCATCAGGCTGTCGATGCCAAGATCGGCCAGCCCGGTGCCGGGATCGCGCAGCGCGTTGGCGTCGATATCCGGACGGCGGGCAAGGATTTCCCCGGTCAGGGAATGGTGGATGAGATCATTCGGCATGGGCTTTGTCTCCTGTCAGGGCTTGGATCGTGCCATCTTTCGCGATGTGGAACGTGGCGGCTGTGCTGCCTGTGACCGCCGTGCGCAGCCTCTGCATCAGCGTCTTTTCGTCAGTCTTGCCGCTGGCGCTCAGGGTGACGTCGGCGCCCTGCGCCAAAATGGTCGGGCGCATGTAGGAAGGCAGGTTGAGTGCGAGATACCGGCGCAGCCGGGGCAGCGCTTCGGCATCGTCGGAGAAGGCAATGAGCGCGATTTCGGTGTCGCGGCGCTCGACAAGGCCGATGGCGACACGGTCGATACCGGGTAGGGACAGCGCCATCTGCCGGATTTCGCCGAGGTGGATACGCTTGCCCTTGAGTTTGACTTCGTCGTCGCGGCGGCCGGTGAACTGGATCGTGCCATCGGGCAGACGGCGGCAGATGTCGCCGGAGCGATAATAGCGCAGGCCGCCACGTTCGAAGATCACCGCGGCGGTGAGGTCCTGCCGCTCGAAATAGCCGCGCATGACGAGCGGCCCGCCGATGCACAGCTCGCCTTCGTCCGCGTCCCGGCCAGCCTCATCGAGCAGAAGCAGGGAGACATCACGCAGGGGCGTGCCGATGGGAAAGCTGCTCTCGCGCCCTGCATCGGCTTGCCGGATGTGGTGGCAGAGACAGACGATGGTCGCCTCTGTCGGTCCATAGGCGTTGATGATGCGCGCCTCCGGCAGGGCAGAAACCCATTGGTTGATGATCTTGGGATCGCAGACCTCCGCCCCGGTCATGACCATTTCAAGATCCGGAAAGGACGAGGCCGCGATGCTTTGCAGGGGTGTCGAGATCAGCGTCAGGATCGTGGAGACGGCGATCATATGGGTGATCTCCTGACTGGCGATGATCTTGCGGATGATCGCACCCATATAGAGGCCGCGATATTGGTAGCTGAAGGCGCCGAGGGCGAGCGGCAGCAGGGTGTCCTCGATGGAGACATCGAAGTGGAAGGGGGCAAAGCTGAGCACACGGGAGCGGGGCGTAAATTGCAGCACCGCGTTGTGCGCCACAAAATAGTGCGAGAGGTTTTCATGCGTGATTTCAACACCCTTCGGCGTGCCGGTGCTACCCGAGGTGAAGATGATATAGGCAAGATCCTGCGGCCCGCGCGGCGGGATTTGCCATGGTGCGGGCGCGGTTTCGGCATGGATGAGGCTGTCGATGTCCTCCGGCTGGATCACCGGGCATAGGCCGGCGGCGTAGGGTTTTTCCAGAGCCAGCACGCAGGCGGGCCGGATGCGGGCGATCAGGGCATCGAGCCGTGCCATCGGCGCGTCCTGATCAAGCGGGACATAGACCGCGCCGCATTTCCAGATGGCCAGGGCCAGCGCGGGCATGAGCGCGGACTTCGTGGCGATGACCGCGACGCGGTCGCCGGGATCTGTGCCGAGACTGCGCAGGCGGGCGGCAATGCGCCACGCCAGAGCGTCGAGCTGGGCAAAGGTCAGCGTCTGCTTGCCGTCGGTGATGGCGGTTCGGTCCGGGCTGTGCTCAAGGCCGTAGGCGAGCAGGTTGCCAAGGTTGAACAGGCCGGTGTCCGGTTCGGGAACGGATTGGAAGGTCATGCGACGGCCCTTTCGTCCATGAGGCCGGGAACGCGGCGGGTGAAGCGTTGCTTTGGCAATTCGCGTGCGCCGATGTGGCGATAGAAGCCGAGGCCAAGCGCATTGTCCGGGGGGGTTTGCCACTCGATGGCCGGGATGCCGCGGTCTGCGGCAAAGGCGTCGAGCGTTTCCATCATCTGCTTACCGAGGCCGAGGCCACGGGCGGCCTCCGACAGGTATAGACAATCGAGATAGAGGAAGGCGGCGGCGTTCCATGTGGAGTAGTCCACGGTGGCACTCATATAGCCGATCAGGCGCTCCTCCTCTTCGGCGACCCAGATCAGCAGGCGGGTGCCGTGACCGAAGGCGAGCCGTTCCAGCCCGTCGCGGTTCTGGAAACCACCGGGAAAAGGGAAGCCTTCGTAGGCGGCATGGGCCTCGATCAGCGAGACCAGCTGCGGCATGTCGGTTGGTTTTGCGGCGCGGATCATCAAACGTACCCCTCGAAGCCAAGAGACAGGTAATCGGCAAGCACGGCGTCGGAGAGCTCGGCGGGCTTGCGCTCAAGCACGGAGCGGACCCAGAGATCGCGCTCGTATTTGTAGATCTCCAGCTCCCAGACGCAGGTGATGACGTTCAGGTGGTCGAGGCTTTCCATCTTTGGTTCGGCGCTGTCGAATTCGTCGATCAGAAAAGCCTTCAGCCGCAGCATGTTGGCGTCGTACCACGTATTGGTCAGCGTATAGAGACCGTCGCCGGCCCAGTGCAGAATGCCGAAACCGACCTTGTGATCCTCTTCCAGCGCTGGATCGGGCAGACCCTTTGCGAGCAGTTCGACGATCTTTTCGGCGGGCGGGGCCGGGGGTGCCCCGAAGGCGGGCGCGACCAGGGAATAGACCTTCAGCTTGTGATCGCCGACGGCGTGTGTGCCGAGAAAAGAGACCCGGCGCGGGGCGTATTCAAACGGGTTCATGGGTCTTCCTTTCGGTCTTCAGAGCAGCGAGGCCTGGCATGATCGGCGCGGCGATCTCCGCGAGGGTGGCAAAACCTGCGGGCTGGTCGGGTTTCGGGGCTTGGGTAATGGCGTCATAGAGCGCCATGATCGCGCGGGCCTGTTTCTGCATGGAGAAATCTGCCGGGGCCTGCGCGGCCTTCGCGGCGCGGGTGGCGGGGTGGCCTTGCCATGTCGCGGTCGGCGCGGCGGCGGCCTGGATGGCGGCATTCATCGGCAGATAGACCTCCGTCACCCATGTCTTGAAGGCGGCCAGCGAGAAATTCTCGACCTGCTCTTCGGGGGCGTTCAGCGCGGTGAAAAGGCGGATGGCATCGAGCGGATATTGCCCGGTGACGTCCTTGATCCAGATGGCATTTCCCCGGCTGGTGGAAAAATCGCTCCCGTCGAGTTTCAGGAACCGATTGGTGAGGAAAGTGCCGACCTGGGGCCCGTCCGGATCGCAGACCTGCTGCACCCCGTATGCGACCGCATGGCTGTAGGAGCAATCGAAGCCGAGGAAGTGGATCAGCTCCGTCGAGGGCGACCACCAATCGGCAAAGCGACCCTTTTTCGGGGCGTCCTCAAGGTGCGCCTTGATCGCGGCGCGATAACCGGCAAGCCCCATGAACCAGGTGTGCACCGGCGCATTGCCGAAACGGGCGACGGGCAGCCCCGCGTCGCCGGGGCGGGTGATCGGCCAAGTGTCACCGGTGTCCGCCAGCGTCCGGGCGAGGTAGTCTCGCAGATCGGAGCGCATCGGACGCTTTGCGTGGCGTTTGGCCAGTTCGGGGAAGTGACGGCCAAGATGCCAGACTTCTGCCGGCTGCGCCGTCAGGCTCATGGGCGTGCCGCAGTTGATGCAGGTGACGTCCGTCATGAGCGCCGGATCGGGCTTGCCCGCGCAGGCCTCGCATTGCGAGGCGTCCGAACTTTCACCGCAGTGGTTGCAGCCGCCCCGGCCCCAGGCCTCATGGCCCCATTTCTCGCAGGACGGGCAGCGGTGGACCTGCACGGTTTCCCGGCTGAGATCGCTCGACACGCAATCAAGGTAATGATTGACGCTCTCGGCGAACCACGGGTTGCCGCCGGAGATCGGGAAGGCGTCGAAATCAACGCCCGCCAGATCGGCGGAGAGCGTGATCGCCCGCTGCATCAGGGCGGCATACGCCCCGGGATCGCGGCCGATGGCCTCTGCCTTGCGCGGCATGTAGCTTTGGTAGTCGTCGGAGTAGCAGACCATCAGAACCTCGTGGCCCTGTGCGATCAGCCCGCGCCGCATCACATCGGCGGCCATGAACGGCCCCGACAGGTGCCCCAGATGCAGATCGCCGTTCGGGGTCGGCGGGGTGACGGTAACGATGTAACGGCTCATCTCAGGCCACCTTTCTCAGGGCGCCATCCGGCGCGGTTTCACCCATCAGAAAGCCGATCATTCCGGCGATGAACTTCGGGTCGGAATAGAGCGACAGGTGGGTTGCTTCCTTCTCCACATGCAGGCGCGCACCGGGGATCACGCAGGAGGCGTCATAGCTGCCACGCGGATGGGCGGTGATATCCGAGGCACCGGTGAACAGCGCCGTGGGCGACTTGATCTCCGGCAGCCAGTCCATCGGGTCCTCCTTGATGAAGGCGCGGATGAGCCGGGCATAGCGGAAGACCTGATCGGGGTTTGCGGTCAGCCCCTGCACGATATGTTTCTCATGCGGGAGAGTGACGGACATGGCCTCTTCGGCCTTGCTCGCGATGTCGCGGGTGAAGAGGCGCACCATGGCGGAGCGATCCTCCTTGAAGACCGAATTATAGAGCACCCTGGCGATGGCCTGGCTCACGGCGACCTTGGGCATGATCGACTTGAGGTTCTTCTGGAACAGGGTCAGCGCGGCCTTGCGGTGCATGAAACTGCCGTTGATCAGGGCGAGTTTGGTGATCCGCTTCGGGGCCTTCGCGGCGATGTGGCTGGCCACGACAGCGCCGGTGCTCCAGCCCATCAGGTGCATGGTGCGAATGCCAAGCGCGGCGCAGATCAGCTCCCAATCGTCATAGTGATCACCCATGGCAAGGCCAGTTTCCGAGGCGAGGTCAAAACCCCGGTCCGGCAGGCCCCGGCAATCCCATGTGACGGTGTTGAAACCCTTTTTCGACAATGACGTGATCAGCGGGTGCAGCGCGTTTGCGGGCATGCCGTAGGCGTTGACAAGCACCACGGTTTCGCGCGCCTCGGCAAAATCGCGATTGACGTAGGCCACCACAGGCCCGCCGCTGGCGCGTTGCAGGTGGATCATCTGCATATGATCCATGAGCGCGCCATGCCGGGCCTCGTTGCACGCGGCTTCGATCAGGTTGAGCACGTCGATGTCATAGACCTTGTCGGCCTCGTCCAGCGTCTCGCCGGTAAAAACCTTGCGATTGGTGGCCAGCGTGTAGGGCGCGAAGAAGGCGAGCGCGTCGTTCAGCGCCCGATCCGGCGCGGCGATGCGCGCGGGGTCCTCGGTGCAGAAGAGGCGCAGGGAGAGGCGGTCACGCAGCGAGGCGACGATCGTGCTGACGGCCACGTTGGAGCCGCCGATGAAACGGGTCTTCACACCGGGGGCTTGTGTCGTCTCTGCGATCTCGGCCATCATCACGTCGATGACGCGGTCGATGTAGACAAGGTTCAGATCGCCTTTGCCGCACAGCAGGCTGACCTTCGCCGGGGTTTCGGATTGCGCCAGTTTGCGCGCTTTTCGTGCCAACAGGCGGATGACGCCGTAGAGCGCACTGGTCGATCCGGCGGGCAGCTTGCTGGCGCGAGCGCCGACGATGATGGTCGGGCGCAGGATCGACAGGCGCCAGCCCTGCGCCCCGGCGGCCTGTGTCAGGATCGCCTCGGCCTCGGCCTTGCTCTGCTCATAGCGGTTGTTGAAAGCGGTGCCGATGGCCGGATCGCTCACATCACAGGTGCTTTCGCCCTTGCCGGTGACATAGGCGGTGGAGAGGTAGCGCACCGTCTTGACGTTCAGCGTTTCGGCGAGCGTGGCGAGGGCGCGGGCCGAGACCGGGTTATCGGTGGCCTTCTCGGGCGAGAGTTCGGAGGCGATGTGCCATATTTCGCTGATCTTCGCTGTTTTCAAAGCGGACTGTACGTCCGGCGACAAGCCAAACAGGGGCGCGGTCACGTCACCTTCGAGGATTGTCACGGATTTCGCCAGCGCGGCGGGAGTCGCGTCAGAGCGGTTCACCGCGTGCATGGCCCTTGCAAGGGCGCGTTCGAGCCGCTCGGCCGGGGCCTGCGGTCCGGGGCGTTGCAGGCTGAAGACTGTGCGCCCGGCTAGGGCCTCGGAGCGCAACAGCCGTGCGAGAAAGCTCGATCCGACGAATCCGGTGGCGCCGGTGATGAGGATGGACATGGGGAAGTCTCCTTCAGTTCGATGCGAGCGCGCGCGGACATTGCGCGGCGTCAGGGGTGGCTCGGGGGGGTTGCGGGCCGCGCAGCCAATCGGAGATCCGCGTGGCGAGCGTGGTGGGGTCCGCCTCCTCGGGCAGGTTGTGGCCTGTGGCGGGCAGGGTGATCAGGGTCGCGTTCGGGATTTCCGCCGCAAATGTCGTGGCCAGCGGCAGCGGCAGCCAAGCATCCTCCTCGCCCCAGATCAGCAGCGTCGGCAGGGTCAGGCAGGGCAGCTCACCGGCGCGCGCAAAGCTGATCGCGTTCATCCGTGCAAAGAGCGCATCGCGCGCGCCCTCGCGCAGGAGCAGGTCGCGGTAGCGGTGCACCAACGCGTCGGTGATCCTTGTGTCGTCGAACATCGCCTCCTTGAGGTTGCCGCGCACCACGAAGTCGGGCGTCACGTTCTTGAGCATCGGGCCGATCACCGGCGTGCGGGCGATTTCCCAGGTCAGCGGGCTGGGCGTCGGCAGGCCGGTGGGGGCTAGCAGCACAAGTCGGTCCGTCAGCTCGGGGCTGTCGAGGCCGAGCGTCCAGGCGATCTGGCCGCCGGTGGAATGGCCGATGATGGCCTCCGGCGTCAGATCCAGCGCGCTGAGAAACGCGCCAACCAGCGCAACGTTGTCGGCGTTGGCAAACCCGGTCTGCGGACCGGCGAGGGAAAGCCCGCTGCCCGGCAGGTCGAGCGCGATGACGCGAAAGCCCCGTTCGGCGAGCGCCAGCCCAAGCGCGGTGTACGCGCCTTGCTCGGCGCCTGATCCGTGGATCAGGACCAGCGCCGCGCCGGCGCCCCGGTCCGTGTAGTGCAGGCGCGCGCCCAGGACGTCCACGAAGTGCGAGGCCGGGGTCTGATAGGTGGTTCTTACCTGTTCATAAGGGATATCGGCGCGATATCCGGCGGCCCAGAGCGCGAGCGCCGCGCCGAGCACGGTGGCCCCGATCAGGGATTTACGACCGGGCATGGCGCAGGCCCCCCGTGCTTGCCGGAGCCGGACGCAGGTTGGCGCGCAGGATACGAACCACTGTGCCGGGGGTCAGGAACTGGTTCCAGCGTGTCACACGCCCGATGAACAGGTGCAGGCGATGGGCGACAACAGGATCGCGCACGGCGGCGCGGGAGATCAGCTTTTCCAGCAGGTTCGCCTCGCGACCGGAGGAGGCATCGCGGATGAAGTATTCGTGCCCCGCCAGCATGGATTTGTGCTGTTTGGCATAGGCGCTCAGCGCCGCCTGTTGGCCTTGCCCGGAGAGCAGCGCCGGTCCGACGCGCTCGGCCATCCAGTCGGCGGCCTGCATGGCAAAGCCGCAGCCTACGCCGGACATGGGATCGCAGCTCATGCAGGCATCTCCGACCAGCGCAAGGCCCTTGTAGCTCGCGGGACGCCAGTAATCGTTGAGTTTGCGCATGCCGCGGATCTCGGAAGCGGGGACCGCGCCGGATTGGTCTGGGGCGTTCGGCAGGTCCCGAAAGAAGGATTCCAGCGCCCCGCGCTTGTCCGCTCCCCAGGCCGCGTAGTTCTCTTCGCAGACAAAGCTGCACAGCATGGTCAGATCGCCATCGAAGGGATAGGCAAAGCCCATGTCGCGGCCAACCTGCCAGAACTGCGCGGTCTTGCCGGTCTTGAGCGGCATATTCTGGTAGTAGGAGTAGTAGACGAAGCGGTTGTTTTCGCGCTTTTTCGTCGGGACCTCCGCAAGTTTCGCGCCCGGGCTGCCGCGCCCGTCGGCAAGCACGATCTGTTTCGCGCTCACGCGCACGGGACCATCGGCAGTGGTGTAGGAAAGTCTGCGGAAGGTGCCGGTTTCGTCGGCGGTGAGGTCCGTCAGGGTGGCCCCGAGATGCAGCGTCAGGGTCGGCTCCGCCGTCATCAGCTCCAGCAGCAGCGGGTCGAGCACCTTGCGCCGCACGGAATAGCCGTGGGCTGTGTCGGCCTCGCCCGCGCCTTCGTCCTTGATCCAGCCGAATTCGGTCCAGATCTCGGCACTGTTGCGGATCGCTCCGGCGGCGTCGAGCTTGTCCTTCAGTCCAAGTTTTTCGATCACCGGAAGGGCCGAGCGCTGGATGAAGGTGGTGCAGACCTTCTTGTAGGCGGTCTCGTCAGGTTTGCGGTCGATGGCGAGGACAGAAAGCCCCTGCCGCGCAAGCAAAATGGCGCTGGCCGCGCCGCCGGGACCGGCCCCGACGACAACAACGTCATAGGATTGATCGCTCATGGCTCAGGCTTCCTCTTTCTCGAAGGGCGCAAAGGCGGGTGCGGCGCAGGGCACCGCCCCGGCGAGCGCCTCGGTGATCACGGTGGAGCGCAGCCACAGCAGGCTGAACGAGCCGGCATCGCCAAATCCGTGCGTGGCCTCGCACAAGCCATTTAGGAAGACCTTTGGCGGCTCCTGTCCCGGCACGGCGGGGGCGTGGTCGGCAAATTTCAGTGAATAGTCCCGGGCCACGTCAACGCCGCCGTCGCTGCGATAGGCGCAAGCCTGCGACAGGCCGCGCATCAGCGGATGATAGGCCTCGCGCCCGTCGCCGCTGCCGAAATTGCGAAAGCCGGTGGCGACGACGATGGCGTCGGTGAGCTGGCTGCGCCGCTCCTCGGAGTAGGCATCGCGGGCGGTGATCCGCAGGCGCCCCTCGGCGGTGCGCGAGATATCCTCGATCAGGGTGTTGGCGCAGAGGGTCAGCCGCTCGACGCCGGTCACTTTCTGCTCGTACATGATCATGTCGAGTTGCTCGATCACGTCATGGTCTGCCGCGCCGTAGTTGGAGCGCCAGAGCTCTGCCGTCATTTTCTGCTGCTTTTCGATGGACGCGTTATAGAAGTAGTCGACAAATTCGGGCAGGTAGATGGCCTCGGTGAAGGGGCTGAGGTCCTTTTGCTTGAAACCGAAAGAGCGCGTCATGGAGGTGATCTGCACCGACGGGCTGCGGCCCAGCAGATCGAGGATGATCTCCACGCCGGACTGGCTGCCGCCGACGACGGTGACGTGTTTGACGCCCTCTTCCATCCAGGCCTTGGCGTGGCTGAGGTAATCGGTCAGATGCACCACGCGGTGGCCCATATGCGGGGCGAAGACCGCAGGGATGTTGGCGCTGCGCCCGGTGCCGATGCTGACGTTGCGGGCGAGGTACTCGCGGCCCCCCGCGACCACCCGGATCAGGTCGATGCCGTCGATCACCTCGCGGGTGAGGGCGGTCACGGCGCTGTCATAGCGCACCGCGTGGTTGAACTGCGCCGCGACCCATTTGACATAGCCGAGGTATTCGCTGCGCGGCGGGAAGGGCGCTTCGAGGTTGAGAAAGTCGAGCAGACGGCCCTTGGCCTTGAGATAAGACAGAAAACCGTAGATGCTCTGCGGATTGCGTGGGGTCACGAAGTCGCGCAGCGGGTTGTGCTGAATATCGGCCCCGGCAAGGGCCATGTCCGGGTGCCAGCTTGCCTCGGGCGCGGCCTCAAGAAAAACCGCGTTCTCAAGCCGTCCCTGCTCTTCGAGGGCAATCGCCAGCGCGATGTTGGAGGGGCCGAAGCCCACACCGATAACGTCGTAGATCCGATCCTGGATCAGGGGAAGCGCGCCGTCCATCATGCCACCTCGTCGATCTGGGTGTTCAGGGTTTGCTGAACTGCGCCTGCGATGATCCGGCAGGCCGAGGTGATCTCTTCGGCGCTGGCGGTCAGCGGTGGCAGCAACTTGAGCACCTCATCATGCGGACCGCAGCACTCGACGATCAGCCCGGCGTCATAGCAGCGCGCACGCGTCGCGAGGGCGTCCTCTGGATCGGCAAAGGCCAGACCCTGCATGAAGCCGCGCCCCTTGCAGGTGAGGCCATAATCCTGTGCGATGCGTGTCAGATCGGCGGTCAGCAGGGCGATCTTTCCTGAGAGGTCCTGCTGAAACGCGCCATCGCGCCAGAACAGCTCAAGCGCTCTGGCGCCGGTGACAAACCCGTGGCAGTTGCCTCGGAAGGTGCCGTTATGCTCGCCGGGAGAGAGCACGTCGATCTCCGGCTTGAGCAGCACCATAGCCATCGGCAGGCCATAACCCGAGAGGGACTTGGCGAGCAGGATCATGTCCGGCGTCACGCTCATCTCCTCGAAGGAGAAGAAGCTGCCGGAGCGGCCGCAGCCGGCCTGAATGTCATCGACGATCAGCAACGCGCCGTGCTTGCGGGCAATACTTTCGATCCGGCGCAGCCAGCGGCCAGTGGCGGCATTCAGACCGCCTTCGCCCTGGATCACTTCGAGCACGAAGGCGGCGGGCGCGTCGAGGCCGCCCGAGGGATCGTCGAGCAGCGCTTCGATGTAATCGGCACTGTCGATGCCAAGTCCGCGATAGCCCTCATAGGGCAGGCGGGTCACGCCATCGGTGATCGGGTTGCCGCTGCCGCGATGATGGCCGGAGCCAGTCAGCGCCAGTGCGCCGAGGGTGCAGCCGTGAAACCCGTTGGTGAAGGAGAGAACAGTGCGGCGGCCAGTCGCCTTGCGGGCGATCTTGATCGCGGCCTCGACGGCGTTGGTGCCGGTTGGGCCGGTGAACATCATGCGGTAATCCATGCCGCGCGGGGTCAAGATCACATCGCGGAACGTCTCGCAAAAGCGCTGCTTGGCCCCGGTGTGCAGATCGAGCGACATCGCCGGGCCACCGGATTGGATATAGTCGACCAAAGCCTCCGACAGGCGCGGATCATTGTGGCCATAATTCAGCGAACCGCAGCCCGCGAGAAAATCGAGGTAGGCGCGGCCATCGGCATCGGTGAGCGTGCTCCCTTGTGCTGTGGCGAAATCGGCGGGAAAGGCCCGGCAATAGGTCGCGACCGAACTTTCGAAATCATACATGACAGTCTCCCGTGTGGGTTATCGTTGGTTGGGCGGCACAAGGCATAAGGGCGCCGGGCCTTCGAAGCGGGGCTTCGAAAGAGGAATGAACGGATTGAATTTCGGGGAGTGGGCCGGCCCTGGCCCATGTCCGACCGGGCCGGCAATCAAAGTGGCTTGGTCAGCCGGAAAGCATCAGCAGCCGCAGGTGACTTCGGTGCCTTCGCGCGCTTCGATGCCGGTGGTGGCATAGCCGTCGCGGATCCACCAATCGAGACCACCCATCAGTTCCTTGACCTTGAAACCAAGCGTCATCAGCTTCAGCGCGGTTTTCGTGGACGCATTGCATCCGATGCCGTCGCAGTAGCAGACGTAGGTCTTCGACTTGTCGAGATAGGCGGTGGATTTCACGCAGATCTCGCGGTGCGGCAAGTTGATGGCGCCGGGGATTGCCTCCTTGGTGTAGGCCTCGGCGGATCGGCCATCGACGACGACAACGTCAGAGCCTTCTTCCTGCAGCGCGACATAGGTGTCCCAGCTGTCCATCTCGTAGGCGAGCTTTTTCTGGTAGTGCAACAGTTGTTCTATATCCATTGGGTCTGTCCCTTTCGCTTTGGTCTGGTCGGTCCGTTGTTCATTCATCCGGCGCAGAGTCCTTGTGCTTGGGGCCGGAGCGCCGGCTTGTCCTCACGCTAGGGGATTCTGCGTCCTGAGGATATTCCCCCGAAAAGGGTGCCGAAATGTAGCCCCCCAATTGAGGGGGGTGGTGGCCAAGCCCTGGCAGCGTAGGCTTTCAGTGCAGATTGCCCCAAGACAGGCGATCGCCACCACCAAGATGACCCAGCCCACCGAAGGACACGCTTGCCATGACCGTTTCATTCTCCCCGTCCGCCGATACCGGCCTCGCCGTGCCGCCCGATTGGGGGACATTGCATGAAGAGGCCCGAGACCTGGCCACCCGCGAGGCGGTGCTGGCGCCGATGCTGTCCACCTATTTTCCGGGGGGCGGCGACCTTGCCCTCGCGCTTGGCGCGCGGCTGGCCGACGCGCTGCAGACGCCCTGCCTCGGCACCGATCGCTTGCGCGTTCTGTTCGTCGAAGAGTTGCGCCGCGCTCCGGCCCTTGTCCGCGCGGCGCAAGAGGATCTCTTTGCCATCCGAAGCCGCGATCCTTCCTGCGAGTCCTATTTGCAGGCCTTTCTCAATCTCAAAGGCTTTCAGGCGGTGCAGGCCTACCGCATCGCTCACGCGCTCTGGCACGGCGGGCGGCGAGAGCTGGCGCTCTGGCTGTCCAATCGGGTGTCCGTCGCCATTGGCGTCGACATCCACCCGGCCGCGCGCATCGGCCTTGGTGTCATGTTCGATCATGCTACCGGCGTCGTGATCGGAGAGACGGCGGTCGTGGAGGACAATGTCTCGATCCTGCAGAACGTCACCCTCGGCGGCAGCGGAAAGGAAGAGGGCGACCGCCATCCAAAGGTGCGGCGCGGCGTGATGCTAGGCGCCGGGTCCAAGATCATCGGCAATATCCAGATCGGTGCGAACGCCAAGGTCGCGGCGGGCAGTGTCGTTCTGAAGGACGTGCCGCCCAATTGCACCGTGGCCGGGATACCGGCGCAGATCGTGCGCATCCACGACGCCGGGCTGGCCCCGGCCGAAAGCATGGACCAATCGCTTTGAGCGCAAATTAGTAGATTTTTGTCATGATCCCGTTACAATTTCATGCATGCGGATTCTGTGTCTCTTCCTTCTCGCGCTTGTTGCACCGCCCGCGCTGTCGGGCAGCCCGATTGGCGAGGTGATCTGTTCGCCCACAGCGGACATGACCGAGCGACTCACGCAGCGCCTGCAAAGCGCCAGGGTTGCGTCCGGATTGCGCAATCCCGAAGAGGTTGTCGAGGTCTGGGCCGACGCAGCGGGCGACTGGACTATGGTGATCCGCTATTCCTCCGGACAATCGTGCATCGTCGCCATGGGCGACTACTGGCAGGAAAGTGGCACCTGAGCGACGCAAGACGTTGACACTGCGGGAAAACAGGGTCGGACGCGGACCGTTCGCTCCAGTCGATTGTCATATATCTTTTACCGTATGGACACAAAACTGAAGCCGAACTGTCAAGGAACTGACGTCCGCGCTCTGTAGCACCGCCCGGAAATCATCCGGGGGGCGCAATGCTCAAGGTCGAAAATCTGACGAAGCGTTTTGGCGACAAGAACGCCGTTGATATGGCGAGTTTTGTCGTCGAAGAACCCACCATGATCGGCGTGATCGGCCGCTCTGGTGCTGGCAAATCGACGCTGTTGCGGATGCTGAACCGGCTTTCGGATTCGACCGATGGCACGATCCTGTTCGACGGGCTCGACGTCACCGGCCTGACCGGGAAGGCGCGGCGCGACTGGCAAAGCCGCTGTGCGATGATCTTTCAGCAATTCAACCTCGTGCCGCGCATGGATGTGGTGTCTAACGTGTTGCATGGCACGCTCAACCGGCGCTCGACCCTGTCGACGCTGTTCAATCTGTACCCGCAATCGGACATTCACCGCGCCATCGAGATCCTCGACCGGCTTGGCATTGCCGAGCAGGCCCCGAAACGCGCCGAGGCGCTGTCGGGCGGTCAGCAGCAGCGCGTCGCCATTGCCCGCGCCCTGATGCAGGACCCGGCGGTGATCCTTGCCGATGAGCCGATCGCCAGCCTTGATCCGATGAACGCGCAAATCGTGATGAAAGCCTTGCGCACCATTCACGAAGAAGACGGGCGCATGGTGATCTGCAACCTGCACACGCTTGATACCGCTCGGCGCTATTGTGACCGGGTCATCGGGATGCGCGACGGGCGGATCGTCTTTGACGGCACGCCCGACCAGCTGACCACCGGCATGGCACGGGAAATCTATGGCGCGGGCGCGGATTTTTCCGAAGCCGCAACCTCCACCGAAATCGAGACGCTCGACAGCGAACTGGCGGCCATCGCCCGCGCCGACGCGCTCGTCTGATCTGACTGAATTACAACACTCATCAATGGAGAACATGATGAAAAAGCTGATCGCACTTGCCCTGACCACCACCGCGCTGGCCGGTGCCGCGCAGGCTCAGGACATCACCGAATTCCGCATCGGTGTGCTGGGCGGGGAAAACGCCCAGGACCGCATGAATTCCTATGCCTGCCTGCAAGACTATGCCGCAGACGAGCTGGGCGTCGAGGTCAAGATCTTTGCCCCCGCTGACTACAACGGCGTGATCCAGGGCCTGCTCGGCGGTACGCTGGACATGGCATGGCTTGGCGCGTCGTCCTATGCCGCCACCTACCTGCAGGACCCCGAAGCGGTCGAACCGGTGCTGGTCAAGCAGAACATGGACGGCTCCATCGGCTATCATTCCATCGGTTTCGCCCGCAAGGACAGCGGCGTCACCTCGCTTGAAGACCTGCAGGGCAAGGTGTTCGGCTTTGGTGATCCGAATTCGACCTCCGGCTATCTGATCCCCTCGATCGAGATCCCGCAGGCCACCGGCCACACGATGGAATCCGGCGACTATTTCGGTGAAGTGAAGTTCACCGGCGGTCACGAACAGACCATCGTCGCTGTCTTCAACGGGGACATCGACGGTGGCGTGACCTGGGCCGATGCGCAGGGCAACTGGGAAGATGGCTACAACTCCGGCGCGCTGCGCAAGGCGGTGGACGCGGGTCTCGTCGACATGAACGAGCTGGTGCAGATCTGGCAGTCCAAGGTTATCCCTGAAGGTCCGGTGGTGCTGCGCAAGTCGCTGCCGCAGGACGTGAAGGCGAAAATGACGACGCTGGTCGACAACCTGTATGAAACCGACCCCGATTGCGCCTATGGCGTGGCTGCCGGTGAAACCCTCGGCTTCATGCCGGTCGAACATTCGACCTATGAGAGCGTGATCGAAGCCCGCAAGGCGAAGATCGGCGGCTGATCCCGCCCTGATGCCGGTGCCGGGGGCGACGCTCCCGGCATCGTTTTTCGTCCGTATCGGTCACTTCCGCACGCCTCCGGTCCTGCCGGGTAAGCGGCGCGGCTCCGGCGCGGGCATCCTCTACCAAGGTTCCCTTACATGACAGACATCACCGCCAGCGGACCGGCTCCCGTGTCGCGCATTCAGTCCGACTACATGGAGCAGGTGCAGCGCAAGCGCCTTTACGGCGGGTTGACCCTGCTGATTTTCGTGTTGCTCATGGTGTCGGGTTTCGTCGTGGCCGATGACCGCAATGCCGGCGGCTTCTGGGACGGGCTGGCGCATCTCGGGGATTATCCCGCCGACGTGCTGTCCGAGGCCTGGGAGAAACGCGCGGACCTGCCCGCGCTGATCGTGAAATTCTTTCCGGCTTTGGTCGAGACCCTGAACATCGCCGCCGTCTCCACGCTCCTTGGCGCCTTGGCCGGGACGGTTCTGGCTCTGCTTTCGACGCGCGGGCTGGCCCGCTGGCCACGGCTTACGCCGCTGTTTCGGCGCGGCATGGACATCATGCGGGCGGTGCCGGAGATCGTCATCGCGCTGGTGCTGATCTTTGTTCTGGGCGGCGGGCCGGTTCCGGCGATGATCGCCATTGCCATCCATACCGCCGGGGCGCTTGGCAAGATGTTCTCCGAAGTGGCCGAGAATGCCGATCTCAAACCGGTCGAGGGTCTTGCCTCCACTGGGGCCACATGGCTGCAACGCATGTGGCTTGGCGTGCTGCCGCAGGTCGCTCCGAACTTCCTGAGTTATGGCTTGCTGCGCTTCGAGATCAACATCCGTGCCTCTGCCATCCTCGGCTTTGTCGGGGCAGGGGGGCTTGGCTATGAGCTGCGCAACGCCATGGCCTGGGGGCCGGGGCGCTTTGACGAGGCAGCAGCCATTTTCATCCTGCTCTTCGGCTCCATCGTCCTGTTCGATCAACTGTCCAGCCGCCTGCGCAACCGTCTGACCGACGGTCAGGCCGGCGGGCATGCCTGAAGGAGGCCACCCCATGACCACCGCCACCCTGAGCCTCATGCAGGACGAGGCTGACCGTCTGTTTGCGCGCAAGCGACTGTTAGCCCTTGCCATGCCCGCCGTGGTTTTGGCCTATCTGACCTATATCTTCTTTGCCTTCGATATCATGGGACTGGCGCAGCGGGCCCGCTGGGACAATGCTGTAACTCTGGCCTCCGACAGCTGGTCCTACAAGATTCATGTGACTCGCGACCACCGCTCCGGCGGCATCGAGTACAGCGTCGAGGGCGAGCGCAAGGGCGCTTATCCCGAGGGCACCCGCCCCGCGTGGGTCACCGGCGATGCCATTACCACCGTTGATCTTGGCAAAGGCTATGTCGTGCGCCTGCTGCCGGGCAATGCCACGGAAATCGACGTGCCCGGCTTCGGCTTGATCGAAGCGCATTTCGACGGGCGGTCCATCATGACCAACCTGCCCGAGGAGGTCCCCGACTGGATTAACGCGTCGCGCACGCGCGTCAGCCTCACAACGCCGGAGGGCCGCATCACCATCACCCGCTCGAAGACGGAGATCTTCAACTATTTCCCGGGGTGGGAGCTGTTTTTCTATACCTTCGACAGCCCGTATTACGACCGGTCCCCGACCGAGATCCTCTTTGGCGACCGCCTCGATCCGGACCGCTCGAACCTCAAAGGCGCTTGGGCGGATTTCTGGGGCAATCCGATGTGGCGGCACGGCGATGTGGCCTGGGCGATGGGCGAGACGCTGCTTATGGCGTTTCTCGGCACCTTCGGGGCGGCGATTATCGCCCTGCCGCTGGCCTTCCTTGCCGCCAAACGCTTTGCACCGCTGATGGCCGTACGGTTTGCCATGCGCCGGGTGTTCGATTTCGTCCGCGGGGTCGATGCGCTGATCTGGACCGTGGTTCTTGCCCGTGCCTTTGGCCCCGGCCCGATGACCGGCGCGCTGGCGATCCTGGTGACGGACAGCGGCACCTTCGGCAAGATATTCTCCGAAGCGCTGGAAAACACCGACGCCAAACAGGTTGAAGGCATCGCCTCCACGGGCGCCAACCCGGTGCAGCGCATCCGCTTCGGCGTGATCCCGCAGATCGTTCCGGTGCTGCTCAGCCAGGTGCTCTATTTCCTCGAATCCAACACCCGCTCCGCCACCATCATCGGCGCGATCACCGGCGGCGGCATCGGCCTTTTGCTGACGCAGGCGATCCAGACCCAGAAGGATTGGGAAGAGGTCGCCTATTACATCGTGCTTGTGATCCTCATGGTCATGCTGATGGACTGGCTCTCGGGCAAGCTGCGCGCGCGTTTGATCGGCAGCCGGGAGGGGCATTGATGGTGCGGGTCCTCATCACCGGCGTCAATCGCGGCATCGGGCGCGCGTTGGCGGGCGAGGCGGCGGAGCGCGGTTTCGATGTCACGGGCACCACACGCAGCGGGCAGGATGGCACGATTGCGCTGGAATTGAGTGACGTAACCGGCATCAAAACCGCGCTGGACGGTATCGGCCCCGTGGATATCCTCATCAACAACGCGGGCGTCATCGGGCCGGACCGACAATCGCCGCTGGATATGGATTTCGAGGGCTTCGCCGAGACCCTTCACATCAACACACTGGCCCCGCTGGCGGTGGCGCAGGCCGTTCTACCGGGGCTGCGCCAGAGCAATGCCCCCAAAATCCTGACCATCTCCTCCCAGATGGCATTCATGGGGTACCGCAAGGCCGATCGCATTGCCTATCGCGCCTCCAAGGCGGCGGTGAACAAGGTTATGCAGGGGCTGGCCACCATGCTGGAGCCGGACGGCATACCGGTGGCGCTGGTCGATCCCGGCTGGGTCCGGACCGACATGGGCGGAGCCGGGGCAGACGAAAGCCCCGACGTGGTGGCGCGCGGCATTCTCGACATCGCCGACCGCCTGTCTCTCGCCGACACCGGGAAATTCTTTTGCTTCACCGGCGAAGAAAGGGCGTTCTGACCCATGCCGCGCCTGAACGAAGATGTCCTTCTTCATCCCGACTGCGAGATCACCGGCAGTACCTTTGGCTGTTACACGGAAATCGGACGCAGCAGCCGCATCGCACATTCCAGCCTTGATGATTACAGCTATTGCGACCGTTACGCGGATATCGCCAATGCGCGCATCGGCAAGTTCGCCAATATCGCTGCCTTCAGCCGGATCGGCGCCACCGACCATCCGCTTGATACTGCCGCCTGTCACCATTTCCTCTATCGCTCGGACGATTACTGGGACGATGCGGACCGCGATGACGCCTTCTTTGCCCATCGCCGTGCGCGTCTTGTCTACATCGGGCATGACACCTGGATCGGTGCGGGCGCGATGGTCAAGCCGGAGGTCACGTTGGGCCATGGTGCGGTTGTCGCCGCCGGGGCCGTGGTCACGAAGGATGTCGCGCCCTACACCATCGTCGCCGGAACTCCGGCGCGGGTCTTGCGCCACCGCCAGCCCCCCGGCGATTGCCGACCGTCTGATCGCGCTTGCCTGGTGGGACTGGAGCCATGACGCGCTGCGCATGGCGCTGCCGGATTTCCGCGAGCTGACCGCCGAAGCGTTTCTGGAGCGATACGAGTGATGGCTTTGGCGTCGCAGCCCCGGACCTGATCCGGGGCCTCCACCCCAAACGCCCGCTACTCCTCCAAAGTCAGCGTGATCCGGTCCCCGGCCCACCATGTCCGGCCAAATTCGACCGGCACCCCCTTGGGGTCGACGTTCAAGCTCGTTGTCTTCAGCAGCGGCGCTCCTTCGGTGACCTGCAACTGGACTGCCTGCGTCGCCGTGGCCACCACGGCGGTGATCCGGGTGGAGGCGCGGATGTAGTCTGTCACGCCGATGGCGCGCAGAGCATGGGTGACGCCGCGCGCCTCGGCCAGCGCCTCGGGCAGGCCTGGCAGCCTGTCCAGCGGGTAGAGCGATTCCGAAATCGCCACCGGTTGCCCATCTGCGAGAGATCGCCCGTGGTTCGCCAGCACCCGCGCGCCCGCCGCGATTTCCAGCGCCGCCGCCTCCCCCTCTGTGGCGGCGCGCACCTCCTGAAGCAGCACCTCGCGCCCCGGTAGACGTCCGGCGCGGCGCAGGTTCTCTGTAAACCGCACGCGCCGCCCGATGGGATAATCCGTGGGCCGCGCGGCGACAAAAGCGCCAGAGCCGCGCCGGGTCCGGACCAGCCCGGCCTCGACCAGCGAGGCCAGCGCATGGCGGACCGTGTGCCGGTTCACGCCGAAGCGGTCGGCCATCTGCGCCTCGGTCGGCAGCTTGTCACCGGCGGCATAGCGTCCCTCGGCGATATCTTCGCGCAGCGCGCCCGCGATCGCGGACCATAGGGGAGTTTTGTCACGCAAATTTCACACTTTCTGACTCGCCGGATGGGTCGGCGTCTGCGATAATAAGTCTAGTTGTATAGGAAATGGAAGATTTGTCGAGATGCGAGACGAATTCGACCCAAACATGGCCCGAAAGACCTGGATGAGCCGTCTGGCCCGCGCCCCGCAAGGCCGCGTTTCAGAGCTGCTCAAGGCATTCGGACCGCTACCCGCGTTTGAGTGGCTGCGCGCGCCGGAGGTTGGGAGCACCATGGTGCGCGGCCGGGCAGGCGGCACCGGGTCGGCCTTCAATCTTGGAGAAATCACCGTGACGCGCTGTGCGCTGCGGCTGGCCGATGGCACCGTGGGGCACGCCTACATCCAGGGTCGCAACAAGGATGACGCACAGGCAGCGGCGCTTGTCGATGCGCTGATGCAGACCGGCGCGGCGGACCGACTACGCGCCGCACTCTTGGACGCTCTTGAGGCCGAGGCCAGCGCCACAAAGACCCGTCGCGCGGCCAAGGCCGCCGCGACGAAGGTGGACTTCTTTACCATGGTTCGAGGGGAAGACTGATGACCATCACCGCACTGGATGGCGGCTTTGCCGATCCCGCGCGCCAATCCGCCGAGGTGTTTCGTGGCGTGATGACCGCCGTGGCCATGCCCGGCACGATCCACAGCGTTGACGGCGCATCGCCGCCCGCGCCTTTGTCCACCGCCGCCGGAACCGTTCTGCTGACGCTCTGCGATGCCGACACGCCGCTTTATCTCGCGGGGGACATGGCCGACAGCGCCGTGAAGCAATGGATCGCCTTTCACATCGGCGCGCCCTTGGTCGGGCCGCGGGATTGCGCCTTTGCGCTCGGCCGTTGGCCGGACCTTTTGCCGCTCGACGCCTATCCGATCGGCACGCCGGATTATCCGGATCGCTCCGCGACTCTGATCGTCGAAACCACGCATCTGTACACCGGGGGCGCGCGGCTGACCGGGCCGGGTATCCGAACCCAAGAGACCCTGTCCCTGCCCGAAACCGGCATTGACGCATTTGTGCAAAACCACACGCTGTTCCCGCTTGGGCTTGATTTCGTCTTCACCTGCGGCGACCGCCTCGCCGCGCTTCCCCGATCCACCCAAGTCAACGCGCCGATGGGCGCAAGCGAGGTGCGCTGATGTATGTTGCCGTCAAGGGTGGCGAGCGCGCCATCGAAAACGCCCACGCCTGGCTCGCCGAGGAGCGCCGGGGCGATCCCTCGGTCGCCGCGCTGAGCCTCGCGCAGATCCGCGAACAGCTCTCGCTCGCGGTCAATCGCGTCATGGCCGAAGGTTCGCTCTATGATCCTGACCTGGCCGCTCTGGCGATCAAGCAGTCCCGTGGCGATCTGATCGAGGCGATCTTTCTGATCCGCGCCTATCGCACGACACTGCCGCGCTTTGGTGGCTCAAAGCCCATCGACACCGCCGGGATGACCTGCGACCGCCGCATCTCCGCGACGTTCAAGGATCTGCCCGGCGGGCAGGTGCTCGGACCGACTTTCGACTACACGCACCGCCTGCTGGATTTCAAACTGGCCGCAGATGGGGGCGTGCCGGAGGCGCCGCGCCGCGAGGCCACGCCCGCGCCGGTCCCCCATGTCACCGACTTCCTGAACCGTGAAGGGTTGATCGAAGAGGCCCCCCACGACGACACGCCGCCGCCCGACCTGACCCGCGATCCGCTGGAGCTGCCCGCCAGCCGCGCGTTGCGCCTGCAGGCCCTGGCCCGTGCCGATGAGGGCTTTACACTCGGCATGGCCTATTCGACTCAGCGCGGCTATGCCCGCAACCACGCCTTTGTCGGGGAATTGCGCATCGGCACCGTGCCGGTCGAGATGGACATCCCCGAGCTTGGCTTTGCCGTCGAGATTGGTGAGATCACGGTCACCGAATGCGAGACCGTGAACCAGTTCAAGGGCTCCAAGACCGAACCGCCGCAGTTCACGCGCGGCTATGGCCTTGTTTTCGGCCAGACCGAGCGCAAGGCGATTTCCATGGCGCTCGTGGACCGGGCGCTTCGGTGGGAGGAACTGGGCGAAGATTTCGAGGGCGCCCCGGCACAGGACGCGGAATTCGTACTCTACCACGCCGACAACATTCAGGCGACCGGCTTTCTCGAACACATCAAACTGCCACATTACGTCGATTTCCAGTCCGAGTTGGAGCTGGTGCGCAAGCTGCGCCGGGAGGCCGGGGCGGACGCGGTGCCGGAGGCGGCGGAATGAAACAGGTTGTCTTTGACATCGGCAACGTTCTGGTCGACTGGCAACCGCATCTGGCGTGGCCCGAAATGGACCGTGCCGAGGCGGAGGCCTTTCTGACCCGCATCGACTTTGCCGACCGCAACCTGCGCGCCGATCATGGCGCACGGTTTGCCGATCTTGCCGCCGAACTGAACGATCCAGACGACAGCGCACGGCTGAACCAATACGTGACGCGCTACGCGCTGACCGTGGCCGACGCGGTGCCGGGCAGCTGGGCGCTGGTGGACCGGCTGATCGCAAAGGGCGTTGCGCTGCATGCGATCACAAACTGGTCTTCGGAAACCTGGCCCGAAGGGCTGAAAGCGCATCCCCGCCTCGGCGAGATTTTCGAAACGCTGGTGGTCTCGGGCGATGTAAAGCTGATCAAACCCGATCCCGCAATCTATCGCCTGTTCTGCGACCTTGCCGGCCTCGCGCCGCAGGACTGCGTATTCATCGACGACAAGGACGCGAACTGCGATGGCGCGCGCAGCATCGGCATGGATGCGATCCACTTCACCGGCGCCGCCGCGCTCGAAACTGCCTTGACCGAACGGGGGCTGCTGTGACCGACCAAGCCTATAATTTCGCCTATCTCGACGAACAGACCAAGCGCATGATCCGCCGCGCCATTCTCAAGGGGCTGGCCATTCCCGGCTACCAGGTGCCCTTTGCCAGCCGCGAAATGCCGATGCCCTATGGCTGGGGTACCGGCGGCGTGCAGGTCAGCGCTGCGGTGCTGACGCCCGACGATCGCTTCAAGGTCATCGACCAGGGCGCGGATGACACCACCAACGCCGTCTCCATCCGCAGCTTTTTCCAGCGTACCGCGGGGGTCGAGACCACGACGAAAACCAGCGACGCCAGCGTCATCCAGACCCGTCACCGCATCCCGGAAGAGCCGCTGCGCGAGGGGCAGATCCTTGTCTATCAGGTGCCGATCCCGGAGCCGCTGCGTTTTCTCGAACCGCGCGAGACAGAGACCCGCAAGATGCACGCGCTGGAGGAATACGGCCTGATGCACGTCAAACTCTATGAGGACATCAGCCGCCATGGCCATATCGCCACCGCCTATGCCTATCCGGTGAAGGTGGAGGGGCGCTATGTCATGGATCCCTCGCCGATCCCGAAGTTCGACAACCCCAAGATGTCGGATAACGCCGCGATCCAGATCTTTGGCGCCGGCCGCGAGCAGCGCATCTATGCTCTGCCGCCCTACACGCAGGTGATCAGCCTCGATTTCGAGGATCACCCGTTCGAAGCGTCGAAGGCCAATCACCCCTGCGGGCTTTGCGCCGCCGAGGACAGTTACCTCGATGAAGTGATCACCGACGACGCAGGCGGGCGCATGTTCGTCTGCTCGGACACGGATTATTGCGAGGCCCGGCAAGCGGCAGGCTTTCGCGGAAAGGATGCCGCATGACACCGCTTCTCTCTGTTCAGGGCCTGTCGAAACGCTACGGCAGTCATATCGGCTGCAAGGACGTGTCGTTCGATCTCTATCCCGGCGAAGTCATGGGTATCGTCGGCGAAAGCGGCTCGGGCAAGTCGACCTTGCTGAACTGCATGGCCGGTCATCTGACGCCCGACACCGGCAAGGTGATGTTCGACACCAGAACCGGCCCGCGCGACACCCTCGCCATGAGCGAGCCGGAGCGCCGGATGCTGGGCCGTACGGATTGGGCCTTTGTCCACCAACATGCCCGCGATGGGCTGCGTATGGGGGTTTCCGCCGGAGGCAACGTCGGCGAACGCCTTATGGCTGTCGGCGCCCGCAACTATGGCGACATTCGCGGCAAGGCCGCCGACTGGCTGGAACGGGTCGAGATCGACGAAGGCCGCATCGACGACCGTCCCACCACCTTTTCGGGCGGCATGCAGCAACGCCTGCAGATTGCCCGCAATCTCGTCACCGGGCCGCGCCTCGTCTTCATGGATGAGCCGACCGGCGGTCTGGACGTCAGCGTTCAGGCCCGGCTGCTCGACCTGCTGCGCGGGCTGGTCCGCGACATGGGGCTGAGCGCGATCATCGTCACCCACGATCTGGCGGTGGTGCGGCTGCTGGCGGATCGGCTGATGGTGATGAAATCCGGACACGTGGTGGAACAGGGCCTGACCGATCAGGTGCTGGACGATCCACAACATGGCTACACGCAGTTGCTGGTGTCCAGCGTGCTGCAGGTCTGAGGGAGACAGCCAATGATCGACATTCAGAACGTGAGCAAGACCTTCACCCTGCACAATCAGGGCAGCGCGGTTATCCGGGTGATGGAGGGGGCAACGCTGTCCGTGGCCAAGGGCGAATGCGTGGCGCTGACCGGCTCCTCCGGCGCGGGAAAATCGACGCTGATGCGGATGCTCTATGGTAATTACCTTGCCGCGTCGGGGCGGATCATGGTCGGTGATCTTGACGTGGCCCGCGCAGCACCGCGCGAAATCATCCAACTGCGCCGCGAGGTTCTGGGCTATGTCAGCCAGTTCCTGCGCGTCGTGCCCCGTGTGCCGACGCTGGATGTTGTCGCCGAGCCACTGCGCGCGGTCGGAATGGAGGCCGCGGCCGCCCGGGATCGCGCCGCCGCGCTTCTGGCTCAACTCAACATCCCCGAAACGCTCTGGAGCCTGTCGCCCACGACCTTTTCTGGCGGTGAGCAACAGCGCGTGAACATCGCGCGCGGCTTTGCCAACCCGTATCCCGCGCTTCTGCTCGATGAACCGACGGCCAGCCTCGACGCCGCAAACCGTGAGGTTGTCCTGAGCCTGATCGAAGAAGCCAAGTCGCGCGGGGCGGCGATTGTCGGGATTTTCCATGACGAGACCGCGCGGGCGCGCGTGTGCGACCGCGAAATCGACGTCTCGGACTTCAGCCCACGGCGGGCGGCATGACCGGCCGTCTGATCGCGGTCGTTGGCCCGTCCGGTGTGGGCAAGGACAGCGTCATGCAGGCGATTGCCGCCCGTGCGCCCATCGGGTTGGTGCGCCGGGTCATCACCCGCGCGCCCGATCCGGACGGCGAGAGTCACCAGCCAGTGAGCGGGGACGCGTTTGACACGTTGCGGGATGCGGGGGCGTTTTGCCTGCACTGGGAGGCGCACGGGCTGCGCTATGGTATTCCGTTGGCCACATTGCACGATGTGCAGGGCGGCGCGGACCGCATGGCGAACCTTTCGCGCGGGGTCCTTGCTGAAGCGCAACGGGTGTTTCCCGCGCTCACCGTACTGCACCTGACGGCCTCGCCTGAGACGCTCGCCGCGCGGCTGGCCAGCCGGGGCCGCGAGGATGCGGCCATGATCGCAACGCGGCTTGCCCGAGCGGAGTTTGCGCTGCCCGCCGGGATACCGGCCCTTTGCGTCGCCAACGACGGACCGCTGGAACAGACCGCCGCGCGCGCCCTTGCCTTGTTGCATGGCGGCGGCGACGGGTCTGACCAAACCGCCCGAACCGGGCATCCCATGAACCGCGAACCGGGACTGACGTGACATGAACTCTCCACTCTTCTCCGCCGATCTGGCGTCCTCGCAGGATGCGCTCACCACGGGCTCCGTCTGCCTCGCCAACGCCCGGCTTGTCCTGCCCGAGCGCGAAATGACCGGGTCGATCACCATTGAGGACGGAATCATAACGGAGATTGCCGAAGGCGATCGCTGCCCTGATGGCGCAATCGACTGCATGGGCGATCATGTCACGGCGGGTCTTGTCGAATTGCACACCGACAATCTGGAGCGCCATCTGGAGCCGCGCCCGGGCGTGGATTGGCCGCATCTGTCCGCGATCCTATCGCACGATGGCGAACTGGCCTCCGCCGGGATCACCACGGTCTTCGACGCCCTGCGCGCCGGGTCCATTCACACGGGGAAGGCGGGTTACGGCCAATACGCCCGCGCCGTGGCCTCCGAAATTACCGGCCTGCGGACTGCGGGCGCTCTGCGTATCAGCCATTTCCTGCACCTTCGTGCCGAGATCTGTTCGGAAACCCTGTTGGAGGAAATGGCGGAATTCACAGCCGACGACCGCGTCGGCATTGTCAGCCTGATGGATCATACCCCCGGTCAGCGGCAGTTTCGCGATCTGTCCAAACTCAAGCAGTACGTCGCCAAGAAGCGCAACATGACCGATGCGGAGTTCGAGGCCCATATTGCGCACCTGCTCGGGCTGCAGGCCCGGAATGGCGAGCGCCACGAAGCCGGGGCCGTTGTCGAGGCCCGCCGTCTCGGCGCGGTTCTGGCGAGCCACGACGACACCAGCGCCGCGCAGGTCACCGGTTCGGCTCGCAACGGTGTTGGTTTTGCCGAATTCCCGACCACCGTGGAGGCCGCGGAGGCCTGCAGAGAGGAGGGCATCGCCATCATGATGGGCGCGCCGAACATCATTCGGGGCGGCTCCCATTCGGGCAATGTCTCGGCTTTGACGCTCGCGGAACTGGGCCTTCTTGACATCGTCTCCTCTGACTATGTGCCCTCGGCGCTTCTGCTCTCGGCGTTCCGGTTGCGGGACCTGTGGCAGGATCTGCCGCGCGCCATGCGCACGGTCACAGCGGCACCGGCCGAGGCGGCGGGGCTGAACGATCGTGGCGCGTTGCGCCTTGGGCTGCGCGGCGATCTGCTGCGGGTCGGCACCCATCAGGGCACCCCGCTGTTGCGCGGCGTCTGGAGCCGGGGCAGGCAGGTCGGCTAAGACCGGCGCCCCGGCTGGTGTATTACTGCGGCAATGCGATCTGCATCTTCACATCTTCGGGCGGTGCGGCCGCCGCCATCTCAAAGGCCGCCACGCTGTCGTTGAAATCGAAGGTGCGGGTGATCAAGGGCTTTATGTCAATCGCGCCCGAACTCAGCATCCCGAGGCAGCGGGGGAAGACATGCGCATAGCGAAAGATGTTTTCGACCCGCGCTTCGCGGATCATTGCCGCACCCGCATCGTATTGGATCGGGTCCGGCTGCCCGCCGATCATCACAACACAGCCACCGGGCGCGAGCGGCTCGAAGACGCCCCTGGCCGCGTGTGGCGATCCCGTGGCCTCGAACACAACATCGGCGCCCCATCCGTCCGTGTCCCGCAACACCCGCTCCGCGACCGAGCCGCCCGTGACGTTGACCGGCACAATGGCCGGACTGAGCCCCGCCGCGATTTCCAGCTTTTTCTCCGCCAGATCTGCAACATAGACACGTGCACAGCCTGCCGCGAGCGCCGCAAGCGCGGTCACGAGGCCAATCGGCCCGGCGCCCAGAACGACGCCCACATCGCCCGGTTTCACACGCGCCTTTGTCGCCGCATGAACCCCGACGGCCAGCGGCTCGACCATTGCCCCTTCGGCAAAGCTCACGGTGTCCGGCAGGCGATAGGTGAAGGCTTCGGGATGCACACAGGTCGGGCGCAGAATTCCGTGCACCGGCGGCGTGGCCCAGAATTTTACAGCCGGGTCAATGTTATACAGGCCAAGCCGCGTGGCCTTTGAATGCGGATCGGGAATGCCCGGCTCCATGCAAACCCTGTCGCCGACGCGCAGGCCGGTGACCTCGGCGCCGGTCTCGATCACGGTGCCCGCCGCCTCGTGGCCAAGGATCATCGGTTCGGTCACCACGAAGGGACCGATCCGCCCGTGCGTGTAATAATGTACGTCAGAGCCGCAGATTCCCACCGTATGCAACTTGATCCGCACATCGCGCGGGCCAAGCTGTTCCTCCGCACGCGCGATTTCGGGAAAGTCCCGCAGGCTGAGGTCGTGCTGCTTTTCGAGGACGAGGGATTTCATTGCGGCTCCGGACGTGATTGTCCCGGCTCAGGATAATCGCGGACCGCACCACAGGCAAACGGTCAATGATGGCGCGAGGGACCGCCAAGCCGACCGGAAGAGATCAGAGCCGCGCGAGGCTAGATTGCCTGCGCGCAGCGCACAGCCGATCGTGTGGACACTGTTCAGCGTCATGAAAAAGCCCCGCCGGATCGCTCCGGGCGGGGCTCGGTTTTCCTTGCGGATCTTCCGACTCTTGCGATCACTCCGCCGCGACGGCCTCACCCTTGAGATAGCCCAGCAGGTTTTCCGGCGAGGATTCGCCATAAGGATCGTCCGGGCAGTTGTCCATCAGGCCCGGCTCTTCGAACCACGCTTCGATCACACCATCCTTGACGATGGCCGCATAGCGCCACGACCGCACGCCAAAGCCGAGGTTGTCCTTGTGCACGAGCATGCCCATCTTGCGGGTGAACTCGCCGGAGCCATCGGGGATGACCTGCACGTTCTGGATGCCCTGCGCCTTGGCCCATTGGTTCATGACAAAGCTGTCGTTGACCGAAAGGCAGTAGATCGCATCGATTCCCTGCGCCTGAAACGTCTCGAAATTGTCCTCGAAGCCCGGCAGCTGATAGGTCGAGCATGTGGGCGTGAAGGCCCCGGGCAGCGAGAACAGGATCACGCGCTTGCCGGCAAAATAATCAGCGGTCGTCTTGTCTTCCCAGCGGAACGGATTCGAACCGCCGATGCTCTCGTCTCGCACACGGGTGTGGAAGGTGACGTCGGGAAGTTTGGTATCGGGTTTCATCTGGGTCTCCTGTTCGTTCGGGCCGACCCTAACGAATTTCTGCAGCGCAGCAGAGGCCCGCTATTGCATAGCCGGTTTTCGCCATGTGCAATGCTGAGCCACTCACTTACCATAATGCGAATTACAGGACTCTGGCCTGTAGACCAGTCACGTTCTAAACTGCGTTGCGGCCAATCCCCTTGCGCCAATTCAGAACGACCTTCCCGGACTGCCCGGATTTCATCGCGGCAAAGCCTTGCTCGAAGTCCGCCACATCGAACCGGTGCGTGATCACCCGGCTCACGTCCAGACCGTTTTGCAGCATGGCGATCATCTTGTACCATGTCTCGAACATCTCGCGGCCATAGACCCCCTTGATCGTGATCGCCTTGAACACGATGCGTGACCAGTCCACCGGCGACTTGCCCGGCGGAATGCCCAAGAGCGCGATCTTGCCACCCATGATCATGTTTTCGACCATCTGATCCAGCGCCTGCTGCGATCCCGACATCTCAAGGCCCACGTCAAAGCCTTGTTTCATTTTCAGCTCATGGACCACATCGGGCAGCGCCTCGTGGCGCACGTCCACCGCACGCACGTTGCGCACCACATGCTCGGCCAGACTCAGCCGGTCCGGATTGATATCCGTGATCACCACGTGCCGTGCCCCGGCGTGGCGCGCGACGGCGGCGGCCATGATGCCAATCGGACCGGCCCCGGTGATCAGCACATCCTCGCCCAGCAGATCAAAGCTCAGCGCCGTATGCACCGCGTTGCCCAGCGGGTCGAGAATTGCGCCGATCTCGTCCGGGATGTCATCCGGCAGCGGCACCACGTTGAACGCCGGCAGCTTGAGGTACTCGGCAAAGGCCCCCTGCACGTTCACGCCAATCCCGCGCGTGCCGGGATCGAGGTGAAATTTGCCGGAGCGGCTCTGACGGCTTTCCGTTCCGACCACATGCCCCTCGCCAGAGCACCGCTGGCCAATCTCCAGCCCCTTCACATCCCGCCCGATTTCGACGATCTCGCCGGCGAACTCGTGCCCGGTGATCATCGGCACGGGGATCGTCGCCTGCGCCCAGTCGTCCCAGTTCCAGATATGAATATCGGTGCCGCAAATGCCCGTGGCATTGATGCGGATCAGCACCTCGTCGGGTCCGATTTCCGGCACCGGCGCCTGCACCGCCCACAGCCCCTCCCGGGGGTGGGACTTTTCCAGCGCTTTCATCGTGTTTGGCAAGCTCATGAAATCACTCCCAGATCCCGGCCCACCTTGGCAAAGGCCGCAAGCGCACGGTCCAGCTGTTCCTGCGTTAACGCTGCGTTCATCTGCGTCCTGATCCGCGCCTTGCCATGCGGCACCACCGGATAAAAGAAGCCGGAGACATAGACCCCCTCTTCGAACAGCCCCGCCGCCATCTTCTGCGCCAAAGGCGCCTCGCCCAGCATCACCGGGATGATCGGATGCTCCCCTTGCAGCAGGTCAAAGCCGAGGTCGCTCAACCCCTTTCGCCAGTATCGGGCATTGTCAAAGAGCCGCTCCCGCAGGCCCTGCCCGTTCTCGACCAGCCGGATCGCTTCCAGCCCGGCGGCCACGATTGACGGCGGCAGCGCATTGGAGAAAAGATAGGGCCGCGCGCGTTGGCGCAGCAGGTCAATCACCGGTTGCGGTCCCGCGATATACCCGCCCAACGCGCCCCCCAGCGCCTTGCCCAGCGTGCCGGTCAGGATGTCCACATCGACGCCAAAATGATCCGGCGTTCCCGCTCCGCGCGGCCCCATGAAGCCGGTGGCGTGGCAATCATCGACCATCACCACCGCATCATAAGCCTGCGCCAATCGTGTGATCTCCGGCAGGTTGGCCAGGTAGCCGTCCATGGAAAACACGCCGTCCGTGGCAATCATCACATGCCGCGCGCCCGCATCCCGCGCCTCGCGCAGTCTGGCCTCCAGATCGTTCATGTCGTTGTTGGCATAGCGGTAGCGCCGCGCCTTGCACAGGCGGATGCCGTCGATGATCGAGGCATGGTTGAGACTGTCCGAGACGATGGCGTCTTCCGGCCCCAGCAGCGGCTCGAACAGCCCGCCGTTTGCGTCGAAGCAGGCGGCGAAGAGGATCGCATCGTCTTTCTTCAGGAAGCGGGCCAGTGCCTGTTCCAGGTCACGATGAATGTCTTGCGTGCCGCAGATGAAGCGCACGGAAGCCATGCCAAAGCCCTTGTCCGCCATCACGTCCTGCGCCGCTCGGATCAGGTCCGGATGATCCGCAAGCCCAAGGTAGTTATTGGCACACAGGTTGAGAACATCCCGCGCGCCCACCGCGATCTCGGCGCCCTGCGCTGAGGTAATCATGCGCTCGCGCTTCATCAGTCCCTGGGCGTCGATTTCTGCGAGGGTTTTAGTCATCTGGGTCAGGAAAGCGGAAGACATGGGGGGACTCCTTGAGTTGCATACAGGCGATCTATCATCACGGAGGGAAATCCGCAATGGAGGATTCCCGCATCACGGATTTATATCCGTCAAATCGGATGCGCGTCGCATCCGATGTCTGTCGATGTAATCCCCGACGCGGCCAGAACGAGGCCGGTCCCTAGCCTGTCTTTACCACGAGAAAGGCCCGCGCCGCGCCATCCGCCTCGATTCGATGCGCCACATCCGCAGGATAGCGGGCGGTCGCCCCGGTGCCGAGGTGCTCGACCGCCTCACCACTGACAACCCGAACCGCGCCCTCGAACACCGTCAGATGTTCCTGCGTCCCGCGCCCATGCGGCGCGCTGTCGAGCCGCCCACCGGACGTAAACCTCAGCTCATAGACCTCATGCACTCCGGCGTCCTCAGGCGGTGACAAGATCCGAATCGTGCAGCCGGTGCCGCGATTCTCGATGGTCGGCACTGCCTCCGCGCGCAACACTTCGATCTGTGGCGCGGTTGGCTGATCCTCCAGAAGCCCGGCGAAATCCACCTGCAACGCCCGCGTCAGGTTCCAAAGGGTCGCCACCGTGGGCGAGCTTTCGCCGCGCTCGATCTGGCTGACCATGCTGCGGGAGACCCCAGACAGCTTGGCCACCGCATCGAGCGACAAGCCCTGCGCGGTCCGCGCTTCTTTCAGGCGAACAGGGAGGCGGGACAGAACGGCATCGGCATTTTCCATGATCCCGGACGCTACGCCAGCACAGACGCGGGGGCCAGCCCCTCCGATATCTTGCCAGCCCCCATCTCGCGCCAAAATTTCAGGCACTCAGAAAATCGCTTGCGTTTTGGGCTGTATTTGGTTCAACTATGCGAACACAGTTCCGCATATTGGAATTGAGGGAGGAAATCATGACGTTTTTCAAAACAGCCGCACTCTGCGGGCTGCTCACCGCTGCGTCCGCCGCGCAGGCCGAAACCACGCTGATCCTGGGCGAAGCCGGTCCGAACCGGGGCGCGCGCGCTGCGTCCATGAGCTGGTTTGCCGAGAAAGCCACCGAACTCTCCGGAGGCGATTTGCAATTCGACATCCAGTGGGGCGGCGCCCTGTTCAAGGCCGGTGCGGCTCTGAACGGTATTGCCGATGGCGTGGCCGACCTTGGCACGATCATCTCGGTCTACTTCCCGCAGGAAATGGTGGCTTACGGCATCGCCGACCTGCCGCTGCAAAACGATGACGCGTGGGTTGGCATGAAGGCCACCGACGAGCTGATGCGCACCAACGAAAGCATTGCGGCCAATCTTGCGGACATGAATCTGGTGTACATCGGCACCTTCACGACCTCCGCCGTGCACATCGGCTGCAAGGGCGCGGCCATCCGCTCCGTCGAGGATATCGAGGGCTTGAAGGTCCGCGGCGTCGGCGCCTATGGCGACACCTTCAAGGACCTTGGCGCAAACATGGTGCCGATGTCCGTCTATGACGCCTATCAGGGGCTCGACAGCGGCCTGCTGGATTGCAGCCAGGGCTACAGCTACGCCACTGCCGCGCTCAAGCAGCACGAAGTGATCGACAGTTACACCTTGCTGAACTGGGGTCAGGTCGGCGCGCTTGGCATCTTGATGAACAAAGACATGTTCGACAGCCTTTCCGACGAAAATCAGCAGGCGCTGATGGACGCCGGGATGGGCATGGCCGATGAGCTTGGCCGCCTGATCACCGCCGACAATGAAAAAGCCATCCAGACGATGAAGGACGCGGGCGTCGAGGTCATCACCCTGCCCGACGCGGACCGCGCCAAATTGGTCGAAGGTGGTGCGCCGTATGTTGACGCATGGATCGAACGTGCCAACTCCGTCGGTCTCGACGGCGCCGGAATGCTCGATCAGTACAAGAGCCTTCTGGCCAAATATGCGCAGGAACGCGACGAACAGGGTTACCCCTGGACGCGCTAAGCTGTTCGGGCCGACCTCCGCGCGGGGTCGGCCGCCTTTCCATGACCTTCTGACCTGACAGGTGCCCCCATGCTGCGTCGGATCGAGCGTCTGCTCGTCGATCTTTCCATCTGTGCCGTTCTGGCGCTTGGCCTGCTGATCACGGCCAACGTCCTGATGCGGGCACTGTTCAACTCAGGCATTCCCGACAGCACCGTCATCGTGGCCGAACTGATGGTCGCGGCGGTGATCCTGCCGCTTGCCGCCACCACCGCGAACCGCGCCCATATCGCGGTGGAGTTCGTCACCAACCGCCTGCCCGTTCGCATCGCCGATGGGCTCATCGTCTTCGGCTCGCTTTTCGGGTTGCTTGCGCTTGCGCCGTTGATCTGGGCGGGGGGGCGCGAAACGCTCGGCGCGATCGAAAAATCCTCGTTCTTCTTTGGTGAATTGATGCTGCCGAAATGGCCGGGACGCGCGATCTTTCTTGTTGGAATGGTCATTTGCTGGCTGCGCCTTCTGGTGATGATCGTCGCCGATATCCGAACCCTGAGACGGGGCGAACGCCTCTCCGACCAAGCCACCGGAGGTCACTGACCATGGACGGAACCCTCGTAGGCCTCGTGGCCTTTGCCGCCCTGATCGGCCTGCTGGCCGTGCGCGTGCCCATCGCCTTTGCGCTGGCCGGTGTCGCAACCGTTGGCACCTTTTTCATGTTCGCCTTCCGCACCGGGGCCTTCAACCCGGACCGCGCCTGGCGTCCGACCTCCAGTCTCGTCTTCTCCAACAGCTTCGATCTGATCCACAGTTATGATCTGTCGATGATCCCGCTCTTCGTCGCCCTTGGGCACATCGCCTACAAGGCCGAGATCACGACGAAGATCTACCACGCCGCGCGGGTCTGGCTGGCCTCTGTGCCCGGCGGCGTTGCCATGGCCTCGGTCGTCGGCTGCGGCGGGTTTTCCGCCATCACCGGATCAAGCATCGCCTGCGCCTCGACCATGGGCCGCATCTGCTCGCCTGAAATGCTGCGCATGGGCTATGACAAACGCCTCGCCACCGCATCGGTCGCGGCGGGTGGCACGTTGGGCAGCCTGATCCCGCCCTCCGTCCTCTTCATCATCTATGGCATCTTTACCGAAACCTCGATCTCCTCGCTCTTCCTCGCCGGGATCATCCCCGGCCTGATCTCGCTGCTCGGGTTCATCCTGGTAATCTGGATCTGGGTCATGCGTGAGCCCTCTGCCGCCCCCGCATACCCCGGCACGATCACCACCCGCGAGCGCCTCGATGCGGCAATCGACGCATGGCCCGCCGTGCTGCTGTTCGTAATCATCGTCGGCGGCATCTATGGCGGCATCTTTACCGCGACCGAAGCCGCTGCCGTCTGCGTCTCCGCGGCGCTGCTCATCGGCTTTGCCCAGCGGATGCTCACCGTTCGCGATGTCATCGACGCCCTGCGCGAGACGGTAATCCAGACCACCTCGATCTTTGTCATCGCTGCCGGGGCCAAGATCTTCGTCGCCTTCATCGCCCTCACCGGCGTTGCGGGCGATATCGTCGGCGCGGTGCAGGCGGCGGATCTCAATGTGGTCCTGCTGATGCTCGCCATCGCCGTCATCTACCTCGTCCTCGGCATGTTTCTCGATCCCATCGGCATCATGGTGCTGACCCTGCCGCTGCTGGTGCCGCTGGTCGAGGGCTACGGCCTCGATCTGATCTGGTTCGGCGTCGTCGTGATCAAGCTGCTGGAAATCGGTCTGATCACCCCGCCGGTCGGCCTCAACGTCTTTGTCATTGCCTCCGTCGTGGGCAAGGAGGTGCCGATTGATCGCATCTTCTCCGGGATCACACGGTTCCTCGCGATCGACATTATCGTTCTGGCCCTTCTCATGGCCTTCCCGATACTGTCCCTATTGATCCCGAACTCGATGTAAGGCCGCCGATGACCCCGCTTCCCGACACCAAGGACCGCCGCTTCGCCACCACCCTCGCAAGGGGGTTGATGGTGTTGCGCGCTTTCCGCGCCTCTGATGACGGCCTTGGCAACGCCGAGATATCAGAGCGCACGGGCCTGCCCAAAAGTACCGTTTCGCGGCTGACCTTCACGCTGCGCTCGCTGGGCTATCTGACCCACGCGCGCCGCCACGACCGCTATCGCCCCGGCCCGGCGCTGCTGGCACTTGGCAATGTAGCGCAGGCGTCGATCTCCTTTGTCGATGTCTGCGCGCCGATCATGCAGCGGATGGCGGACGAGACCGGCACGCTCGCCCTGCTGCTGGTCCGGGACAATGCGAAACTGCTGATCCTGCGCACATGGCGGCCGCGCGGGGTGTCCTCGCTCTGGCTGGAAGCCGGGCACCGCCTGCCCTTCGCCGGAACATCCTCCGGGCATACGATGCTGGCCGCCATGTCCGAAGAGCTGTTCGAAACCACCGTGGCCAACGCCCTCGGCGATCGCGGCCTGACACAGGAACGCGCTAATGCGGCCCGCCGCATGGCCTATGATCAGCTCATCACACGCGGTTTTGCCATCACCCCGCCGGACCAGTATTTCGCCGCCAACATCCACGCGGTGTCCAAACCCTTCCACGCCCGAGACTTTGCCGAACCGGTGGTCTTCACCGCCGGGGCCATGCCGGACGATCTTTCGGTTGCGCGCATGGAGGCCGAGGTCGGCCCGCGTCTCAACGAGGCGGTCATGGAACTCGAACGCATGATGGGCCAGCCGCCCTCCATCACCCTGCGCAACTGACCCGGGAAAAAATTTCACTCAATGGAACGGAATTCCGACATATGAGCCAAGCTACCGATAAATTCCGCTACCACCGCGACGGCGCCGTCGCCATCATCACCATCGCGAACCCGCCGGTCAACGCGCTCGGCCTCGCCGTCCGGCAAGGGCTGTGGCAGGCCATCGACCGCTTCGAGGCGGACGACGCGGAGATTGCCCTGATCGTCGGCGATGGCGCGCTGTTCCTTGGCGGCGCGGACATCACCGAATTCGGCAAACCGCCGGTCGAACCCTTCCTGCCGGACGTCTGCACCCATATCGAAAATGCGTCCAAACCGGTTGTCGCCGCCGTGCACGGCCCGGCGCTTGGCGGCGGCTGCGAGATCGCGCTTGGCGCGCACTACCGCCTCGCGGTCACAGGCGCGCGCTTCGGCTTTCCGGAGGTCAACCTCGGGCTGATCCCCGGCGCGGGCGGAACACAGCGCATGCCGCGCCTCACCGGCGTCAGACCGGCGCTGGAGATCATGTGCAGCGGCGCGCCGCTTACCGCGGAAAAGGCCCTGGAGATCGGACTTATCGACCGTATAGCAGAAGGAGACCCACGCGAGGCCGGCCTCTCCTATGCCCTTGACCTTCTGAAGCAGAACGCCCCGGTTCGCCGCACAGGCGCCCTGCCCAATCCTGCGCATGACGCCGAGGCCTTCGCCGCCGCCCGCGCCACCTGGGAGAAGAAAGCCCGTGGTCAGGTTGCGCCGCTCAAGGCCATCGACGCCGTCGAAGCCGCCTGCACCATGTCTTTCGACGATGGCATCCGCGAAGAGCGCCGCCTGTTCCTCGACCTCATGGAAACCCCGCAGCGGGCGGGCATGATCCACGCCTTCTTCAACGACCGCAAAGTCTCCAAACTGCCGGAACTCAAAGACGTCACCCCCCGTCCCATGGCCCATGTCGGCGTGATCGGCGGCGGCACCATGGGCGCGGGCATCGCCACCGCCTGCCTGCTGTCCGGGCTCACCGTCACGCTGATCGAACGCGATGACGCCGCCGCCGAGAAGGCGCGGCAGACAATCACCGGCAACCTCGACGCGGCGGTCAAGCGCGGTAAACTGAAGGACACCGCCGCGCCCCTCTCGCGCCTGAGCACCGCCACCGACTATGCCGCGCTCAGCGGTGCGGACCTCGCCATCGAGGCGGTCTTCGAGGACATGGCCGTCAAGCAGGAGGTCTTTGCCAAGCTCGACACGGTGATGAAACCGGGCGCAATCCTCGCCACCAACACCTCCTACCTCGACATCAACGCAATAGCCCAGACCACCTCCCGCCCCGCCGACGTGATCGGCCTGCACTTCTTCTCGCCTGCGCATGTGATGAAGCTGCTCGAAGTGGTCGTTGCGGACCAAACCGCGCGGGACGTCACCGCCACCGCTTTCGCCCTTGCCAAGACGCTGCAGAAAACCGCCGTCAAGGCAGGCGTCTGCGATGGGTTCATCGGCAATCGCATCCTCAGCGTTTATCGCGGCGCGGCGGATCGGATGATCCTCGACGGCGCGACGCCGTGGGAAATCGACGACGCCATCCGCGCCTTCGGCCTGCCCATGGGACCGTTCGAAATGGGCGATCTGGCCGGTCTCGACATCGGCTACATGACCCGCAAGCGCAAGGCCGCCACCCGGGATCCGCGCGACATCGTTCCGACATGGGCCGACGAGATGGTCGACCTCGGCTGGCTCGGGCAGAAATCCGGGCAGGGCTATTACACCTACGAGGGCCGCAAAGGCACGCCCAACATGGCGGTCATGCCCCTGATCGAAGCGGCGCGCGCGGGCAGGCCCCAGCAAAGTTTCACCAAACAGGACATCCAGCGCCGCTACATGGCCGCCATGGTCAACGAAGCCGCCAAGGTTGTGGACGAAGGCATCGCCGCCCGACCACTCGACGTGGATGTGACCCTGCTCTACGGCTACGGCTTTCCGCGCTGGCGCGGCGGGCCAATGCTCTGGGCCGACATGACGGGCCTGCCTGCCCTGCTGGACGATATCCGCATCTGGGCCGAAACAGACCCCTATTTCTGGCAACCCGCGCCCCTCCTCGAACGCCTTGTTGCCGAAGGCCGCAACTTTGCGGACCTGAACGAAGGAACACCCAAATGAGCAAAGCCGTCATCGTCTCCACCGCCCGTACCGCCATCGGCAAGGCCGCCCGCGGGGCGTTCAATCAAACCCATGGCGTCACCATGGCAGGCCACGTCGCCCGCCATGCGGTCGACCGCGCCGGGCTTGATCCCGTCCTGATCGAAGACAGCATCTGGGGCACCGGCTATCCCGAGCATGTCACTGGCGGCAACCTTGGCCGGCAGGCTGTAATCCGTGCCGGTCTGCCCGTCTCTGTCGCGGGCACCACGGTCAACCGCTTCTGCGCCTCAGGCCTGCAGGCCATCGCCATGGGCGGCCGCGCGATCAATGAGGGCGCGCGCGCCATGCTCGTCGGCGGCGTCGAGAGCATCTCGCTCAACCAACCCACGCCGCGCCATTCCCGCGAGCCGTGGATTGAGGCGCACAAGCCTGACCTCTATACGACGATGATCGACACCGCCGACACCGTCGCCGCGCGCTATGGCATTGCGCGCGAGGCGCAGGATGCACTGGCCGTCGAAAGCCAGCGCCGCACCGCCGCCGCGCAGGAGGCCGGTCTGTTCGCGCATGAAATCGTGCCGATGGATGTCACCATGGCGGTCAAGGACCGCGAAACCGGCGAGATCAGCGAAAAGACCCTCACCATCGACGCAGACGAATGCAACCGCCCCGGCACCACGCTGGGTGGCCTTCAGGGCCTCAAGCCGGTCATGGGCGCGGACAAATACGTCACCGCCGGCAATGCCTCTCAGCTCTCCGACGGGGCCGCCGCGCTGGTGATGATGCACGAGGACGAGGCCGCGCGGGCGGGCATCGTCCCGCTTGGCCGCTACCTCGGCTTTGCCGTGGCGGGATGCGAGCCGGACGAGATGGGCATCGGCCCGGTCTTTGCCATCCCGCGCCTGCTCGAACGCCAAGGGCTGCGCGTCGAAGACATCGACCTGTGGGAGCTCAACGAGGCTTTCGCCTCTCAGGTGATCTACTGCCGCGATCATCTGCAGATCGACGATGCGAAACTCAATGTGAATGGTGGCAGCATCAGCATCGGCCACCCCTTTGGTATGACCGGCGCGCGCATGACCGGGCACCTGCTGCTCGAAGGGCGCCGCCGCGGGGCCAAGCTTGGCGTCGTCACCATGTGCGTCGGCGGCGGGCAGGGTGCTGCCGGACTTTTCGAGATTCTTGGAGCGTAAAATGGACCTCAGCTACACAGACGAACAAAAGGCCTTCCGCGATGAGGTCCGCAGCTTCCTTGCGGACAACCTGCCCACACGCCTCTCCGACAAGGTTTCGGCGGGCAAGCGCCTGACCAAACAGGATTACGAGGAGTGGCACGCTATTCTCAACCAGCGCGGCTGGCTGGGCGTGACATGGCCGCGCGAGCACGGCGGCACCGGCTGGGATTCGGTTCAGCGCCACATCTTCGAAGAGGAAACCACCCGCGCCAGCGCCCCCCGCATCGTCCCGTTCGGTATCGCCATGCTGGGGCCGGTGCTGATGAAATTCGGCTCCGAGGCGCAAAAGGCCCACTACCTTCCGCGTATCCTGAACGGCGACGATTGGTGGTGCCAGGGGTATTCCGAACCGGGCGCAGGCTCGGACTTGGCCAATGTCCAGACCAGCGCCGTACGCGACGGAGACGACTACATCGTCAATGGTCAGAAGACCTGGACCACCCTCGGCCAGCACGCCGACTGGATTTTCTGCCTTGTGCGCACCTCCAAGGAAGGCAAGCGTCAGGAGGGCATTTCCTTCCTGCTGATCGACATGAACAGCCCCGGAGTCGAGGTTCGCCCCATCGTGCTGATCGACGGCGAACCGGAGGTCAACGAAGTCTGGTTCAAGGATGTGCGTGTGCCCGCCGCCAACCTCGTCGGCGAGGAAAACAAGGGCTGGACCTACGCCAAATACCTGCTCACCCATGAGCGGACCAACATCGCCGGTGTCGGCTTTGCCCGCGCCGGTCTCGCCGCGCTCAAGCGCATCGCGGGTGAGCAGATGCAGAACGGCAAGCCGCTGATCGAAAACCCCTTCTTCGCCGCCAAGGTGGCGCAGGTGGAGATCGACCTGATGGCCATGGCCACCACGAACCTGCGCACCATCGCCGCCGCCGCCGAAGGACAGGCCCCCGGCGCCGAAAGCTCCATGCTCAAGGTCAAGGGCACCGTGATCCGCCAGCAGATCAACGCGTTGGCCAAACAGGCGGTCGGCCCCTACGCCGCGCCCTTCGTCTCCGAAGCGCTCGACGAGGGCAGCAACGTCGAGCCCGTCGGCCCCGCCTATGCCCTGCCCGCCACGCAGGCCTATTTCAACAACCGGAAACTCTCGATCTACGGCGGCTCCAACGAGGTGCAGCGCGCGATCATTTCCAAGGCCATTCTGGAGCTCTGACCCATGGATTTCAAACTGACCGAAGAACGCCAGATGCTGCAGGACGGGTTGCGCCGCTTCCTCGCCGACAGCACCGACCACGAGAAAATCGCCGCCACCACCGACAGCGACACCGGACTTGATGCCGCCCTCTGGGAGCAGCTTACCGAAATGGGCCTGCCCGGCGCGATGTTCAGCGAAGCGCAGGGCGGGTTTGGCGGCGCCGGGTTCGACATCATGGTCGTGGCCGAGGAACTGGGCCGCGCCGGTCTGCCGACCCCGCTGATCGACAGCGCAATTCTCTCCGGCACGATCCTCGCCGCGACGCGTCCCGAGCTGACCGAAGCGCTTATCGCGGGTCGCATCATTGCCTGCGCCCATGGCGAACCGACGTCCCGCTATGATCTGTCACACGTCCAGACCGCGGCACAGAAGACCGCCGACGGCTGGCGGATCAACGGCAACAAGTCCGTCGTCCACAGCGCCCCGGCGGCCGATGCCTTTGTCGTCAGCGCCCGCACCGCGGGCAATCACGACGCGGAAGCGGGCATTGCCCTGTTCCTCGTTCCGGCGGATCAGGTGCAGATGCGCGACTACCCGCTCAATGGTGGCGGGCGCGCGGCAGAGCTGACGCTGGACCTCACCGTGCCTGAAGACGCGTGCCTGACCGAGGACGGCTTTGCCTTGCTTCAAACTGCCAACGCCCGCGCCACCGCCGCGCAATGCGCCGAGGCGCTCGGCCTGATGGAAACGATTAAGACCCTCACGGTCGAATACCTTCAGCAGCGCAAGCAATTCGGCCAGCCCATCGGCAAGTTTCAGGCTCTGCAGCACCGTATGGCCGATGTGCTGATCGAGATCGAGCAGGCGCGATCGAGCGTCATCAACCTCTGCGGCCATCTCGACGGGCCGGATAGCGCCTTGCATGTCAGTGCCACGAAAAACCTCATCGGTCGCACAGCGCGCCTCGTGGCGGAGGAATCGATCCAGATGCACGGCGGCATCGGCATGACCATGGAATACGCCCTTGGTCACTTCGCCAAACGTCTGTCGATGGTCGATCACCGCTTTGGCGATACCGATTACCATCTCGAACGCTTCATCCACCTCGCGCAGGCCGCCGCATGATCGAGACAATCCGCGACGAAACCGGGGCGCAGCGCAGCCTCGGTTACACGCTCGAAATCGGGCACCCGGACGGCGGGGCGCGCTGCATCCTCGACATCACCGAGGCGCACACAAACCGGCACAATGTGCTGCACGGCGGCGTCGCCGCGACGCTGCTCGACAACGCCATGGGCGCGACCAGCTCTCTCACTGCCGACGCCACCGGGCGCACGCCGTTCCTGACCATTTCCATGGCCACACAGTTTCTCGCCCCGGCTCTGGTGGGCGGCCGCGTCACCGCCACCGGGCGCGTTACCGGGGGTGGCCGGTCGATCCTGTTCCTCGCCGCCGATCTGTTGGATCAGGACGGCACACTGATCGCTTCGGCCACCGGCGTGTTCAAACGCGCCAACCTACCCAAGGGAGGCGACGCATGACCGCGTTCACCCGCATCCATCAACTCATCGACCAACATCTGGAAATCCGCCCCGACGCTCCCGCCATCAAGGATTGCGACGGTCAGATCTACAGCTGGGCCACCTATGCCGCCTTCACGCACGAGGCAGAAGAGCTACTCCGCGCACAGGGCGCCGCCCCCGGAGAGCGTGTCCTGATCGTCGGCGAAAACTGTCTGGCCATGCCGGTCCTCCTCAATGCGTGCTCGCGTATCGGGGCATGGGGTGTGCCGATCAATGCCCGCATGTCCGCCGCCGAGATCTCCCGGATCAGGAGCCACGCCAATCCCGTGCTGACGCTCTATACCTCCGGGATCTCGCGCGAGGCCGCCGCCCACGCGGGCGAGGCCCCCGCCCTGCCCACCGGCTTTGGCGCGCTGCACATCGGACAGGGCCAGTCCGACCCCGAACCGATGCCTGATGGCCCGGACGCGCCCGCCGTCCTGCTCTATACCACCGGCACCACGGGCGATCCAAAGGGGGTCATGCTCAGCCATGCCAACCTGCTCTTCGCGGCAAAGGCCTCCGCCGATCTGCGTAAACTCACCGCCGAGGATCACGTCTATGGCGCGCTGCCGCTGACCCATGTGTTCGGTGTGGCCTCGATGCTCATGGCCTCCGCCCGTGTCGGCGCGGTGGTCGAACTGGTGCCGCGCTTCGATCCCGCCAAGCTCTATGAGGCCTTCCTGAACGGCGCCAACGTTCTGCCCGCCGTGCCGCAAATGCATGCGCTGCTCATGGCCTATGCCGAAAAGCAGGGCATCACCAAACTGGAAAACGCGCCCCTGCGCTATGTCTCCTCCGGCGCCGCGCCGCTGGATCCGGCATGGAAGCGCAAGGCCGAAGCCTTCTACGGCATCCCGCTGCAAAACGGCTACGGCATGACCGAAAGCACCGCCGGCGTCTCCGGCACCCGCAACGCCATCGGCGATCCCGACACCTCCGTCGGCCCGCCCCTGCCCGGCGTCGAGGTCTCACTCGATCTGAGTTTCGGCGAAGATCCGAACGTCGGCGAGGTGCTGACCAAGGGGCCGCACGTCATGCTCGGTTATTTCCGCAATCCGCAGGCCACTGCGCAAACCGTGCAGGACGGCTGGCTGCGCACCGGCGATCTGGGCCGCATTGATGATCGGGGCCGCCTGCACATCGTTGGCCGGGCCAAGGAGCTGATCATTCGCGGTGGCTTCAACGTCTACCCGCCGGAGGTAGAGGCCGCGCTCAACGATCACCCCGCCGTGGTGCAATCCGCCGTCATTGGGCGGCAGGCGGGCGGCGACGAGGAAATACTCGCCTTCGTGCAGCCAACGGCCCCCGGCGCCGTGGATGCGGCCGCGCTCAAGACCTTCACCGCCGAACGACTTGCAGGATACAAACGCCCGACGCGAATATTTGTGGTCGACGCCCTGCCCGCAGCCGCCACCGGCAAGATCCTCAAGCACAAGTTCCTGGACCATTTCGCCGCGCTGCTAGCGGAGGAGCCAAGCTGAGTTATCTTGCTTGATCCCCTTCTTGCGGTATTTGCAGACGCTATGTCACAGGCCCCCGCCCACCGCCGCACGATCTCGATCACGCTCGACGCGGCGTACGCGCCTGGCCTCAATTTCTCCGCTCTGGCGGACGCGGCCCTGCGCCGCGCCGTCGCGGAGGCCCGGCAGAAGGAATGGCGCACGACGAATGCCGCCGCCTTCGCCGCACAGGCCCGCTGGTACGAAACCCACGGCCATCCGCTGTCCGAAATCATCGCAGGTTCTGCGCCGGACGCATGGAAACCCTGACGCGCTGTGACATCGCCGCCTTCGGCCCGCATCGTATGGCCGTCTTCAAATGCAATCTGCTGCCACCCGCCTCATCGCCAGTGTTCAGCACGCCAGCCCGAACGATTTTTCTCTGCCCGGTACGTGATTGGCGCGGTATGGATATGACGGATTTCGCCAAGTTAGTTTCAAATAACCTTCATTTCAGGACACCGCGCACCTGAAAGGCAGCCGTTCAATCAGGATCGCCGCGGATGATGTGTTCCTGTTTCTAAGCGCGACTTCGGCGGCGCCGGTGATCGGATCCCTGCAAACTGGACAATCTGAGGCTGGAGTTTTTCGCCAAGATATCCTGACGGGATGAGGAGTGGATTCACATGAAGGCATAGAAGGTTTCGGACGCGCAGAAGGCGCTCATTATCAAGTAGAGCGAAGAAGGCACACCGGTTGCCGGGATCGGTCGGAAGGCCGCGATAAGCCAAGCCACCCACTTCTATTGGAAGACGAAGTTTGCGGTTCTTTTGCCGACAGAGATGAAGCGGCTGACGCAGCATGAGGACGAGAAAGGTCGGTTGAAAAGAATCGCGTCCGATCTGATGCTGGACCGCGAGATGGCGCGCCCTTGTCTGCAATTGCTCCGAGGACAAAGGAGAGCGGACGCCATCCGGCAGAAGCTCTGAGCTTCCCCTTGTCGCGCATGCAAGCCTGCGCTGCCGGGCAGCGGGTTGGATGCGCGAACTGGGGGGATGTCCGGCGATCGGGCGGGCTCGATCAAGGCGGCGTGTGGCGCCATCGGATTTGATCGTTTGACGTTCCACCAAGTGTCTCGCCGCGTCGATCCGGTTGCCGTGGAGAAGCGGATCAAGGAGATCCGCGAAACACGTTTGTGCTCCGGCTATCGCCGGGTTCATGTGGTAATCCTCCCCAAAACTAAGGGGATGGGGACGTAGACTTTTCTCAGCAAGATACCTGAGGAGGTTCTGATGAAGATGACGAGATTTAGCGAACCACAGATCCTTGCGATCCTGCGTCAGGCTGAAGGCGGCGTGCCGGTTGCCGAGCTGTGCCGCGAGCATGGCATGAGCTCGGCGTCCTTCTACAAGTGGCGTGCGAAGTATGGCGGCATGGATGCGTCCATGATCAGCCCGATGAAGAGCCTGGAGGATGAGAACAGGCGATTGAAGCGCATGTTTGCGGACCTGAGCATGCAGGCGGATCTGCTGAAGGAGGCGCTTGGAAAAAGTAGCCGGGCCATCTCATCGTCGCGAAATGGCCGCCAAGGCTGTAAGACGTCGAGGGGTCAGCATCGCACTCGCCTGCCGGGCGTTCGGTGTGAGCGAGACGTGCTATCGCTACAGCCCGTTGCTCAGCGATCAGAACGAGATGATCGCTGACCTGTTGGTCGGCCTGACAGACGCACGCAAAACGTGGGGCTTCGGGTTGTGTTTTCTGCACCTGCGGAACGTCAAAGGGCACCCTTGGAACCACAAACGCGTCTACCGCATCTACTGCGCCCTGGAGCTGAACCTGCGGATCAAGCCGCGCAAGCGTCTGAAACGGGAGGTGCCGGATGCTCTGGCCGTCCCGGACGCGCCAAATATGACCATGGTCCATGGATTTCATGGCCGATCGGCTGGCTGACGGCGGGGCCTTCCGGCTTCTGAACGTGCTGGACGACTTCAA